>NZ_JBHTLS010000006.1:0-56429 GCF_042678845.1 Sphingobium olei | reverse complement strand
TCGCTTCCATCGCCACCTTGGCCTTGAACTGCGCGCTGTAGCGCTTCCTCGTCGTCTTCATTCCCGTCCATTCCTTCAGGTCGGGATGAGCTTAACACCCTGTCCGAATTTCCGGGACCACCTCAATGCGCGCCGGGCGCGAGATCTTCCGGCGCGGGATGGACCGGCGTCCACTGCTTGGCGCCGGCCGGACTCTTCTCGAGCTTGTACTCATAGTCGAGAAGCATGTGAAAGTAGGTCATGTCCCACTTGACCGGCGTGGGCGTCCAGGGGCCTTCGATGCCGCTGGTGATCGTGTGGTCTCCCATGCCGCTTTCATGGCCGCTCTGCCAACCGAGCCCCTGCTGGGCGATGTCGGCGCCCTCCGGCTCGCGCCCGACCTTGGCGGCGTCGCCTGCGCCATGGCACTTGCCGAACGTGTGACCGCCGGCCGTGAGCGCGACGGTCTCTTCATCGTTCATCGCCATTCGCGCGAAGGTCATGCGGATGTCGCGGGCCGATTGCCACGGGTCAGGATTCCCGTCCGGCCCTTCGGGATTGACGTAGATAAGCCCCATCTGCACGGCGGCCAGCGGATCTTCGAACGCTTTGCCCTCGACGATGCGCGTCTTGGCGCCCTGGCCCACCCAATTTTCCTCGGTGCCCCAGTAGACGTCTTTCTCAGCCTCATAGACGTCCTTGCGTCCGCCGCCGAAACCGAAAACAGGCCCGCCCATCGACTCGATGGCGACGTTCCCCGCCATGATCAGCAGATCCGCCCAGCTCAGGTTCCGGCCGTACTTCTGCTTGATCGGCCACAGCAGCCGCCGCGCCTTATCAAGGTTCGCATTGTCCGGCCAGCTATTGATCGGAGCAAAGCGCTGCTGGCCCGAGTTCGCGCCGCCGCGGCCATCGCCGGTGCGGTAGGTGCCCGCCGCGTGCCAGGCCATGCGGATGAAGAAAGGGCCGTAATGCCCATAGTCGGCCGGCCACCAGGGCTGGCTGTCGGTCATCAAGGCCTTCAGGTCCGCCTTGACGGCCGCATAGTCGAGCGAAGCAAACGCCTCGGCATAATCGAAGTCGTCGCCATAGGGATCCCCGCTCTGGCCATGATGCGGAAGAATCTCGAGGCTTAGCTGGTTCGGCCACCAGTCGCGACTGGTGCGACCAAGCAGCGATCGCAGTGCTGCCGGTTCCTTGCCGGGGTCGCTGAGGGGGCTTGCGCTCGTCTTGGCATCCATTGTTCAATCCTCTCGTCAGGGCTGTCTTGACGGATAGTATGACATTCGTGCCGGTCGTTCACCGAAAAGCTGCCCAAAGGGGCGACTGAGCGTGGCATTATTGACACCTTCACCGTCGTGCACCGCCGGAAAGGGCCGCTCCCTGAATTCGCATGAGGGGCGACGTGCGCTCAACCGATTCAGACCTGGCCACGTAGGGCGAAAGAGGCGCGTGCCCTCCCCCGCCTTGCACACATATGATACCGGCTTGTCTCGTTCAGTGCTGCCCGCGCCGGGCGCGCCTTGCTGCTTCGGCCTCCGCTTCACGCCGATAGTTGCCCGAGGCAAGCATATCGCAGCAGTTCTGCGCCGCGCGGCGCACACGGTCCAGCTGCTCTGCCGCATATGCCGCATCCATATCGGGGACGACCGCGTCGATCCGAAAATGCTCGGCTCGGCTCATTGCCAGGCCGCGCCAGAGATAGACGTCGAAGATCGCCTTCAGCGAATGGACCTGTTCCTGCTGTTCCAGCCAGGGCAGCGGGGCGCCGGACGTGCTGAACGAGACGAGCGGCTTACCCTGAACAGGCGGTTGGCCCACAGCCCCCTGAAGATCGCGGAAGCTGTAGTTCGCTCCGAGAACGCGCTCGACATAGCCTTTGAGCATAGCAGGCGGCAGGCCATACCAGATCGGATAGACAAACACGAGGAGGTCGGCTGAACGCAGCAGCTCCAGTTCGCACTCGACATCCGGAGCAGGCGACCAGTCCGCGCCTATCGGGCGCTCGGATGCCTTGAGCACCGGATCGAAGCCGATCGCGTAAAGGTCGCGGATCACGATCTCCTGACGGCTGTCCTTGACCACTCCCGCATAAGTCGAGGCGATCGAGTGGTCGAAGCTTTGGGCCGAGGGGTTGGCGAGCACCAGCAGATGCTTGTGCACAGGGTGCGATTCAAACGGAGTATCGGCCATGATCAGCGTTCCAGGAGCAGGTCTCCCGAAACATGATGCGGCGACAGCTCTACGGCAAGGCTCGACCGCTTGCGAGGGACGGACTTCCGAGCTCAGGCGGCGAGAAGCGAGCGATTGCGGCCGAGCGCCTTGGCTTCATAGAGTGCGCGATCGGCCGCTTGCATGAGGGCTTCAATGGCCATGTCGGGCCTGGCGGGGGCACCCCCGCAGCTGATCGACAAGGGCATCAGCTTGCCCTGGAGGAGCCTTGGCGACGTGCTGACGCTTGTCACGAGGCGCGTGCAGATGTTTCGCACTTCCTGCTCGGAACGGGCGGGAAGCATGGCCAGAAACTCGTCGCCGCCGATCCTGGCAAGCACGTCGTCGTGGCGCAGAGTAGCCCTGAGAACCGATGCGATCCAGATCAGCGCCTCGTCGCCGGCCTGATGACCGAAATTGTCGTTGATCTGCTTGAAGTGATCGACGTCGATGGCAATCAGCCACATCGGCCGGTTGGCCGGATTCTTCATCGCCAGGTCGGCAGCCTTGAGAAAGCCAGCACGGTTGAAAACGCCCGTGAGCGGATCGGTGGCCGCTTTTCGCGCGAGTTCCTGCGTGCGCTCGAGGAGAGCGCGCTGTTCCTCGACCAAATCACTTGCGAGGGCGTTGCGAGCCCCCAGGCCCGCCGTGACCGGCAAACAGGTGAAGAGAAGGACCGCAAGGAAGAATTGAAGATAGAGCACCTGCTGATCCTGCGCATTCGCGAACATCACGATAGGGCCGTGTCCGGTGAGCGTCGCCGACGCGCCGATCAGGGCGATGAGGAGAACCGAGAGCTTGGTTCCCAGCCTGCCGGACCTGAAGCTCACGAGCATGACGAAGGGGAAGAGTACGAACAGAAGGGGCTTGTGGCCGGCGAAGAAGACAGCAGCCGCGCTCAGGACGACCAGGGATTGAAGAACCGCAAATTCCAGGCTCCGTTTCAGCGAGGCGGCGGCGAAGCAGCGGATGAGTTCACCTCGCAGGACGGCCACGATGGCGGGGGTGAAGATGAGCAATCCGAGCGCGTCCGCCAGGTACCAGGTCATCGCCGCGTCGGAGAAGCTCTGTTCGAAGACCAGAGCGGCGGTAATCCCTCCTCCAGCCGCGCTCGCTGCGGGCGCGATCAGCCCCGCCCAAAGCATGAATGTGCCGAGCGCACGGGGCTGGCCGATCAGGCTCGCGATACCGAGTTTACTTCGTAGCGCGATGGCGGCAAGTGCGACTTCAAGAAGGTTCATCGCTCCATAGAGCAGGCCGCCCAGAAACACGCCTCTGGTCACGAGATTGGCAGCGAGGTTCGCGATGAGCCCTGCCACCAACACCGAGGTCCAGCGCGGCTTGTCGTCGACCAGGAGAAGCGCCAGGAGCGCGGCATTTGCTGGCCAGAAAACAGCGATGCCCGTTCCGTTGGCGGTAAGGGTAATGGTGGCCGTCGCAAGCAGAAAATAGAGGACGCCCGCGAGGAGCGCGCGGTCCCAACCGCGATCATGCATGGTGTTTAAGAAACTCTGATTTGGCACAAACCGGCAGTTGCCGAAAAATGGTTATCGACTCATTGCCGCGGCCCCGCCGAGCGGAGATTTTCAGGCAGTCGGTTCTGGATTGCGACGCCAGTCGAGGGCATCGGCCCCGAGCCGTTCCGGGGCGGTGAACATCACCGCCGTAGTGCTTGCCGCGCACGACGCCATATGACCAGAGTGGCTTCCCCTCTCCATGGGCAATCGGAGCGACTTGATGGCAGACGCAAATGCCCAAAGCTCGGCAGCGCCGACCGCCTCGCGCGAGGCAACGAGCGCGGTGAGATCGGCGCGCCGCATCCACGACCTCATCGCGCGCAAGGTACCGACTGCCGCGCCGGATGATCCGATTTGCCAGGTTCGCTCGGGCATGGTGGGCGGCGCTTGGGATCTCGTCGAGGTTGTGGCGATCACAGGTGAGGACGGGCGGTTAGCAGGTGTCGTCGACACCCGCGATCTGTTGGCCGCGGCCGATTCGGCGCAAGCAGTGGGCGCCCTGATGTGTCCATGGCCTGTCGTCGACATCGAGAGCACGCCCGAACGGACGGCGCTTGCCGCCCACCGCCACAATGTCCCGGCACTTCCGGTGGTCGACAGCGGCGGCGTTTTCCTCGGATGCCTGCGCGCGGAAATCCTGATGGACATCCTGTGGCAGGAACACGCAGAGGACCTCCACCGCTTCGCAGGATTGCAGCGCGAGACACGGGGCGCACGCCGAGCCTTTCTCCTCGACTCGCCGTTGCAGCGCTTGCGCGAGCGCGCTCCCTGGCTTCTGGCCGGAGCGTTAGGGAGCATGCTCGCGACATCTCTGATGGCGAGCTTCGAGGCGGCGCTTGCCGTCAACGTCAGCATAGCCTTCTTCATTCCCGCGATCGTCTATTTGGCGGACGCAGTCGGCACGCAAACCGAGGCCATCGCAGTGCGCGGGCTTACGCTTGAGCATCGCGCGCTTGGCCATGTCGTCGTTCGGGAGGCGGCTACCGGGCTGCTCATCGGCATCCTGCTGGGGCTGATCGCTTTGCTGGGCATCACTTTCGCATTCGGAAGCAGTGAACTCGCGTTGGCGGTCGCGCTTGCCTTGGTCGCGGCCAGCGCCTTTGCCAGTGTCTTTGGCGTCACGCTCCCATGGCTGCTCGATCGCGCCGGTTTCGATCCCGCCTTTGGCGCAGGACCACTGGCGACGATCGTCCAGGATCTGGCAAGCATTCTACTTTACCTGTCGATGGTTCAATGGCTGGTGCTGTGAGCATCGGATATGCCACTGGAATGCCGCGGCCGATAAAGGCGCTTCTTCCATCGTCGTCGGCCGCGCCTGGGTGTCGAGCGCTACGCGTCGAGCACGAGGACGAGTTTATCGCGGCTCAGGATGATGCGCTCCGCGGCCTGCGCGGTTAGGCGCTGGCCGATCCGGAATTGCCCCAGCCGTTCGAGCGGCGACCAAGGCGGCTGCGAGCCGCCGGCGCTCGGCAACCGAAGTTCTTCAGGCCTGAGAGCATCCATCCACTGCTCAGCGGGCAAAGCGCGCAGGCCGACTGTCGCTGACTTGCGCCGGGCTTTCGTCACGGAGAAGCTGGCGAGCGATTGGCGTGAGCGTATAGACCGCCTGTCGCTGGCCACCGCGATTGTGATGATCGACGCAATAGCCTTGATAGTGACGGACGATAAGACCTGCGCGAACGAGGTCGGATACCGCCCGGCTGACGTTGGTCTTGCCGGAAGCGCGAAGTCGCTCACGAATTTCGCTGTCGATCGCTATCACCGCTGCCGCGGGGTCGTCAGGCAGGGCAGCAGCGCGGGCAAGCTCTTCCCGTATGCGCGAGGCGAGCGCGACCCGCTTTGGCTCGCGGTGCCCCATCGGCATCAGCGCGTCACACAGCCAGTCGCGGATCGAGACAGCACGGCCTTCCCGCTGAACGGTCGGCCCCGCGCTTCCTCCTGGGCCCGCGACCTTGGCGATGAGGTTGAGGACCATGAAGGCGTAGCGCGGTCGCGCCGAGTTGCGGGCGAGGACCTCGAGCAAGCCCGGCATGTCCAGGCGGGGCGCTTCGGCGCAGGCGTGGATCGGTGACTGGTACATGCCGCGAATCATGCACAACCAGAACGAAAAGTGAATCGCTTCTCGTCCGAGGCACGCGACTTTGTCGTCTATGACACTTTGCCCGAGGGTAAAGTGTCATGCAGGGCTCTTTGCGGGCGTTACCGGGCGAGGAAAAGCGGCACCGGGCTTTGCCTCAGCAGACTACGTGTCACTCCCCCGAACAGGGTCTCGATCAGGCGACCACGGCCATAACCGCCCATGACCATGTAATCGGCGCGGCGGTCGCGGATTTCGGAGACCAGGATGTCGGAGACCGAGCGGCCAAGAAGCTTTTCGAAGCGGATCAGCGGATGAATGTCGTGCCTGGACAGGTAAGCGGCTGCGTCGCGCGCCGAGGTTTCGAGCGCGCCATCATCGACCTCGAGCAGGATGACCGATTCAGCAAGCTGCAGCAGCGGCACCGCGGCGCGTAGCGCCGCAGTGCAGGCTGCGGAACCGTCCCATGCCACGATCGCCCGTCCGCTCGGCCGGAAACACGGCGAGGCTTCAGGCACGGCGAGGATCGGCTTGCCCGAGCGCATGATGAGCTCGCTTGCGAGCTCTCTCAGGTCATGGCGCGATGAGCCCGTCAGGGTGCGATTGACCACGATGACATCGGCGAGCGCGGCTGAATCCTCGATCGCCGGAGCAAGATCTCCGACAACCGAACTCAGATCCCACGAGGCATCCTCGCGGCCGAGCCGGTCGCGAAGACTTGCGACATTCACGTCCTCCCGCTCACGCTCGTCCTGCAGCAGCATCGCGCTTGCGTTAGCCGCCAGCGGATCTCCGACCAGCGCCGGCATCGCAACGACGTCGAGACAGATCAGATGTCCTTCGATCGCGCGCGTCAGATCGAGGGCGGCCTGCAGCCGACTCTCCTGGCCGCCGTCGTCATGCACCAGCAACAGAACATTCTTCATGGGGGCTCTCCATCGCGCCACGATCGCGGCAGAGTGCTGATTGCGCCGGCCGCGTGCCATCAGGAACTATACGGATGCGAGCACGGGTTAGTTTACGCCCAGATCCCTGCGCTCCCCCGCGATGTCTTTTCCGCCAAGGCCACTCTAATGAGCAAAGAGGAGCGGCAAAGCCGCGCCGCCGAGGAGGTCACGCGTCACGCCGCCCAGGATCATCTCGCGCAGGCGCGAATGACCATAGGCACCCAGCGCGAGCATCTGGGCGCCATGCTGGCGCGCCGCCCGGACCAGCATCTCCGCGTCCGAATCCCCGCCGCCACTAATGGCCCGGACCGTGGCGCCAAAGCCATGCCGCGCGAGATGATGCGCGATGTCGGCTCCGGGCTCCGACCCGTGCCCCTTGGTCGAAGGCCGCCCATCGAGAACGAGCACATCGGCCTTGGCGTTCACCGCTGCGATCGTCATCGCCTCCCGCAAGGCATGGGTGGCCTCGCGCGTCGCGTTCCAGCCAAGGGCGAACTGATCGATCGCCCGAGGCTTGTGGCCGCTCGGCAAGATCAGGACCGGGCGCCCCGACTCGAACAAGATGCTTTCGATGATCTGCCTTCTGATCAGCGGATAGCCATAGGCTTCCTCAGGACCAAAAAGCACGAGATCGGCGTAGCGTGCCTGAACGCTGGCGCTGGTGTAGATGCCTTCCGGCAGATCGGAGATCGTTCTGATCTCGATGCGAGCGCGCGATGCCCATTGCGCGATCCGCTGCTGCTTGGCGTCCACTGCGCCCAGGAAGTCCCGCAGGACGATGAAGGGCGGACCATACATGTACCCGTATTCGGGCGAGGGTATCACCGATAACACCAGGAGCGTGAGCCTTGCGTCGTGAAACTCCGCGAAGCTCAGCGCATCTTGCACGAACTGTTCGTCACTGTCGCTCGTGTCCACGACGGCGAGAAGATCCTTGATCGCCATGCCTGCCTCCGTTCATCAAGTTTCGTTGTGCTGAAGCCGCCCGGACTCTTCACGGCTCAGATCGGTCGTTGCATTCCAGCCGATGGACGCGCCGATAGGAAACTGTCGCTCACGGCGTGATGATCACCTTGAGCGCCTGGGTCTGCGCCGCCTCCGCGAACGTGTCATAGGCGTCGAGGATCTGCGCGAGCGCAAATCTGTGCGTGATCATCTGTTCGGGCCGCAGCCGCTGCGCCGCGACCGTCTTGAGGAGCATCGGCGTACTGACGGTATCGACAAGCCGGGTCGTGATCGTGATGTTGCGCGACCAAAGCTCTTCCAGGTGCAGATCCGCCTTGGCTCCGTGCACGCCGACATTGGCGACGACGCCGCCGGGCGCCACAAGCCGGGTGCATAATTCGAATGTCGCAGGAATACCGACCGCCTCGACCACTGTGTCGGCACCCCGGCCGTCGGTGAGTTCCATGACGCGGGTCACAGCCGCCTCGGCGGCGCCATTGATCGTGCCGGTCGCCCCAAAAGCCCTGGCGACGGCGAGCCGGCTTTCGTCGAGGTCAATCATGATGATCTGCGCCGGCGAGTAGAATTGGGCAGTAAGCAAGGTTGCAAGACCGATCGGCCCCGCCCCCACGATCGCGACGCTGCTGCCGGGCGCCACCTTGCCGTTGAGGACGCCGCACTCGAAGCCGGTCGGAAAAATGTCGCTGAGCATGACGAGCGCTTCCTCGTCCGCCGCTGCGGGGATCGGATGAAGGCTGTTGTCGGCATGCGGGATCCGCACGAACTCAGCCTGAGTGCCGTCGATCGCATTGCCGAGGACCCATCCCCCGTCGAGACAATGCGAGTACATGCCGCGCCGGCAATAGTCGCAGCGCGAGCAAGAGGTGATGCAGGAAATCAGGACGCGGTCGCCTGGCTTGAAGCGGGTGACGCCCTCTCCCACCGCCTCTACGATGCCGACGCCTTCATGGCCGAGGATCCGGCCAGGCTGGCATGTCGGAACGTCCCCCTTCAAAATGTGGAGATCCGTGCCGCAGATCGTCGTCTTCGTGACCCGAACGATGGCATCGGAGGCCGCCGCCAATTCTGGCCTGGGCCTCTCATCCAGGCTCTTGCGACCTGGACCATGATAGACGAGCGCTTTCATCCTGCTCTCCGCTGCTGACTGCCTCATCGAGTGCGACTGTAGCCGGGAACATCCCTCCGGACCTCGTCGTCCCCGTTCCAAGCGATGCCTGCAACCGCCCGCCAGATCATTCAGTAATGTTACGGTGCCGAGGCCCTCGATGATCGCTATCATGCTACATCCATCTTATGCGTCGCTTGAAGATCGCGAAGACGAACCGGCGCCAGATCAAGGCAGGGTGCGATGACACGAATAGCCATCATCGACGGACATCCCGACGCGTCCTCCGAGCGCTTCGTTCACGGGCTCGCCCGGACATATGCGGACGCAGCCGCCGATGCGGGGCACGACGTCGAACGAATCAATGTGGCCGAGCTCGAGTTCCCCGTTCTGCGCTCACAGGCTGAATGGCAGGATGGATTGGTTCCGGCCGACATCGAGCACGCGCAGCAGGCGATCATGCGCGCGGAGCATCTGGTCATTCTCTACCCGCTCTGGCTCGGCGACATGCCAGCCTTGCTCAAGGCTTTCCTGGAGCAGGTCGCAAGGCCAAGCTTTGCATTTCGCTACAAGGAACATGGCCTGCCTGAGAAACTACTTGGCGGACGGTCCGCGCGGGTGATTGTCACCATGGGTATGCCCGGCTTGTTCTATCGGTTCTTCTATCGCGCGCACCAGCCTCAAGAGCCTCGAGCGCAACATCCTCGCCTTCACCGGGATTGGACCGGTCCGCCACTCGGTGATCGGTGCGGTAGAGAATGCCGATCGTCGCAGCCGCTGGCTTTCGCGCATCCATGATCTCGGCCGGCGCGCCGCCTGAGGCGGCCGTGATCCGCTGGAGGCGATCGGCGGTCACCGAGGCTCGCATAATCGATTCACGCGGGAGCAATGAGCACGGCAGCGCCGGCGAGCCTGCCGCTCCGCAGGTCATCAAGCGCCGTGTTCGCCTCTTCTAGCGGGTAGCCCGTCGTGACCGTCTTCACGCCTGCTTTCTCGGCGATCTCGAAGAATGTCGCGCCATCGTCGCGCGTGAGATTGGCGATCGACTGGATCGACCGCTCGCCCCACAGGTCTGTATACGGGAAAGCAGGAATATCGCTCATATGAATGCCGGCGCAGATGACGCTGCCACCCTTGCGGACTGCTCGAAGCGCGGCCGGCACCAGTGCGCCCACCGGCGCGAAGATGATCGCGGCATCGAGCTCGGCCGGCGGCAGCTCCTCGGATGATCCTGCCCACAGGCAGCCGAGCGATCGAGCGAAATCCTGCCCTGAACGGTCACCGGATTTCGTGAACGCATAGACCGCCCGCTGCTGCCAAACCGCGATCTGCGCGATGATATGCGCCGCTGCGCCGAAGCCATAGAGCCCGATACGTTTCCCCTCGCCCGCTGCGCGCAGCGCGCGCCATCCTATCAGACCCGCGCAGAGCAGCGGCGCCGCCTCGGCATCGGAGAAGGTCGCGGGAAGCGGGAAACAGTAGCGCGCGTCCGCTAGGGTGTGCGTCGCATAGCCGCCATCGCGCGTGCAGCCGGTGAAATCCGGCGCATCGCAGAGGTTTTCGGCTCCCGAGCGGCAATATGTGCAAGCGCCGCAGCTATGCCCGAGCCAGGGGATACCGACACGTTCGCCGATCTGGAATGACGCTACCCCTTCGCCCAGCGCCTCCACTCTGCCCACAATTTCGTGACCGGGTACGATCGGCAGATGGGCTAGAACCTCCCCGTCGACAATATGAAGGTCGGTCCGGCAGACCCCGCAGGCCGAGACCTTGATCCGTATTTCGCCCGGCCCAGGCTCAGGCACGGTGCGTGTCACGCTTCGGAGCGGCGCGCCGACGCTGTCGAGCTGCATGGCCGTCATCGCGTCCGATCCGGAAGATAAGCCCTGCGTCACCATGCCTGACCTATCACAGCTCTTTGGTGACGATCACCAGGGTCGAGTCGTCGTCATAGGGCTTGACCGAGAAGCCGAAGTCACGTTCGACCCCGATCGCAGGTTCGTTCTGGCGGCTTTCCACGGCTTCCAACGTCTCCACGCCCGTTGCCCTGGCGTACTCAGCGGCGTGATTGAGCATGGTCCAGCCGACGCCTTTCTGCTTGTAATCGCCCCTGACCACGATCGCGACTTCCGCGCGTCTGCCCGCCTGATCCTTGGCGATCATGGCGGTGGCGACCAGCGTGTCATCATCGGTGAACGCGAGGAAATCCTCGGTTTGTTTATGATCCACATTGGTCATCATGGCGATCTGATCGTCAGAAACCTGATTGATTCCCGACAGAAAGCGAAATCGCAGATCATCGGTCGTAACCTTTGCGAAAAACGACTTGAGCAAGTCTCCGTCCTCCCGGCCGACGGGTCGTACCCGGAGCGACAGACCGGATCGGGTTTCGAGCGAGGTCGATTGCGCATTCGCTTCCATGATCGATGCTCCTTGTTTGAATTTGCAGCTGCTCGGATGCCTTCCTTGCCCTAGCGAACGCCAAGGCGACAAACCGGTTTCACGTGAGTTCGATCTTCCCGGGCAAGTCGTACCGGCGCGCGCCGCCTCGTCCACTCTAACCGATCGGCAGGTAGCCCGCTATGAGGGCGACAAGGCTTATGTGTTACGACAAACGTGCCGGCCGTTCGCCTGAGCCGATCAGGATGGATCTTCATGCGGTTGCGGCGAATTGAACGAAGATACGAATTGGAGGCCGTGAACGGCCGTCGGAGCGATCGCGCATGAACAATGAAGACCAGATCGAAAACCGTACGTATGACGAAATCCGGCTCGGTGACACGGCAAGCCTGACCCGCACGCTGACCGCCCACGACGTCCAGCTTTTCGCGCTGTCGTCGGGAGACAGCGGCGATGGGATCGCTCATGGGGCTTGGACATGCGGCTTGATCTCGGCCCTGATCGGGACCGAGCTTCCCGGGGCGGGAACGGCCTATCTCAGCCAGTCCTTTGACTTCGCAAGACCGGTGGCGATCGGCGATGCGATCACCGCCACGCTCGTCGTTACCGAGAAACGCGATAACTTCGGCTCGGTTCTCCTGGACTGTCAGTGCCGCAATGCGGTGGGGGAAACTGTTCTCGCGGGGCGTGTCGAAGTTCAGGCGCCGCGGGAAAAGATAAGGCGCGCCCGCATGGCGCCGCCCGATATCGTCATCCCCTCCCATGATCGATATCGGCACCTGATCGAGCAGACGCACAGCCAGTCTCCTTTGGCGACGGCTGTCGCGCATCCCTGCAGCCCTCAGGCGATCGCGGCCGCCGCAGAAGCCGCAGAAGCCGGGCTGATCGCGCCGATCCTGATCGGTCCCGAGAAGAAGCTGCGTTCGGCTGCCGAGGAGGCAGGATGCGACATTTCCGCTTTCCGGCTGGTTGCCGCCGATCACAGCCACGATGCCGCCGCGAGGGCCGTAGAGCTGGTCCGCTGCGGCGAGGCCGGCTTGTTGATGAAAGGCTCGCTGCATACCGATGAACTCATGTCGGCGGTCATCAACGCGGCGAGCGGCCTTAGAACCGAGCGGCGCATCAGCCATGCCTATGTGATGGACGTTCCCGGTCATCCAGTGCCGCTCATCATAACGGACGCGGCGGTCAACATCATGCCTTCGCTCAAGGACAAGGCCGACATCATTCGCAATGCGATCGACCTTGCCCATGTAATCGGGCTTGCCGAACCGCGGGTAGCGATCCTGTCGGCGGTCGAAACGGTCAATCCCGATCTCCCCTCGACGCTGGATGCCGCGGCTTTGTGCAAGATGGCGGATCGCGGTCAGATCGTCGGCGGGGTACTCGACGGGCCGCTCGCCTTCGACAACGCCATCAGTGAAGCAGCCGCCCGAGAAAAGGGCATTGCCTCCTCCGTCGCCGGGAAGGCCGAGATCCTCGTGGTTCCGAACATCGAGGCGGGCAACATGCTTGCCAAGCAGCTGACATTCCTCGGCGGCGCCGATGCCGCTGGCGTGGTCCTCGGCGCCCGCGTGCCGATCGTGCTGACGAGCCGGGCGGATTCGCTGCGCACGCGTCTGGCATCATGCGCGATCGCGGTGCTGCTTGCCCGCGCCGCGCCCAAGGCGGCGCCCGGGCCCTTGCGGGCAAACCCATGAAGGCGATCGTCAGCCTCAATGCCGGATCGTCGAGCATCAAGTTCGCCCTGTTCACGCTCGAGGACCCGGCCGCTCCGCATATGGTCGCGGGAGGAAAGGTAGAGAAGATCGGGATCAGCCCGTCTTTGACCATCCGAGCGGCGGACGGCACATTGCTTCATCAGCACGACTGGCGTGGGGGTGAAAGGCTGACGCACGCAATCCTGCTCGAGGAATTGAGCGGCTGGTTGCTTGGCCACCTCGCAGGTCACGAGCTCGTCGGGATCGGGCATCGCATCGTCCATGGCGGCACGCGTTTTGCTGAACCGCGCATTCTCGACCAAACCCTGCTGGCCGACCTCGAGGCGCTTTGCGCGCTTGCGCCGCTCCACCAGCCCCATAACCTCGCGGCGGTCCGGGCGATGATGAAGATCCATCCCGCGCTACCGCAGATCGCCTGTTTCGACACCGCCTTCCATCGCCAAATGCCTGAAACCGCTTCCCGCTTCGCCCTGCCTCGTGCGTTGCACGACGCAGGTATCCGCCGATACGGCTTCCATGGTCTCTCCTACGAGTTCATCGCCCGGCAGCTGCGAGAGGTGGAGACGAACTTGGCCGATGGGCGCGTCATCGCTGCTCATCTCGGGAATGGGGCGAGCCTTTGCGCGATGCGCGGCGGGAGGAGCATCGACACCACAATGGGGTTCACCGCGCTCGACGGTCTGATGATGGGTACGCGCTGCGGCACGCTCGATCCGGGCGTTGTGCTCCATCTACAGACCGAACTCGGCATGGGCGTTGGGGAGGTCGAGGAGCTCCTGTACCGTAAGTCCGGCCTGCTGGGCGTCTCGGGCATCTCCAGCGACATGCGCGCGCTCCACGATGCCGAAAGTCCGGCGGCTGGGGAGGCTATAGAGCTGTTTGTCTGGCGCGCGGCGCGGGAATGCGGAGCCATGGCCGCATCGCTGGGCGGGGTCGATGGCGTCGTCTTCACAGCCGGAATCGGCGAGAACCATGCCGGCATCCGCCGCCAACTATGCGAGCGCCTCGAATGGCTCGGCATTCGGCTGGACCAGCAGGCGAATGAAGAGAGCCAACAAATTATAAGCAGCGGGGATAGTGCTGTCCGTGTTCTGGTAATCCCGACCAATGAGGAGCTGATGATTGCGCTTCATACAGCGACGCTGCTCCGCAGACTGCGCGGCTCAGTTTCGCCTCAGCGCGGGGGTCGCTGCATCTAAACTTAGGCCGCGGGTCTGAGTTCGAGCACTCGCCACGTTTATGCGAAACGCTATCTTCAAGGCAGGGGCGCTCAGGTTTGATGAGCGCGGATGAACTTGGCTGTCTCGGCCGAGAAATCTCTCTGATGGCCGACAAAGATATGTCCGCCGGTTGCATAGACCACTAGCTTGGAGCCAGGAACCTGTCGCGCAATGGCTCTAGCGGTTGCCGCTGTCCCGAATCGATCGTCGTTCGCCGAAAGGACGAGCAAAGGTACCCGCAGCTGTCCCAGGTTGATCGATGCCGGATGTCCTGCCAGCTTGGCGTCGTTCAGCATTCCGCGCCATCTGCGGCTGATCGGCTGAATCTGGTCGAGAATGGCATGGGCTCGCTGCCGCTCGGCAATTGGGGCCTGCGCAACCAACTCCGGGTCGGTGGCAAGCAGGAAGCCGATCATCTGCTGGGCGAGCGCTTCCTTCGCAGCCCAGAACAGAAAATCGGAGGTCACCAACCGCTTCACCATCCAGCTCCTCAATGCGCCCATTTCGTTTGGGTCGTGCCCTTCGACGTTCGCCGCAGGAACGAAGAGAATGACACCGCTGGTCCGCTCGGGATGGCGAAGCGCGAACTGAACGGCCGGCAAGGCGCCTGCCGAGCCACCCGCGACTGCCACCTTCTCAAGTCTCAGATGATCGAGAAGTTCGACGAATGCGTCCGCCTGCCGCTCTGAGGATGGATCGCTCGGCCAGCTGCTCCGCAGATAACCAAACCTGGAAGGTGCAATGACCCGGACGCCATTGCCAATAAGGTTTTCGGAAAACGTCAGCCCCTGATCGAAACCGCCCCCGGTCCCATGAATCATAAGGAGCGGCGCGCCTTCTCCACGAACCGCGTACTCAAGCTGGCCGAACTGCGTGGAAATCGTTTGACTGCGGTTCGCGAGCCGCTGTTCGTGCCGTCGCATGTCGGCACGAAAATTGCTGAAGGCGAGCGCTCCCGCAACTGCGGCGACTCCCGCCACTCCGACGGCAATCATACGCAGCTTCGACTTACCCATAGACAGCTCCAGTAATGCGCGCTTGGAAGAATGCCAGGTAATCGTCAGTTCCAAAGTGATTGCCCACAGCAACTCCGGTTGGGATCGTGAAACCGTCGAACGTCGCTACAGCCAAGATCGTCCCGCCGAACGGCTGCAGCCTGAATACCTTGTCTGGGTTGGCGTTGGACCACCTCTGTCCGACAACCTCCTTTACCGCGCCCTCCTCGTCGAGCGTCATCCGTAGGACGATTGCAGGATCAATGCGCTCGAAGGTGACCTGCGCCTCGTCCGCTCCGACCTGCTCCCACTTCACCCCGCTATCGGGCAGCAGGCTCGCCGGCACCCAAAGGCTGCTCTCTATCGCTGCCCTGAACCGGGCCGAGCGCACCAGATCGGGCGAGCAACGCTCCTGCGCAACCGGTACCAACCCCATCCGCCAGAACCGAGTCCAGGCCTCCCCCGCAACCAGCGCGTCGGAGCCGACGATCGATATCGGGCCAGACCTCAGCTTCGGAAGCCAGACGAACTGGTCCGGCGCCCGCAGCACCTGCCGGGCGGCCATTCGATAGCTCTGCAAGTCTTCCTTGTCGCCGAGCAGAAACCTGCCAGTCATCTCAAGCTGCACGCTCGTATGCAGCGCTGTTCCTGGGGCAATGGCGCGTCGGAAGTAGCGCCGGACGATCTCCGGAAGTCGCTCGACGTGCGCCGGATCGAACCGCACGGGCGATGGCGACGGCGTTGCCGCGACGCGGATATAGGCTTCGTCGGCCTTGGTCATCGCCGCTCGCTGCAAGATGTATCCGACAGCTGCGCCGACGCTCCCAAGCGCAAAGGCGCCAATCCCGAACTTGGAAAGCAATCTCACGACACTGAACCATCCGCGAAGAACTTCGTATAAGGACGAAGGCGGTCAACCCGGCAACAACGCCCGACGTTTCCCAAATCTGCGATCGTCCCGGAGCGTCGGATATCCGAGGCTAATCGCGACAGCCGATTGCACGCCCAGCAAGAGCAGATAGGGCTCAAAGGCGCTACAATCCTATATGCTGTCTGTGCTGTTTCAACCCGGCCGACGCGACTTGCTGCTGCAAAAACTCAGGACCAAATTTGACGCCGATCAAAGTTTCCAAGCTTGTCGCACGCCACCTTGAGCAAAGAGGTCCAAAGAGAGGAGGCTCTCATGCTGAGTGCGATCGGCGCGAATTTCGAATATCTGGTGATCGGTGTTTTCGCCCTGTTCACCGTCGTCGTGGGCTATTTCTCGATCGAGGACGCGCTGACGCGTCGCTGATCAGCCGCTTTCGGGCGCCCTGGCTGGGCTGGGGCCCTTGTGCGGCGGAGGCGAGGCACTCGGCTGCCTCAGACCAGCGGGCAGCGCTCCGACGCGCCCGCGTCACCCTACCGAGGCGGGTCGCCTCACCATGCCCTGCGCCATGCCGGACAGAGCCTCCATCATCCTTGTTCCAAGTTCTGAATCGATCGGAGCTTCGGTCACCGCGCGGCGCATGGCGTCTACCCACTGATCTGCGCTTTCCCGATCGATTGCAAGCTTCGCATGGGCGGACATGACGCAGACGCCCGGGTGCTCGGAGAACCAGTCGCGAGGACCGCCCAGCCATGCGATTAGAAAACCTGAGAGCGATGTTCGCATCGGTGCGAGATCCTCGGCGTGCATCGCCCGAAGCGCCGCATAGTCACGCTCGCTGTCCATGAGATCGTAGAATCTGTCGACCACCTGGCGCACGACGGGAGCGCCGCCGATCATGTCGAAGGGGGTTTGCTTCACCTGGTTTGCAGCTGCGGTCATCTGTCACTCCGCGTCTATTTCCGCGCTGTGCGGCGGTCTCCGAACAGACCGAAGGAGGAAGTATCGTAGATTGGGATCACCCTTCGCGGGTTTGATCCGCGTCAAAGCGCGAGAATATTTTTGCTCAGAGTGCGCACGTCCCAGGCGACCGGCGTGGCGGTGAACAGGCTGCAAAGTCAAAGCCGCCCGCGCGTTGGGCGTCCGGGTCCAGTCGGCGATGGCGCAAGCCCGCGAAAACGCGTGCGCGCGTCCAGCACCGCGCCCGTGAGGCGCGCCGGCGTATAGGGTTTGGAGAGAACATCCACCACGCCGCGTTTCATGGCGGATACCACGAGACGAACATCAGCCCGGCTGGTCTGCAAGATCGGAAGCGCGCCGCGTCGTAGCTCTGCATTCTGATCGAGCACATCGATGGTGTCGGGCGAGGCCGTGTCTCCGTCGAGCAGGAGGATGCAGCCGTTATCGATATTCACATCAGCGATACCGGCGACACAGGCATAGGTGCCAAGCCACTGCAGCGCGCCGGTGCATGCTTCGCGGGCGATCGCAAACTGCTCGTCGGCGCCGATTCCGATGACCGAAATTTTCGGTTCGGCCTGTCGCGTTGCGGAAGACCGAGCTTCCATCACACCCGGCGCTCCTGATCTGCGAGCTTTGTCACCGTGTCGACAAGCACATGATCGCGAAACGGCTTTTCGAGCACGATGTCGAAACCCTTGGCGCGTGCGCGGGCATCGAGCGCTGGCGAGGGATAAGCGGTGATGAGAACCGCAGGTCCCGTCCATCCGCGTGCGCGCAGCCGCGACAGGACCTCGATGCCGTCGAGGTCGTCCATGCTGTAGTCGGCGACAAACAGGCGGGCGCCATCGGCGGAGGCATCGGCCAGCAGAGCAGCGCCGGTCGCGTAGGCGCGCACGTCGAAGCCCTTCGCCTGCAGCAGCAACTGCAACGAGCGCCGGACGCCGGCGTCGTCTTCCACGAGCAGCAAGCGCGGCCGACCTTTTTCGGAACCTGAACGTAAATCGCCAGCCATGAGAGACATCACCAAATCCAGCACCATTGCGGGAGCGCCGGGAATGTCATCAATGGGCCGGGACGTCGCTACGTAATCGTCCTGATCTCAGCCGCCGACCCCTGCGGCGAAGGCGATGCGCAGTGCGTCGGAGAGGCTTCTGACGTTAAGCTTGGTCATGAGATTGGCTCGGTGGACCTCGACCGTTCGCGGGGAAATGCCAAGATCATAGGCGATCGTCTTGTTCGGCAGCCCCTGAGCCAGGCCTTTGAGGACATCCTGCTCGCGCGATGTGAGGCCTGCGATAAGCACGCTGGCCTCAGAGGCTCGGCTCGCGCGGCCTTCGGTGTCGCTCAGCCGCTCGAAGGCACGTTCGATCGCGGACAAAAGCACCGCCTTCTCGAATGGCTTTTCGATGAAGTCGATGGCTCCCGCTTTCATGGCGCGCACGGCGATCGATACGTCGCCGTGCCCCGTCAGGATCACGACGGGCATGGCGACACCCCGTTCGCTGAGCGCCTGCTGCACCTCGAGACCATCCATCTCGGGCATGCGCACGTCGAGGAGAATGCAGCCGGGCTCCACGGTCTTCACGTTCTTCAGGAACTCGACGCCCGAGGCCCATGTCGTCACTGCGAAGCCGGACGTCTTGAGCATGAAGCTGGCCGATCGGCGAATAGCGTCCTCATCGTCAACAATGTGGATTGTACGCTTATCAACCATCCAGCTTCTCCGGCTCCGCTCTTACCAAAGTGAAATGGAATAGGGTACCGCCCGCGGGACGGGGCTCCATCCAGATTCGTCCGCCGTTTGCTTCGACTATTGTACGGCAGATCGAAAGTCCAAGGCCCATGCCTTCGCTTTTCGTACTCACAAAAGCCGTGAAGAGCTGCGCGGCTACTTCGGGCGCCACGCCTGGACCCGTGTCGGCGATCGTGACCCGCACGAAGCCAGCCTGATCGGGTCCCGTGCTCACGGTCAGCACTCGTTCTTCCGAACCGCCCATCGCCTCGACCGCGTTGCGGATCAAATTGACCAGCACCTGCTGGATCTGGATCTTGTCGACTAGCACATCGGCCGCATCGTGATCGATGTCGAACCGCGCATCGATCGACTTCTCGCTTGCGCCCATCAGGCCGAAAGCCGCCGCCTCATTGATGAGCAGAGGGAGCTTCTCGACGGTTTTCTCGACCTCGCCCCGCGCGACAAAATCGCGCAGGCGGCGCACGATATGCCCAGCGCGCATGGCTTCCCCGGCCGCATCGTCGAGCGCCTCGCGGATCATCGGCAGATCTTCCGGATCGAGTTCGGCGAGAAGATCGCGCACCGCCTCGACATAGTTGGCCACCGCCGTGATTGGCTGGTTGAGCTCATGTGCGAGCGTCGAGGCCATCGTCCCCATCGCGCTGACGCGGGCCACGTGAATCAGCTCGGATTGCAACTCCTCAAGCTGCTCTTGCGTCCGCTGCCGTTCGGTGATGTCGCGGATGAAGCCGGTAAACAGCCGCTGGTCCTCGCCGGTGGCCTCCCCCACCGAGAGTTCCATCGGGAAGGTCGATCCGTCCTTACGCTGGGCGAAAACCACGCGGCCGATGCCGATGATCCGTCTTTCGCCCGTCCTTAGATACCGCTCGATATAGCCGTCGTGGCGCTCCCGGTCGGGCGAGGGCATCAGCATGCTGACGTTCTTACCGACGACCTCGCTCTCGTCATAGCCGAACAGCCGTTCGGCTGCGGCGCTGAATGAGAGAATGACGCCGTGCTCGTCGATGACGATCATCGCGTCGGGAACGGTCGAAAGGATCGAGCGGAGGTGGTTCTCGCTGTTCCTGAGAGCCGCGTCATTGGCGCGCTGGTCGGTGATGTCGCGTACGACGACCGCGAGGCCGTGCAAGGCGCCGGCCTGGTCGCGCAGCGCCGTCATCGATACATGCGCTAGGAATTCGGTGCCGTCCTTGCGCACCCGCCAGGCATCGAACTCGGCCCTTCCCTGCTCCAGCGCAGCCGCCATATCGGCCACGGGCTTGCCCTGCGCCACGGCGTCGTCGGGATAGCAGAAAGAGGCGTCGTTCCCCGCGATCTCCGCCTCGCTCCAGCCGAAGAGCTGCCGCGCGCCCTCGTTCCAGATGACGACCTTGCCGTCCGCATCGAGCATGGAAAGGGCGAGGTCCTGAACCCCGTTGATGAGCAAGGTGAGATCTTCGGCGGTCATGCAGGCATCGCCTCGCCAGCATCACCTGCTCCCGCCTGCGGGTTCCGAGCACAGGTCTCTGCCCTAATCGCCTGCTCCGCAGGTGGGCATAATGACAGGCAAGCCCGCCGCATATATCCGCCGAGCAGCAAAACGTTTGTTCGCGTGTTCGTCATTGCGCTCAAGCGTTGAGCCACTCCATCTTGGTTTCCTGGCAGGCATAGCAAGGCTGAAGCCTTCAAGCCACCGGCGCGCGCCACAGCTTTTCATCTCTTCGCGCGCCCGTTACGATCCTTCTGGGAAGCGGCACTTTGGCCCTCCCGTCCCGGCGCTCTTCAGAATGGTTCGTGGGTCACGGGTAATGCGGCTTGCCGTATCTTGTGAAGGTTTGAAGAGGCTACCGGAGTGAACAGCAAGGAGTTCCAAGACGATTCCATTCACAGGCTGCAGGCCCTCAGCGCATGATATTCCTTGACGCTGCGATCCTGCGCAGTCTCGCGGCATCGCTTGCCGTGGGCGTGTTGATCGGCATCGAACGCGGGTGGCGACAACGCGACGCATCGGACGGAGGGCGGGTCAGCGGCCTTCGTACCTTCGCGCTGCTGGGGCTGGCAGGCGGCATCGCCGGGCTACTGCCCGACCTGGTTGCTGGTGCGGTGAGCCTCGCCATCCTGTTCAGCCTGGTGCTCGGTTATCGCAGCACGCTCGACCGTCAGGCAAGTCTCTCGGTCACCAACACGATCGTAGGGGTGATCACCTTCGCGCTAGGGCTTTTGGCAACCAAGGGTTTGGTGACCGAGGCGCTTGCGCTGGCGGCGGTCACCACGCTCGTTCTCTCCATGCGCAGTCAGGCGCACGCGATGCTCAAGGGCCTGAGCGAAGCCGAGATCGAGTCGATCGCGCGCTTCGCGCTCGTCGCACTGGTCGTGCTGCCGCTTCTGCCGGATGCGAGCTACGGCCCTTATGGAGCATGGAATCCCCGGCAGATCTGGATGGTGGTCGTGATCGTCCTCGGCCTTTCCTTCGTCGGCTATGTCGCGTCGCGCCGGCTCGGGCCCGCGCGCGGCATCATGGTGACGGCGCTGTGCGGCGCGCTGGTCTCATCGACAGCCGTGACTGCCGCTTACGCGCGGCGTCTTCGCGAGGAGAACGCACCGGCGGCGCCTTTGGTCGCCGGGATCGCGCTCGCCTCGCTCGTCATGTTCGTGCGTGTTCAGGTCCTGACCATGATGCTGGTGCCCGCAGCCGGCCGGTCGCTCGCCGTCGCCATGATCCCCGCCTTTCTGGTCGGATCGTTGACAACGCTGCTTGCGGTGCGATCGGGACGCAAGAGCCCGGAGGGAGCAGAGATAGCGCTTGGCAATCCGCTCGATTTTCGGCCGGCTCTGATCCTGGCGGGGCTTGTCGGCCTGATGACGGTGGTCGCGCGATGGGCGCTGGCCCGCTTCGGAGACGAAGGTGTCGTTGTTGCCTTGGGATTGACCGGCCTCATGGATGTCGATGCGGCTGTCCTCACGCTGTCGAACATGCCGAAAGGCCTTGTCGACCCGCAGACGGCCGGCCTGGTGCTGGCGGTGCCGGTGCTTGCCAACACCGCGTTCAAAGCTGTGCTGGCCTTCGCGCTGGCCGGCGTGCGAGGCCGGGGCTGGCAGGCTGCCGGCCCGCTGGTCGCTTCCGTGATCGCATCAGGCATCGGCCTCGCGACCGCGGCTTCGTTCCTTTGAGCTATGGCGCCGGCGGCAGCTCTTGAGGAGCCTGGCCCGGATTGTCCAGGTCGGGTTGCCCGGGAAGGATCGTCGGATCGTTTGGCAAGGGTGTCTCGTCAGGCCTGTTCGGCGCGGGCGTTTCGGGCGGCGATTGGGGCCGGATGATGTCGGGTTCGGGAGCGCCGGGTTGCGTAGCCATTTCTTCCTCCAATGGAGAAAAGGTCAATCATGCACAGATTAGCGGCCGGCGCCATAGCCGCCGCGCCCCCTCGGGTGACGCCACTTCACAAAGCGCCTGAAGCAGATGCTTCCCGAGTACCAATGAAACGGGACAATCCTCGAAGGACAGTGAACAGGGATCAGCTCGGCCCCAAATACGTTCCCTTCGTAGACTCCCTGATAGCATGGGATAATGGCCCGACTTAGGAGTTCCTTTGTCCGAGCGCTGGAACGGGCAAGTGCCGCATTACCCTTGCTGGGAAGACGCGAAACGCCTCGCTTTCATCTCGGACCCGCTTCGAAGGAGATGTGCAGTGAACGATACGACCTCTGTTCCCACCAGGAAAGCAGCGTCACCGACACCCATCCGGAACGCTTCGCCGTTTGGAGCCCCCATGGATTGGCTCCGCTCCGAGATCGACCAGCTGTTTGAGAATTTCGGTCAGCCCGGCCAGAGCATCTTCAATTTCGGCAGGCAAGGCGGATCCATGCCCGTCCCCGCCGTCGAACTCGTCGAGGATGAGAAGGGCTATAAGCTCACCGCTGAGTTGCCCGGCCTTACCGAGCAGGACATCGAGGTGAGCGTGGCAGGCGACGTTCTCACCATTACCGGAGAAAAGAAGGAAGACAGCAAGCGCGAGGAGAAAGGCGTGTTGATCAGCGAGCGGCGCTACGGCTCGTTCCACCGCCAGGTTCCGCTGCCCCCTGACGTGGATCAGGAGGCGATCACCGCCGAATTCAAGGACGGCGTTCTCAATGTCGTGCTCGGCAAGGATCAGAATGTTGCTGCGCGGAGCCGTAAGATCGAGATCGGCAAGGGCTGACGCAGCTATGACGGAACCGGTCGACATCTCCGATATGCAGGCCGGTTCCGTCGCGTTTCTGGAGACTGAGAGTTCCTTGGTGCCTGGCGAGCGAGCGCGCCGCATCGACACGCACGCGGCGCGGATCTTTCTTGCGGGAGATCGCGCCTTCAAGCTCAAGCGGGCGGTTCGCCTCGGCTATCTCGATTTTTCCACGCTTGCGCGGCGCAAGGCCGCGCTCGAGACCGAACTTCTCCTGAACCGCCGCACGGCTCCGGACCTCTATCTGAGGGTACGACCGCTCTGCCGCACCAAGGACGGCGCCTTCAACTTGGCGGGCCAGGGCGAGGTCATCGATTGGCTGCTCGAAATGCGGCGGTTTCCCGACGACGCTCTGCTCGAACGCTTGGTCGAAGAAGGCCGGCTGACCCAGGATCTGGTCTTTCGGCTGGCGGATCAGATCCGCGCGTTTCACCACGTTGCCAAGCCCAGTAGCGATACGCAGGGCCATGCGCGGATCGCCGCCGTGATTACTGGCAATGAGGCGAGCATCGCACGATATCCGCACGTGCTTCCGCCCCGCGACGCGCATAAACTTGTCGCGAGGCAAAAGGAGATCGCCACACGGCTTGCAGACCTACTGAACGAGCGCGCGACCAAGGGCCGGGTGAGGCACTGCCATGGCGACCTGCACCTTGCTAACATCGCTGTCATCGACGGCGCGCCCCTGCTCTTCGACTGTCTCGAGTTTGATGAGGAATTGGCGACGACCGACGTCCTCTATGATCTTGCATTCCTGCTGATGGACCTGTGGAGCCGGAGATTGCGCCTTGAGGCCAACATCGTGTTCAACCGCTACCTCGATATAGCGGAGGACGACGAAGCCGGCATCGCTCTCTTGCCGCTGTTCATGTCGATCCGGGCGACGATCCGGGCTCACGCGCTGGCGGCCCAGGTCGATGATCGCGACCGGTCTTCGACACTCGCGTCACGCGCGCGCGGCTATCTGGAGATCGCGGAAGCGTTTCTGGCGCCATCGGACGGCAGGTTGATCGCAATCGGGGGATTGTCCGGTACGGGCAAGTCGACGGTTGCGCGCATGATCGGCCATGAAGTGGGCAGCCCCCCCGGCGCGCGGATCATCCGCTCGGATGTGCTTCGCAAGCGCTTGGCCGGCGTGAGGCCGGAAGCGCCGCTCTCCAGGGAAGCATACAATGAAGAGGCCAGTGCCCGGGTCTACGGCGAGCTTGAGCGCCTGGCGGGCGACGCTCTGGACGCCGGATACGCCGTCATTGCCGATGCGGTCTTTGCGCGCGAGGCGGAGCGCACCTCGATCGGCAGGCTCGCCGCGCGGCGCGGAACGACCTTCGACGGCATATGGCTTGAGGCATCTCCGTCGCAGCTTGAGCGGCGCGTCGAGACGAGACGCGGCGATGCTTCCGATGCCGATGTGACCGTGGTGCGTCAGCAGGCCAGCTATGCCATCGGTGAACTCGACGGTTGGCTGCGGGTTGATGCTGGCGGTCAGCGAGCGGCCAGCGCCGCAAACGTCAGGAATGCGCTTGGCCTGTCATGACCGGTCGTTAGTCGCGATTGGGACGAATGATCGGGAAGATTCGATGGAAGTTGCGAAGACGACAGGCCTGCCGCACACGCAAGACGTCGCAGCGATTGTAAGGACGGTCGAAGCCGATGCCGTGAGCGGGCTGAGCAGCAGTGAGGCTCGCCAGCGGCTCGCCCTCTACGGCCTTAACGAACTGGCACGCCGCAAACCCGTCCCGGGCTACAGGAAGTTTCTCGCCCAGTTCGCCAGCGGACTCGTGCTGTTGCTCATCGTCGCCGCGGCCATTTCCGCGGTTCTATGGTGGCTCGAGCGCGACGCGCCTGTCCCTTTCGAGGCGCTCGCCATTCTCGCGATCGTCGTCCTTAACGCGCTCATGGGCTATGTGCAGCAAGAACGTGCCGACCGCGCGGCTGCAGCGCTACGGCAGTTGACCGCCAAATCGGCTAGCGTGGTGCGGGACGGACGATTGGTGCAGGTGCCCGCCGAAGAGCTTGTCCCCGGCGATCTTCTGTCGGTGGAAGAGGGCGAGACCATCGCCGCCGACGCAAGGCTGCTCGAACTTGCCGGTTTGCAGGTCGCCGAAGCGCCGCTCACCGGCGAGAGTCTTCCCGTCGCAAAAACGCTCGAGGCCCTGCCTGCATCGGCTCAGCCTGCCGATCGCACCAACATGCTTTTCAGCGGCACCGCGGTGACCAGCGGCCATGGCCGGGCGATCGTGACGGCAACGGGGGCACGAACCGAGATCGGCAATATCGCCGGGCTGCTTGCCGCGACCCGCGAGACGCGCACGCCGCTTCAACTCGAGCTCGATCGGATAGGCAAGCTCCTGGGCATCGCGGTCCTCGCGATCGCCGCGATCATGATCGCGACGCTTTTTCTGACGCGCGAGATCGCCGGAATGGCGGCAGTCTTCGAGATCTTCATTCTCGGCGTCGCTCTCGCGGTCGCCGCCGTTCCGGAAGGCCTGCCCGCGATCGTGACCGTCGTGCTATCGATCGGCGTGCAGCGCATGGCGAAGCGCAAGGCGATCGTGCGGTCGCTTGCCGCAGTTGAAACGTTGGGTTCGGCGGATGTGATCGCCACTGACAAAACGGGCACGCTCACTCGCAATGAAATGACGGTCCGCCAGGTCGTCACCGCCAGCGGGACCGCGATGATCTCGGGTGTCGGCTACGCGCCTTCGGGCGAGATCCTCACGAGTGACGGTCGACCGATCAGCGGCGGGCTGCGCCATGAGGTCGATGATTTGCTCGCCTCGGGCAGCTGCGCGAACAATGCCGGACTGCGGCAGGACGCGGGCCAGTGGATCATCAAGGGCGACCCGACCGAGGCAGCCCTGCTGGTGGCTGCCGCCAAGGCGGGTCTGCGGCATGAAGATCTGCAAAGCCGGCTGCCGCGAGTTGGCGAGGTGCCCTTCACGTCGGACCGCAAGCTGATGAGCACCGTTCACGAAGGATCGGAGCTTGGCCGCCAGACATGCGTCTTCACCAAGGGCGCGCCGGATGTGCTCCTTGCCCTTTGCGATCGCGAATTCGTCGAGGACCGGGAAAGCAGGCTGACCGAGGATCGCCGGCGCGACATCCTTGAAACCGTCGAGCAGCTTGCGGCACAAGGGCTGCGCCCTTTGGGATTTGCCAGGCGCAACGACGCCGGCAATGGCGAGCAGGCCGCAACATGCGACATCGAACGCGACCTCGTCTTCCTCGGACTCGTCGGAATCATGGATCCCCCACGGGAGGAAGCCAGGCTTGCTGTCACAGCCGCGCATCGTGCCGGAATCCGGGTGATCATGATCACCGGCGACCATCCGGCAACTGCGCGGGCAATCGGCGCCGAACTCGGCATCGGCACAGCCGGTGCTGTCGCGACCGGAGGGCAAGTCGGAGCGTTGCGGGATGCCGAGCTTGATGAACTTGTCCTCAGGACGTCGATCTTTGCGCGTGTGGCGCCAGAACATAAGCTCAGGATCGTCGAGGCGCTGCGCCGACAAGCACATATCGTCGGCATGACCGGCGACGGCGTGAATGACGCCCCTGCGCTCAAGACGGCGGACATCGGGATCGCCATGGGGATCACCGGCACCGATGTCGCCAAGGAAGCCGCCGACATCGTGCTGGCCGACGACAATTTCGCGACGATCGTGGCCGCCGTCGAGGAAGGTCGCGCGATTTTTGCCAATATCCGCAAGTTCCTGTCCTATCTGCTCTCCTCGAACATCGCCGAAGTCATGACGATGTTTCTCGGCGTCCTGCTGTCTGGCATCATTGGTCTTGCCGGCCATGCGCAGGACACACTCGCGTTGCCGCTGCTCGCAGTGCATATCCTGTGGATCAATCTGATCACCGACGGCGCGCCGGCGCTGGCGCTGGGCCTCGATCGCGTCGACCCGTCCGTCATGGACCGGCCGCCCCGTGCGCCCGCCGAAAAGGTCGTCACGCCCGGCATGTGGACAAGGATCGGCGCGACCGGAGCGCTCATGGCGCTGGGAACCCTGGCGGTATTCGACGGCGCGCTGCCGGGCGGAGTGATCGAAGGAAGCGGGTCGATCGCCTATGCCCAGACGATGGCCTTCACCACGCTCGTTTTCTTCCAGCTCCTCAACGCCGCCGCGACGCACGCGGACGACAACAGCATTTTCAGCCGCCAGATCTTCTCCAACAAGTGGCTTTGGCTCGCCCTGTCGCTGTCGCTGCTGCTCCAACTCTGCGTGGTGGAGCTTGGCCCCTTTCAGGCGGCATTCTCGACCGTTTCGCTGAGCCTCTTCGATTGGCTGACCTGCGCGGTCGCAGCGAGTTCGATCCTTTGGGGACGTGAGTTCCTGCTGCTGACGCGCAGGAGCATGCGACCCGCTCCCGCCAACTTGCGGAGCAGGTCGTGAGTGCCGCGTCAGCCGCGCCACTCAGCGACTTGCCTCGCTTGCTATTCGGTCGTGCGGCCGTCGAAATGTTCGTGAGCCGCTTGCGCGTCCGCGCAGGTCCCGTGAACCGTCCCATCGACATGCTCCGGCGGCCCATAGATCGTATATAGCTTGAGCGCTTCCTTGCCCACGCTCCTGACGTTGTGGCGCGCGCCTTGCGGCACGACGATGCCATCGTCCGCTTCGACCCGGTGGGTCACGCCGTCGATCAGGATTTCGCCTTCTCCGGCCTCGATTCGAAAGAACTGGTCACGATCATCGTGCACTTCCTCGCCGATCTCTTCGCCAGGTTCGATCGACATCAACACCAGTTGCAGATTATGGCCGGTATAGAGAACGCGCCGGAAGTCGGTGTTTTCCTCTGTCAGCTCCTCGATATCGCCGACGAAACCCTTCATGATGGTGTCTCCCTTCAAGAAATCTGAATGAAGCTGCCGAACGGGCGGCTCAAGCGATGACGATCATGCCCGGTGGGAGTTCCTGAAGCATTGCGGAAAGCTACTTAGCCGGTTGCTCGCCCAAGAGCAGGCGAAGGCTTGCCGCCCACTCGAGACCGATGCGCTGCGGTATGGTGAGTAGCGACCTCTCGCCGCCAGTCCGGCAACGCGCTAGAGCTGACTGCATGCTGACGTCCACGACCATCTGGGCAAGAAAAATCCTGCCATACCTTGCAGCAGGATTTCTGAGCCTGGCCTGGGTATCTCCGGCGCGGGCCGATCCATGCGAAGGCGCGCTGCCGGCCAGGGGCTCGGTCTTCAGCGGAGAGGTCCGCTACGTGGGTGACGGAGACGGGCTTTGTCTCGGACCCGAGGGTCGTCCCGACCGCTGGATAGAAGTCCGGCTTGGCGATTTCTTCGCGCCCGAGCTTCAGGAACGTGGCGGCGCGCAGGCCAAAAGCCGGCTCGCTCAGCTTGTCATGGGACGAGTCCTGGTCTGCAGAGCCGGGCGGCGCAGCTACGATCGGGTGATCGGCTTCTGCACGCTGGCGGGCAAGCCAGTCGGCGACTTGCTGCGATCGCGGGGCGGCGTTGAAGCGGGGCGCGGTTGGCGCTGACGGCTGTTCGCTCGTCGGCGGTCCCGACCAATTGCAAAACGGTTTCACCAGACGAGCGGATTACAAGCGGATGAACGCTCGCCCGCTCCGTTAAGATGTTTTTTCGGAATGCGGCATTTGATCGCGCTGTTCTTGCAGGATCGCGATCAGCTGGTCCAGCTCACTTCGGTCCAGCATGGCTTGAGCCAGAAGGATGCCATCGCGTTTGATCTCAAGTGCAAGCTTTGCACCATCTTCAACAAGCGTCGTCAGGATTTGCGCCACCTGTACCCTCCAAGCAGAGCCGTCGCCGCAGGATACAGAAACGCTGCCAGAAAGTCGATCTATCTCGCAGCTCTTCGTGCCATCTGCCCCTAGCTGCCAGCCCTTCGTTTTGAGGCATGCAGCCGAGGATCAAAGACGACCCTCAGCCTGAGCTCGATGAGTCTCCATCCGGCGGGGTTCGGAAGTGCCTGAATGGTTCGTCAACCGTGCCAGAGAGGTATCGCGGCTGCCTGCGCCGGCAGAGCTGCACGATGGTCAGCACCTAGCGCTGTCGGCCTCCAGCGCCGTGATCGCTCTTACACGGTCGCGGATCCGGTTCACCGCGGGCACCCGATCGTGCGCAGCCGTGAGCCCCCACCGGACGATCGCCTGTCACGGAGCAATCATGCGGCTGCGGCGTTCAGTCAAGCAGACGGTGGTTTGGGGAAGCGGTTTCGTTCTGATCTGACGCCTTCCGCTGCACTGACCCGTGGTTGCACGAGCGATCTGACGGAAGGTGTCATCAAGCGCGCGCCGCTTGTCGAGCGCAAGGGGAGTCAAGCTTGGTCGATGAGAAGCAAAGGAACGTCGTGCAATCGACCCTGACAGATCTTGGATACCGTCGATGCAATTTCGCAGCGCGCGTGGCTTTCGGCATTTTGATGATGCTGTCGGTTCCATCAGCCCTCGCCCAAGAGAACGCCACCGTTGAAGAGAGTCGGGCCACTTCAGAACCGGCCGCTTCGAGCGGAATCGAGCTTCGGACGGAGGATACCGCGGACGCGGATATCGCGAGGCGGATCACCAGCATTTTCGCGCAGATCGATGCTCTGACGCAGGTGCGGGCGCGCGTCTCTGCCGGCGTGGTGACCCTGTCGGGTACGGTACCTACGCCCAAGGACATAGAACGAGCCGAAGCGATCGCCGCACGCGTTGCCGGAGTCGTGACGGTCGAAAACGATCTTGAGCGCGATCTCCAGGTCGAGACCAACCTTGCTCCCGCTCTGGGGAATTTTGGTGAGGTCATGCGCGGCTTCCTGCGTGCGCTGCCGCTGATTGCCATCGCGCTGGGGCTTGCGGTGATCATCGGCTTTGCTGGCCATATCCTGGCCTCGTTCCACGGCCTTTGGCGGAAGATCACGCCCAATGCATTCCTTGCCGACCTAATCGCTAGCTTGGTCCGCTTCGTTTTCATCATCCTGGGCATCATCGCCGGATTGGAACTGCTCGGGGCTACGGCGCTGCTGGGCGCGGTCCTCGGCGGTGCCGGAGTGCTCGGTATCGCTGTAGGTTTCGCCGTCCGCGACACGGTCGACAACTACGTCTCCAGTCTCATGCTCAGCTTGCGCCAGCCGTTCCGCGCCAACGATCATGTCGTCATCGAAGGAAACGAAGGCCGGGTCGTGCGGCTGACCAGCCGCGCGACGATCCTGGTAACCTTGGATGGCAACCACCTTCGCATCCCCAATTCCACCGTCTTTAAGGCTGTCATTCTCAATTATACGCGCAATCCCGAACGTCGCTTCGAATTCGACCTGGGCATCGATGCGGCGGACGATCCGGTCAGGGGCATGTCCACCGGCTTGAACGCTATGCAAGAGCTCGACTTCGTGCTGGACACGCCCTGCGCGACCGCTGTCATTCACGAGGTCGGCGATTCAAACATCGTCCTGCGGTTCTTCGGATGGGTCGATCAGAGACGTACCGACTTCCTGCGCGGCCGGAGCTTCGCGCTACAAGCGGTCAAGAATGCTCTGGAGCAGGCGGGCTTCGCCCTTCCCGAGCCGATCTATCGTCTGCGGTTTGACGAGACCGCGCCGCTCCCTCTCAAGTCGGTCGGTTCCGCGAAGGAGCAAACCCGTTCGAAGCGCGCCACTGCCGAGACAGCGGCGCCCACGGCACCCGATGCTTCAGCCGATCAACACATCGCCAGGCTGGTAGACGATGAGCGCGCAGACATGATAGACGAAGATCTGCTCGACAGTCGTCGCCCCATCGAGTGAACACGGCTGCATAACAAGGAGGGGCGGTCCATCCCCGAATCCTCCACGTGCTTCACACTTACTTCGCGCCATTGCGCCAACCCTCGAGACTGAGCTTCGCAGCCGCGGAAATGTCTGCCACGCGGCCGGCTTCGCACCGCGTGCTCAGCGGAAGGACGCATGCCCCCGACGGTTGTCAAGTCCGCAGCGCAGGCATAGCCTTGACGGCCTGAACGTCGTCATCACGGAGTCGTTTCCATGTCGCTCGTCGCGCCTTTCGTTCCGTTTCGCATCGCCCTGCTTGTGCCATTCTTGTCGCTCGCGGCTTGCGGGGATGGCACTCGCGAAGCGGACGAGGCGGCGGTGTCGGCCGAACCGACCGCTCCCTCGAGCGAGTGGGTCGCAGCCAACCCGACCGAGCCCGCCGTGCCCGTGACGCTGCCGACGACGCCGATGACCAATGTTCCGGTCGGGGAAGCGACGCCCGACCAGTGAGGCTATGCGCCGCGCTTGTTGCTTAGGCAGTTTCTGGAGCCGCCATATGCCCGGCTAGCTGGTCGCATGGCCGGTCACCGACCTGCCGTTCGGTTCGCCCGCCGAGAAGGTTGTCACGTGGGAAATGCGGGCGAAGATTCTCGCGGCCGGAGTGCCCCGGCGGGGCACCTGGCGGTCGGCCCCTGTCCGGAAGAATGCCCAACCACGCGATCGGATCACCCACTTTTCGCGATCGTCATGTCTTCGTCCCTTGCTGCTGCGCGGGGCTCTGGCAGGTTTCTGCGGCAACCGGCGCGGGCTCTCTGTCCTCCTTCATAAGGTAGAGCATCGGGCGCGCGACATCGATGATCGCGCGGTGTTCGTCGAGCACATCCTGGCCGATGATGCCCGACACCGTCTCTCCCGTGGCCCGCCCGAGCACGTCGAGGAGCGAATCGAGGTTCGCGATCATAACGCGCTCTTGTCGGATGGCGATGGAGCCGATTTGAAGCCGCTCAACCTTGGCCAGCTGCGCGCGTTCTCCGGCCGGCGCCCGGATCGATGCACCGAGCCCGGCGATGCCGCTCTGGCCAGAAAGGCCGAACCGTTCAGCCTGCCCCTGGTTGACGACCGTCAAGTTGGCACCGGTGTCGAGGACAAAGCTGCCGCTTTTCCCGTTAATGCTTACCTGTACCAACTGATGGCCCGTGCTGACCGTTCGGACGGCAACGGCGGTGAAACCCAGCAAGCATAACGCATGATCCACGGTCCCCGCTTCAGCCGGCCGATATTCCGGCAAGGGATCCGATTCCTGCTTGCAGGCGGCGAGAAGGAGCAGCGCTGCGGCCGTGATCATCCGACAGATCATGCCAATGGAATGACAACTGACGTCCTCGGTTCCCGCCGAAAAGCGCCTTGGGGGCTTTCTGAACCACGGATGGCTGTGCCAGCAAGGCACTGGTCCAAAACGCCACCGCTTCTTCTTTGCAGGATGCAGCGAGCAGCTCCCCTTTGAGCACCCCACGGGCACTTCCGTAATATTCCCAATAGGGGCTGCGGCCCGCACAATGCCAATACTGCCGCACACGATGGAGGAAGGACATGCAAACTCGAACGCTCAAGATCGATCATGCGCGACGCACGGCGCTCAGCGAGGCGCATATCCGCGCCAGTGTCGGTCTCGGCATGTTGAGCCTCGTGCTCGGAACACAACTCGTCTGGTCGCTGCTAGCGCACTAGGAGCGGCTACTTTTCGTCTGGCACGGCCAGTCCGCGTCGCGGCGGCATACTGCGGGATATCCCGTAAGGACAAAGGCCGGGCAGCTCTGCAATCTGCCATCGGCAACAATGAAGAAGGGCTGAAGATGAGCGAAAACGGGCATGACCTGCACGCCGAGTTTCCACAGCATCACGATGTGCTGCACACCCTGAAGGTGGAGAGTACCGCATTCCGTGAGCTGTCGGAGCGCTACCACGCGGTCGCGCAAGAGATCCATCGCATCGAGCATGGCATCGAAGCGGCCTCCGACCAGCGGCTCGAGGACCTCAAGAAGCGCAGGCTCCAGATGCTGGATCAGGTCTCGACCATGATTCTCGAGAAGAAGGCCGCCTGATGCCAGTGCCCTCAGCCGTACGCGAAACCCTCACTGCTCGGCTTGAGGAACTGCGCGCCAGGGTCGAGCGATTGGAGGACGACCTTCGCCAGCCGCTCGATGATGATTTCGGGGAGCAGGCAGTCGATCGGGAAGACGATGAGGTTCTGGATGCTGTCGAGGCGGCCGCGCTCGCGGAAATCGAATTGATCGAAGAGGCGCTCGTGCGCCTCGACACCGGAACATACGGCCTGTGCACGGCGTGCGGCGAGGAGATCGCGCCCAAGCGGCTCGAAGCTCTCCCGGCCTGTCGCTTCTGCATCAGCTGCGCCGAGCAGGCAGATGAGGCCGACGCGTCGGCATAAACGCAACAGGCGGCGCCGATCACGCGTCGGCGCCGGAAAGCGCTCGACACGCCTTGCCTTCACAGCGGTTCGGGGCCGAACCAGTCCGGACGGGTCGGCATGTTGCCGTCCGGGCGGCGTCGCAAGTTGATCAGCTGACCAGACGATCGCGTGAAGGTCATGAGATCGGCAACGGTCCTAAAAGAGGTATTGGGCCCGAAGAACTTGCGAGTCCCATGCCATTTCTGCCCCTCGACCAGCTTCATGCGGTAGGTTCCTTCGGGGACGGGCACCTTGATGCGGTGATTTGCGGCGACATAGATCGACATGAGGTGGCGTTCGGTCGCGGGATCGAACAGCTGCACGACGGCATTGGCGTGACTGGCCACGATCGTCAGCGCGCTGGTTATCGAGCGCCGGTCGATCGCCTTTGAGATCGTGACCGACCCCGTCTCCGGGAAAGACACGCCTGGCCTCAAATCAGGAATGAGACCATCGCGCTGCGCCATCCCATAGAGCGGGATGACGGTCAGAAGGACGCTCAAGCCGTAGATTAAGAGCTGACGCCGACTCTGTCGAACACCCATGCCCGCTCGAAACCGTCCTTTCAGGCCGTCACGGCCGCGATTGACGGGATCGAACCAGGCTCCCTCGACCCGTCCGGCACGATCGTTCCAGTTGGTTGCTCCGGCGCGGGCGCGGTGGCGCTCGCGCATATAGTCCCTGTCGTCGATGCCCATGACCTGCCTATCCTCCGATCACGGCCTGTGCCGCCTCGTCGCGCAAGCGCCCGACCACGCCGAGGACACCCGTTAAGGTTGGGCGGGCAGACGCGGGAACGCGGAACGTGCGATAACCGGCGGCAGAGGTCATCGCGTCCCTCACCCGGTCCCTTGCTCGATTGTGGCTATGGTCGTCGACCTCGACGAGCGCGACCACCTTTCCGGTCGTTGGATCCTCGATCACGAAATCGACGATCTTCTGCGAGAATGCATTGCGGTCGGCAGGGCTCGCCCGTCGCCCAGGATGCGCTGGCGCCTTGAGCAGGGCGCCCATCGCCACCTGCGCGTGAATACGGTACATCGGCAGGATCTGTTCAAGAGCGGCCAAAACCGCGTGTTCGCGCCGCGTCATGAACGGCTTGGCGACAGGACTGGGCGGTCCGAAGATATTCGGCAAGCCGCGCAGCAAGGCAAGCAGGATGGCCAATGATCCTGCGAGGATAAGCACCGGCACAAGTGCGCCGGTCAGGCGCTCGAAGATGTCCATGGGATTCATGATGCCCTCCTTAGCCCCAGCCGTCCCGGCGCCCTTCGCCATTGTCGCGCAGGCCGCGCCGGTTGAGCGCGGAGCGGTGGATGCTGAGCTCCACCTCCTCGCCCTTGCGGTGGATCTGGACATCGCGTGGGTCGAGATTGTTGCGGCGCGCATAGTCGTCCGCCGCCTTCTCGCTGCCGAACTTGCCGGCCTCCTCGAATTCCCAGCCCATCTTTGCTTCTCCTCTGCTTGACCGCGGCGCCATGCCGACGGCATCTCGTCACAAGTCCAGTCCGAGACTGCGCTCGGGCAGCGGCGGCAACACGTCGCCGCGTTCGGGATCAAGGTCTGGCGGCTTGGCGCCAGGCGCGCGCTGTGCCGGCCCCGCACCGTCAGCAAAGGGTGGCAGGTCCGCCGGGAGGGGCGGCAGGTCGGAGACGTCGACTCCGTCAATCGGCCCGGGATCGGATTTGTCGCGCGGACCCGGCCCTTTCCTTCCGTCGATGTCGAGCCGGCCGAGCGTTTCGAGCGCGGATGTCTTGTCGCCCGGGTTCAAGTCGAGTTGGCGCGAAAGCTTGTCCCTGTCGTCGACGACCATGGTGAGCTGATCGCGCACGCGCGTGACGCCGACATTGAACAGCCGCTGGTTGGAGAGTTGGCGCTCCTGCGAGGACATCACGGTGATCGCCTTGTCGGTCGTGATCCCCTGGGCCATGTGCATGTTGAGGCTGTAGGCAAGGTCGAGCCGCGACAGCATCGGATCGCCCAGATTGAGCGTGTGGCGGCTCTTGTCGGCCGCTTCCACCGTCACGCCGGCTGCATCGATACCGACCACGCGGGCGAGCGCGGCATTTAGGAGTCCGCGTTCCTTGTCGTTCGCCGTCCACCGGATGCGGTCTCCTTCGCGCAGCTGCAGCTCCTTCTTTTCGGAAAGCTGTAGCCGGTCGCGCTTTTCGGTCGGCGAGAGCTTCTGCGGATCGAAGCGAACCTTCCTCCGGCCGTCGGCGAGCTCGACCTTGCCGTTGCCATGCACTTTGACGATTTCGTAACGGCCAGCGGCGAGGCCGGCATCCCGCGCCCCGCCGCGGCCGATCTCGAGCGTCTGGCCCGGCCGATAGGTCGAAGCATAGCGCAGTTCCTCGCGGGCCGTGTTGACGCGGTCGTAGACGGTGAGGCGGATCGCCTCACCCTTCACGCTGCCCTGCGCGAGCAGGCCCTGCTGGATAGCCGAGTTGATCGTCGCGCGCGTCTCGCGCCCCGAGGCAAACACGGCCGTCGCGTCCCGCTCGCTGTCGCTCAATGCCAGCCACATGTTGGCGGCTGCAGCGGCGGGATTGGTGGCTTCGACGACGCGGTCGCCCAGCACCTTGAGCGCCGCGCCCGCCTTGCCGATATTAGCGAGCGCAGCGACGGTGCGTAGTTCGTCGGTGCGCTGCCGGATGTTCTCGTCCATGCGCGCAATCGTGCCGCCGCCCGCCTGAATCATGGCGAAGGCCTTGCCGGCATCGATGGAGGAGAGTTGCTGGCGGTCTCCCACCAGCACCAGCTTGTCGATCCCCAGCACGGCGCTGATCTGATGCAGCTTCAGCATGTCGTCCGAGGAGACCATCGAGGTCTCGTCGACTACCAGCATGGTGCCGGCGAGCTTTTCACGGGCTGCTGCGTAGTGCTCGGTTGTGGGTTGATGCACGAAGCGTTCGTTGGCGAGCACGAACGAGGCGATGGTCTGCGCATCTATTCCTGCGCCGTCGCGCAGGTCGGCGACCATCTTGTTCTGGAAGGCGAGTCCCGTCAGCGTACGCCCCTCCGCCTGCGCGACCCGCGCCACCGCTTGCAGCATCGTGGACTTACCGGCGCCGGCGACCCCCTGGACGGTCACGGTTCGGTCGCTTGAGCTCAGGATCATCGTCGCCGCGGCAAGCTGGCCCGGATTGAGCGGGCGTTCGGCCGCGCCCTGCAGCCGGGTCGGCGCAGCGTCTGCGGGCACGATCGGGATTGCTTGCCCGCGCCCGTGCTCCACCGCGGCAAGGATGGATTCCTCGGTGCGCAGCGCTTCGGGCGTGGTGACCATCCGGCCGGTCTTGTCCGCGGATGTGGCGATGCCTGGGATGAGCCGCTCGGCCTGCACGAGCTGGCCGATGCGGCGCTCGATGCTCTCGATCGCCACGCCTTTGAGGCCGAGATCGAGCGCCGTCTTGGCCAGCAGGTGGACCGGATAGGCAGCCTCGCGCTCTGAGAGGATGCGCACCGCCGAAGCGACCGCGAGCTGTGCTCGCGCTTCGGCGGGCGAGCGCACGGCACGCGCAAGGGCGTGGTCGACCAGCGGATCATGCGGGCGCAGCAGACCGGCAAGACGAGCGCCGGCGGATTCGATCGCTGCGGTGATGGCCCGGTAACCTTGTCCAAGCGCGCTCGTACCTTGAATGCGCCCTGCGCGCGCTTCCGCCGCTCCGATCAGGAGCCTGCCGTCGAAGCCGAGCGCGTCGGCGCGATCGATCCAGCTCTGCTTCAGCGCATCGCGATCTTCGACATTGAGCTTGGGATCGCGCGAGCGCTTGGTGATTTCGCGCAGGCCCTCGGGCGACGTGATGCCGAGTTTGGTCGCGCGCTCGAGGATCTGCTCGCGGCGCTGGCTGAACTCGCCGATGACCGCCTTGGGCACGCCGGAGATCTCGAAGGTGCCGTGCTTCCCCTTGAGATCGACCTGATAACCGAGCTTCTCCAGCCCCTCGCGCAGATGGGCGTGGTAGATCGAGCCGATGATGCTGTTGTGGCTCCAGATCTTGTCGGCGTGGAGCGCCTGCCATTTGCCGTCCGGCATGCGGGTGAGATTGGCGATGACCGCATGGATGTGCGCCTGCGGATCGAGCGCGCGGCTGGTGTCGTGCTGGAAGAGGGCATAGACGAGATTGCCGGTCTGCACCGGCACCTTGCGACCCTCCACATCTCGGCGACCTTCGGCAAGGTTCTTCTCGACCCAGGCCATGGTCTTCTGAACCGCTGCCATATTGGCGGCGAGCACGCGCTTGTCACCGGCGACGTAGGCCATGACCGAGGCGGACTTCGGCATCGAGAAGGTGAGATCATAACCGGCCCGGCGATTTTCGACCTGGGCGACCGCTTCGCCGCTGGGCAGGATCCCGTTCAGAATCGCTTCGAACGCATCCCTGGAAACCTCGCCGGCCAAGCCAATATCCTCGGCCCCCTCCCCTGCCCAGGTGGTCGCCTCGGAGGAGCCCTCGACGGTGTAGTAATCATCCTTCGCGAAATAGTTCGCGGCGCCGGAGGCGGAACGGACGGCGGCGACCGACAGCATCGATCAGATGCCCATGTCCACGTCATCGGCGCCACGGCCGGGATGAAAGGCCTGACGCAGTTCGACGAGCGTCAGATCCTCGACCTGCGGCGCGCGCGCGGCATCGCTCCTATTCTCGCGGCGATCCTCACGGTCGGGGTGTGCCGGCTGTCCCTCCTGCGCCGAGCGCGCCGCCTGCGCCTTGTCCGCGGCATGGTCTTGGGAAGCGGAATGGTCACCGCGATCGTCGGATCGCTCGGCCGTCCGGCGCGTGGCATCCTCCTCCTGCTCGACCTCGGCGGACAGGATGCGGGCGGCGAGATCCTTGGCGAGATTGCCGGTTTCGGCGACCTCCTCGATCACCTGCCCCGCCCCGTCCCGCCCGCCGGCCTCGCTCCCCTCGCCTTCCTCGAACACCTCCTCTCCGCGCTTTGATCGCACCGGTTGAACATCGGGTCGCGGCAGGAAGCCTTCGGCGACCTGTGGATGGTCTTTCCAGACGAGCTGGATACGGGCCGCAGGAAAGCCGTCGGGGAACTTCACGAAGCCGTGAAGCGAGGGCAGATTGGTGATGTCGTCGGCTATGACCAGCGGCTCGACCTGCTTGCGCGGGGTCAGCGTCGAGGCGTCGCGCGTGTTGTTGTAGCCGTAGCTATAGGCCTCGTCCATTTGCCGGACTTCGCGATTGCCGATGTAGCGCGCGCATTGCTCGGCGGTATCGAGATCGGCGGTCGCGAGGATCAGTTTGGAGCGGGCGAGCGACGCGAGATTGCGCGCGCCCTGCTCGCCGTAAACCTCGACCAGCTTCTCGAAGCTGTGAATGCCGAGGATCATGGCGCCGCCGAACGCCCGGGCGGTCTGCAGGCCGTTCTCGATCGCTGGCAGCCGATGCAATGCGCCGAGCTCGTCGAACATGAACCAGGTGCGCAAATGCCGGGTGCGCGGCAGGGTCATGAGCCGGGTGATGCAAAGGTCCATCCAGAGCGTGAGCAGCGCCCGGTTCATCGGCAGATCGACATAATGCGACGTCACGAACAGGATCGAACCGGGCTTCTTTTCCCGGCAAATCCACTCGCGGATGGAAAAGGGTTCGCCTTCGTCCGGAAGGAAGCGAAGCGCCTGCGCATTGGTGTTGAACACCGCGCGAATGGACTCGGCCATGCGGGCCGCTTCGGGCGCGGTCAGTGGGTCGGCAATGGTGTTGGCGAGGAAGCGGTGGACGCGCTTCAGGTCGGCCGTCATCAGGTTCTCCGAAAGGGCGAGATTGGAGGTCTGGCCGCGCTCCTGAAGCCGAATGCACATCTCGATGAACAGGGTGCGCGCCGCGAGCGCCCAGAAGGGCTCGGACGAGCCGCCATCGGATGGGATCAAGGCGGCAGCCGCGGCGGTGAACTCGCTATGGGTTCGGCAGTCGTTGAAGATCGACCAGGCCGGGCACCGCGCGTCCATGGGGTTGAGGATCGTGTCGCGCGAGGGATCGTAGAAGGTTTCGACATAGGCGCCCGTGAGATCGAAGATCACTGCGCTGTCCTGGCGCTCGCGCATCTGCGCAACGAGGCTCCGGAGCTCGGTAGTCTTGCCCGAGCCGGTGGTGCCGATGAGCATGGTGTGAGACTGCTCGGTTCGGTGCGGATAGGGGACACCGGCAAGGGTGTAGGGATGGTGGATCCCCGCTTCCTTTCGAACGCGGAACGGCAGCGCCAACACCTGCCGGGATGACATGCCGGGAAATAGCGATCTTGCGTCCTCTTCGAACTTCGCGCGGTTATGCTCGCTGATCTCCGATTGCAGGATGGAACGATCGACCAGCATCGCTCCCCGTTCGTGCCGTTCCTGCAGGATCGAACGGCCACGCCGATGCGAGAGATCGACGAACCAGATCGCGACCGGAATGGTGACCAAGATCGAGATGAGAAAAGCGCCGGCTAGACCGCGCATGGCAACGGACCAGGCCTTGATGACCTCGGGAATGTAGGGGACCGCGGCCATGACGGTGCGAGTGATTTCGCCGCTCGGCAGCGTCACGTTGACGCGCTTGTTCGGGTCGAAGTCGACCCAGTCCCAGAGCGCAGAAAAGACCTTCATGCAAACGAGCTGGAAGCCGTGCTCGTCGAGCTTGATCGAGAGTATCGCGAACCAGGCGAGAAGGAAGGCGACGAACCAGAGGATGAGGGGCAGCCGGGCGCCCGAGAACCACATGAGCATTTCATGGGTGATGAGCTGCGAGCCGCGCGTGAAATTGCCGGCGTTGCGCTGCACGTTGCCGCGCGCGCTGTGGTGCGTGAGGGGGATCGCGCGGCCGTCGGAGCGGATGTCTTCACGCGCCATGGTACTGCTCCAGGCGCTTGTCGGTCTCGGCGATGATGCGGTCGCGATATTCGGGAAACTGCTCGCGAATGATGATGTCGAGCGCGAGTTGCTGGAATTCGCTGATCCGGGCGATCCGGCGCTGGCTCGATGATAGCAAGTGGCTGGCCGACAGGAAGCTGTCGACGGCAAGGCGCAGCAGATCCGTTGGCGTGCAGCCTCGTTCAGCAGCAAGCGCGACGAGACGGTCATATTTGCTCCGGTCGATGCGGACCGTGCAATGCTTGTTGGGGGTGGTCAAACCGAGCCTCCTAGCAGGGAGGCTGGTGGGGTCTCAGAAACCGGGCCGATCTATAGCGCAGATGCTCGGACGCGGCAAGAATGTTGCGTGCTCCGCCTGGCCCGTGTTCGGCCCGAACACAGCAAAACCCCAGTTTTCGCTATTCTAAAGGAGGCGCCGGGAATGTCCCACAGGAGCACACAGCCTCCAAGCTGCTTAAGTCGCTGAATAGGCTGCCCGTTTTCCTGCACCGTGGTGCGTTCGGTGTGCTAATCTGTAGCAGGATTGATCCAGTCTCCGGGGCGTCTTGTGACGCGATCGATGTGGGGGGGATAGCGCTTCCGGCGGGGCACTGAGCCGGCCTGTGGACGGAACGGAATGCCGGCTGGCGATTGATGGACCACGCGATCGCAGGTGCATATCAGCGCTTTCGGCAGGCTCGATGAGCGCCTATAGTAGGAGCGTTCATAGCCCGATCAGCGTGAACCAAGAGGCCCATCATGGCACGCACATTGGAACAGGAAAGAGCCGCGCTTGAAGAAGAAGGCCGCAAGCTGGAAGAGCGGCGGCAACGACTGGAAGAGAAGGAACGCGAGGCCGCGATACAGGCGATCGAGAAGACCGGTCTTCTCAAGCTCGACGGCAAGCGATTGAGTGGGCTGGTCGCCCGCATAAAGTCGCTGGGAATCGAGGAAGTGGAAAAGCGGCTGAGGGCCTGAGCAGCCCCCGCCGCGACCCTTGTCGCGGCACGGGCAGGGGGGGGCTCGATGCCCCTCATGCCCGTAACATCGCCACATAAAAAAGGGGGAGAGGCGCCCGCGCCCCTCCCCGTCTGTCTCAGAATTCGTCAAGCCGTCCGGCCGGCACGCTGTGGACGATCCGGTCGATGATCGTCATCGGCAGCGCGCCGTAATCCCCCTCGTCGATGGTGATGTAGCCGGCCTCCTCGTCCGCCACGACATGCTGGTCGAAGTAGCTGTGACGCGCGCGGCTTGTCGCATTCGCGATGGCGGCGAAGAAGGCGGCGTTGTCGGCGGCGGCGCTGGTCGAGATCATCTGCATGATAGGCTCCTGTCTGTCTTGAATGACAGGAGCGGCGCGTCGGGCGGCCGAGGCCGGGTCAAGGATCGCGAAGCGACCGCGAAGCGGCGGTGGGGGTCACGATTTTCTTCGGCGGCCGCGCACGCCGAAGGAGAAGCGCAGCGCCTGATCCGCCGAAGAAAATGGTGGGGCCCCGCCGTCCTTGAGGCGGTCTCGGGCGTCCGACATAATGGGAAGTCTGTGAGAGATGTTTCCTCTCGTCGGGAGACCACGGCAAGGCGTAGCGGCGTGCGGACCGACGGGTCCGCGCGGCCGCGAGCGAGCCGGGACTTGATGCCAGCGGCAAAAGAAATGGGACCGAGCACGAGGCCCGGTCCCGGATGCCGTCAGGGATGACGACCGCAGTGGCAGTAGTTCTCGTCGATGCCGCTGATCGGGCAGAGGCCTGGTCCGAAACCAGCGGCCATGACCTCGGGATCGTCGATAAAGCCAAGCTCGGTGGCGATCGCGATTGCCTGTGACCGGAGCGCCGGATCGAGCTTGTCGATGGTGGGCTCCAGCGCTTCGGTGAACCAGCGCGCATACATCTCGTAGCTGCCGCCGGCGGTCTGGCGCATCATCGCTTTCGAGACGCGGTCCGCCTCCTTCCGAAACTGCGCCAGACTATCCGATTGGGCGGCTGCGGACAGCGGGTCATCCGGCGGAATGTGCGGCTGTTGCGGGTGGTGTTCGGCGGCGACCTGGTATGCCCTGCCGCAGTTCGAACAGCGGGCGCAGTCATCGACCTCGTCATAATGCTCAGGATCGTAGAGCGTCGCGCAGTACGGGCAGATCGCAGCGTTGAACAGTGCCCGGAGATCGTCGGAAAGATTGTCCATAAGAGCCTCCATCAGAATGATGCCGTGCTCCCCATCTCTCATCGATGAGGATGGGCGCATCGGGACGCGGTGTTGAGGCGGTCAGGGACGGCATGGCCGCCGCGGAGCGGGCAGCGGGGGAACCGATTTTGTTGCCGGGTAGCGCAGCGAAGCGGCGGCAAAATTGGGGGGACCGCTGATCCTTGACGGCCGAGGGACACCCAGCGTCATGCTGTGGCGATGAAGCCCGGTCTGATGCCGAGATGTGAGAGTGGTTTGGCTTTGCCCCCGAGTGCCGTGTGGGCATTTCGGATGGATCGCATGGCACCGCGAGGAGCGGCTCGCACAGAGGCAACTTGGTGTCGTTCCATCTCTGTGATAGGCGAGCGCTTGCGCCACCAAGGCCGTGGCGCCGGGACTGGTAATCCCGTCGAGAAAGGCAGCTCGGTGTGGTTTCACGCCGGGGTGCCTGCGCATATGTCCAGGTGCCTCGGTGCTAAAAGCGTAGGCGCATGTCTCGACGTGTTACCAGCCCCGGCTCCCGCGCCCAGAGCGCGGGAGTTTCGGCAAGGGTTTGGCCCTTGCGCATCCGGGGAGCGTGGGATGAGCAAGTGTGGGCAGAAGGTGGAGTCTTGTCCGCCGGAGATGGCATCGCGAAAGGCAGAAGGATCGGAGGCGATCGACCATCTGAGAAATGACCCGGAGATCCGGCGCGCGCTGGCGCTTGTCCTGATGCGGCAGGCGATAAAGGCGCTCGAAGAGGCCGAGGAAGATAGGGCCTGTCGTCATCTGCAGGCCGCGATCGACAGCCTTCTTGAGCGTTATGTCGATGGCGTTCCGTCGGCGACGAACTGATCGTTCAGGCCCACGCAAAGCGAACGTCATCATGCGCCGGAGCGCTGGCGACGAGACGCTCGAGCCGGGGCAGATAATGGTCGACGCCGCGCAGTGCCGCCCGGCTCGGCGTGGCCGGATCGGACAGCCGGGCGCGGAGAAGCTCGACGGGAATTTCGCCGACGCTTTCTGCCTCGATCGCCAGCGCTTCGAGCAGCGCATAGGCATTGCCATAGGCGAGATCGAGTTCGACGGCCTGATCCGACGTGAGGGCGACGCGCAGCGTGATCTCGGCGCTGGCGGGGCAGTGATGGATCGCGATGCGCCGTCCCCTGAACTGGGCTTCCTCGATGACCGCGATCACGGCGGCGTCATGGTCGAAGATGCTGGTGATGGCGGCGAGCGCGAGCGGACAGACGCGTGCCTCGAAGCTGTCGCCGAGATACTCGTCGGGTTCGAGCAGCGCGACGCCGATGCGGTCTCCTTCCGAGCGGAGCAACCGCCGGAGCGCCGCGAGTTTCCGCGCCGTGATGATGGCGCTGGGCGAGAGAGCATCGTCGGCCGGTTCGGTGATGCGGAACAGGATGGACACGGGCTTGGTCTCCTCGACTGAAGGCGCTTTGTCCCCCCCTCTCCTCTTTCTGGCGGCCGCCCACGGTCAGCTTGTCGGGCTCGTCTTGGCGGACCGCTCCAGTGGCGGCGCACGGGGTTCGATGCCCGCGTGCGCCGCTTCCTCGCAGCAAGAAAGAAGAGAGGCTCCGGGCGGATGCCGGAGCCTCTCGAGGGTGCGTCAGCGACGACGCTGGCGACCACCGTTCACCATGTCGCGGTAGTAGTCGTCCTGCGTCCAGGGATCGAACTCGTCGCGTGATTTCGCAAGGCCGGTCTTGGGCTGGGCGAGCCGCGCCTTCACGGTCTCATCGAGCTTCACGACATGCAGCGGCACGCCTGCCTGTCGCAGCTTCTGGGCGAGGTTCATCTGGATGCCCGAACCTTCGCAGACGACGGCTTCCACCGGCTTCAGGGCCAGCAGCCGGTCGTTGCGGACGAAAGCGGCCTTGGCGCCCAACCGGCGGTCGAGCTTGAAGAGGATGACCTTCACGCCGCGCGCTGCGGCCCATGCCTGCGCAATCGCATCGCAGCCCTTGGTCTGGGCGGTCGTTGCGAGGATCATTTCCGGAATGCGGGCCTTGATCGAGTCGAGCCCGCGCCAGAGAACCTCGTGGTCTTCCCAGACCTGCCCGCCGGAGAATGCGACAACCGGACCTTCGGGCGCGAACTGCTCACGGCGCTCCCGGATGCGGGAGGCGAGATAATCGCGGGCGTCGATCATCGACGCGGTGACGCCTCGGGATACCCGGCTACCGCGTGTCGGCGAATAGGGCCGTCCGGTCTCGACGCGATAGACTTCGGAGGCGTGGTCGCGCATGCACTCCATCGCATCGCGGCACCCTTGCAGCGTCTGGCAGAGAAGCTGGGCGTCTTCGAGCTGCGCGGCGTAGATCTCGCTCGGGTCGAAGCTGCGGGCGAGTTCGCCAAGCTCCTTGGCGGCATCGTCTTCGCGGTCGTTGATGCGCTTCGCGACGACGTGGAAGCTGTTCACGAAGCCCCAGGCGAGATCGGCTGCATAGGGTTCGAGACGCGTGTCGCGGAACACATCGAACAGCGTCGCCATCACCATCTCGACGGCCACGCGGGCCTGCTCCGGGTCGGGCATGTCGAGCTGCTCGGGCACGTCGACCGGCGAGAGCTTCGCGCGGTCGTCATGCTCGATGAAAGCGTGTTCGTAAGTGGCGGCGCGGTCGTGGCTGTCCGTCTCGCTGGCGATGAAGCTGGCGAGATCTGCGAAGTTCGAGAAAGACTTGGTCATGTGAGCCTCCATGGCTTTTTGGATGTCTCATCCTCACAGATGAGGCCTGGCTCAGGGCATGCGGTGGTCAGGGAGGTCGGGCACGTTAACCGGGAAGCCGGCCGCTCGCGGCCGGACCCGGGTTAACGCCGCCGCGCGGGGAGCGGGGGAACCGATTTTTTCGGGGGGCCGCGGTAGCGGGCGCACGCAAAAATTGGGGGGACCGCTCATGCTCGACGGACCGCCAGCCCCGCATGCCACACTAGGCAGACACAAGAGAGGAATAGGAATGGAAACCCTTCCTCGCTCGCCAACCGCAAGTGGGATCGTGACCCGGCAGGGCGGAGACGAAGCTGCGCTTCGGCTCCGTGAGCTTAGCCGGGGCTCGCGCGGCACGTGCGGGCGGCGGCTTAGCGAATAGAGCCCCGGTCCCGTCCTTCGCCCGAGCGAAGGGCGGGATGCGCCAACACTTCTTGGTCAGCCCTATCGCAGGACCGATGACCTGGACCTCGCCGGCCCCACACACCCCGGTTTTCAGACGAAGTCTGATCGATCGGTGAGATCCCGCAGCACAAGCAACTTACGCCGCAGCCAGGACGCAGCAACGCGCGGCACGCAGATGTGACGCGAGGCGCCATTCACCTTGAACCCGATCCGACCAGAGGCGGGCGAGCACGGCAAATGCCCGCGCCGACGTCGAAGGCGCCGCGCTGCGGGTTTCAGGGGATGCTGGGCGGGCGGCAAGCTCACCCTCGGCACGGGGCGAGGCCGGTGTGTGCCTACCTCGCCGCCGGCATCAGGTCGGCCTGATCCAGTCGGCGGCGAGCTGCCATCCAAGGATATCGCTGCCGCTGTCGCCGACGGCATCGCCGGAGATGACGCGCCAGGGTGAACGCGGCCGGTAGGTCGGCATATGGCATGCGGTCATCAGCTCGAACGTCGCGCAGATATAGCCGCTCAGCCGGATCGCGAGCACCGGCTGGTTCTCCGGTGGTAGGCCGGTGAAGACCGAGACGAAGCCCGAGGGGATCGGGTGCAGTGTCGTATCGATCATCGCGCGCGCGAGCCGGGTCTCCAGTTCGCTGGCGTCGCTGCCCCAGGGATGGGCATCGATGTCGAACAGATCGGCGGCGTTGGCCGTGGGCACATAGGAGAATTCGCCGGACCAGCAGCGGCTGTCGGGATTGAGCGCGGCGACATCGTCGCCGAGGCGCGCATCGCCGGTCTCGCGGCGCAGCCAGTCGGCAAGGGCCGGCGTGAGCCGGCCCGAAAGCTTGCGGGCGCGCAGCGGGGTCGCATCCTGGTCGGGAAATTCGACCAGCCACCAGGCGAGGCGGTGGTGCATGATGATGCCGAAGCAGTGGTCGGCGGACCGGGCGGGCATGGATTGTGCGTGCATGAGTGTTGTCCTGTTGGAAAGCCGACGGGTCAGTGGACCGAGCCGTCGTGCGCGAAGATGGAATGGGGGATGATCAGCTGGTGCTCGCTGGCGACCAGTGACCAGGCCGCGGCGAGATCGTCATAATATTCGCAATCGACGATTGCGTCGGCGCTGGCTTCGCCGAACTGCGCCTGCTCGAAGTCGCGGGCGTGGGCGGCATCGGTCGCCTCGGTGATCGCCTGGCCAAGGCGGGCGGCGATCTCGTGGCGGCCCAGGCTATCGGCCGCGCGGCGGATGCGCTCGACCATGCAGGGGTTGGTGGTCTCGATGCCGTCGGCGATGCCGGCGATGTCGTCGAAGCTGGTGAGGGTGAACATCTGTGCTCTCCATCGAAAAGTGGAGGGCGGCCGCGCGCGACCGCCCGGAAGGACGGTCAGAGGAACTCGATTTCCTCGGCGACGATGTCGGTATTGTAGTAGGTGCGCCCGTCGCGCTCGTTGCGGCTGTAGCGGATCTCGCCGACCACCAGGAGCTTGTCGCCCTTCTTCTTGTGGTTGGCGACCGACTTGCCGAGGCCGTTGAAGGCCTTGACCGTATGGAACTCGTCGTAGGTCTCGGTGTAGCCGTTGTCGTCCTTCTGGACCTGGCCGTCCTTGATGACCGGCTTGGAGGTGACGAGGCTGAAGCTGACGCCGCCCTTGCTGTCCGTGCCGAAGCGGGTGATGTCCGAGGTGATGCGGCCCGAGAGAAAAACCTTGTTCATGGCCTGATGCCTTTCGCGTCTCACGCCAGCGGGCCGATCCCGCTGGGATGAACAATTGCGAAGGCCCGTGATCGAGGGGACGCCGCACCCGAGCGCCAGTGAGGGGAAACCCCCATTTTTCGAGTGGTGCGGGCAGAGGCCGCCAGGCCTCAACACGGTCGGAAAATGGCGGGTTGCGGGGGCCCCGCACGGGCGTAGCGTTCATCCACTCAAGCGGGTGGCCCACCGGCGATATCGCAAAGGCCCGCGCCATGGACGGTTTCACTCGGAGTCAGCCGAAGCGAGACACCTGCCCTGCACGGCTGCGGCGCGTCTGACTTTCGACCGCGCCCAAGGGGTCTGGGGACGGCCTCGCGTGCGGGACCGACTTGGCTCGGCGTCCGGGACGGCGAGATGCCATCAGGTCATACCCGGCAGCGGTCGGCGAGTGCCAGGCACGAGGAAGGGCACGGCGCTGGATCGTCCGGCAAGAGGACAGCGCGCCGCGGAACGGCGACAGGTGCGCCGGCTCGAGCGATATCAGCGGTTGGCGGGCAGAGACCTCGGCGACGCTTCCTGCGGTCGGGGCGAGCTGCCTGTCGCCAAGATGGCGGGTCGATAGGGGCCTATCAGCACGAGGAAAGCCCGGCAGAAACGGTGAGCGCTATCTACCTCAGACGGGCGAGTGCGCCGGGCGGTGTCCCGCGGAACAGGGAGATCGAGCCAGCGCCGGTCGCGGCGACCAGGAAGAGCCGCCCGCCATGGTCGCGTTCTTCAGGATTTCGATCACATTGCCATGTGCGCTTGCTTCGCCGTCGCGAGACACCAGAGCCCGAGCAGGATGCCAACCGTGCGGACGGGATAGCCGAGGACGATCGCGAGGCGGCCGATGAGTTCGCAAAGGCCGACCAGATAGGCGAAGAACAGGGGGTCGGGCGCAAGTCCGGGAACGAGCGCGGCCGCGCCGCCCATGAGCTTCATTGTGCCGCAGACGATGAAGGGGATGCCGAGGAACAGGGGAAGTGGCTTGCCGACAGAACAAAAACAGGGCCTGCCTCGCGGGGAATGTGCGAGGCAGGCCCTCAAGGGCCGTGCCCGGCCGGGAGGCGGGGACCGGGCACGTCGGGAGCATGTTGGAGGCGAAAAGAGGCGGTGGGACCAGGTTCGGGCCGTGATCCGCATTGAGCGACCGCGCCGCAGTCAGAGGGTTCAATCGGTCAATGCGGAAAGCATGCGCGGCGCCGAGGCGGATCCGATCGCGCTTGTGAGACGCGTCGCATCGGAAATGGAGGACGCCGTTCCGAGCCATTCCAGGGAGCCATCGTGGCGTTCGGCATAGATGGCGTAGGAGGCGGGGACTTCGTCAGCGTCCTGCACGAGTGAATGTTCGCCGGGCGCGTGACGCAGGCCCGCGATTGCGATCTGGCGGCAGCATGCGAGAGGAACGGGACGAAGCTCGCCGCCAGAGGGCGACGTGGAAAGCCCTCGGACCATCCTCGCCGATGGTCGGTGCACGGGCGCGTTGTCAAAAGAAACAGGGCCCGCCTCGCGGCGTGCGAAGCGGACCCTGCAAGGGGCCGCGCCCGGAGGCTGGGCGCGGCGTGGGGGAGATGGATCGCGTCAGGCGGTCGCGTCGGCGGTTTCGGCCGGATCGGCCGCCTCGGAACCGCGCTGCTTGCGCTGGCGGCGACCGCCTTCCTGGGGCTCGCCACCGAAGGCGTGTTCGGCGGAGGACTGTCCGAGGCCGGCCTCGGTGCCCTGGGTGGCGGGGCCGGCGGTCTCGTCGGCGCCGGGCAGCGGCGGCAGGCCCTCGTCGGCCTTGGGCGCCATCTCCGCGGCGAGATCGCGGCGACGCGTCGGGCGCGACCAGACGACGTTGTAGCTGCCGTCCTCCTGACGGAACGCCGACACGTAGAGCGGCGCGGCCAGGCTCGGATCCTCGATCTTGCCATTGAGGAACGCCTCGCCCGTGCCGTTCGAGAACAGCTCGAACAGCGCACCCACCTGCACCCACGCCCGCGACGCCGACAGCGCCAGCACCTCGAACTTGGGCGCCTTGGGATTGGCCGAATGCACCTCGCGCAGCGCAACCGTCATGGCGATCGCCAGCGTCGCGATCTTGCCGACGAAAATGCCGGCGTCATTCTGCTTGATCGAACCGATGTTCATGGGAAAGTCTCCTGAAAGCGGTCTCGAACACCGTGTCCGAGCCACCTCCTCCTTCCCCACTCCCCTCCTCGGCCGTTCGGCCGAGCAGGCGCGCAAGCGCCCATCCGAGCGCCGCAAAAGCGGCCTCGGGACGAAACGCGTTGGGCGCTGGATGGCGCTGACCGCCTTCTGGCGGTCAGGCCGTGTGGCTCACGGCACAGGCTGGCCGACGCTGGCTATGAGGACGCGGGAGGCTCGCGCGTTTTCAGACCGCGGTCGAAGGCTTCGACATGGCGGCGGGCGAGCTCTCGCCGGGCGATGCCATGCCAGTCATGCCAGTAATATGCATCACGCTCCTCATGGCGGCCTCGACGCTCGGGCCGGATGCTGCCGCCATTTGGCTCGATGCGCTGACCGTCATAGATAAGCACCACCTCCATCTGGGTGGCGCTGATGCGCTTGCGTTCGACGACCAGCTTGGCGGGATCATACGGCGGCGGCTGGCGCAGATAGTCGGCGCGCTGCCTGTTGGCGGCGATCGCGGTGCAGAGCCGTTCGACATGATGCGCGTCGTTCGAGACGATGTCGAAGACATGGGATCTGTCGAAGAAATTGCCGAAGAAGCTGACGGCGTTCTCGACCCCTTCGAGCCATTCGCCGCGCAGGTTGCGGGCGTCGCGTTCGACGAAGTTGCCATATTTTTCGAACAGGCGGTTGAGCGGATGATCGCGAAGGATCTCGATCAGCACGTCGATCGCGGCTTCGATGGTCTCGGTGCGCAGATGGCCGTTGCTCAGGACGATGGTCGTCATGGTCGGTCCTCATGAGTTTGGAGTTTATCGAGCGGGGCGGCAACCGCCGCGCGTCTATCAGCGGCGTCGACCTACCGGCTTGGCCCGGTCGGCCGCGCGGCGGTCGAAGACGTCGGCGAGCTGGGCGGGATCACTGCCGGGCCTTGCTTCGATGATGTCGTCGCGGAAGCTCAGGTCGATGCCGACCCTCAAGATGTTGCAATGGTCGACGGCTTCGCGGCAGACGTCCGCCAGGTCGCAGCAGGACGGGGCGGTGGCGGCCAGGATCTTCCACCGCAGACCGGAAAATACGATCATGGGACCCTCCATAGCGCGAGCGACAGGTAAGTTGGCCGCGCGCGGTGGCATGGCGGCCTCGCCAGGCTTGCGGCGCAGTCCGGCGATTATCGTCTGCTGCAGGTTGGCATGGCTGTAATGGTCGAGGGACAGGCCGTCAGTTGGGCTCGTCGAGCCAGTTCTCGATTTTAAGGGCGCGGATGCGCGAGAATTCGCCGTCGTTGGCGGTCACAAGCACCGCGTCCAGGGCATAGGCATGGGCTGCGATGAACAGGTCGTTCGGGCCGATCGGTTTGCCCGCGGCCTCGAGCTCGGCGCGAATTCCGCCATATTCGGTGTCGGCCGGAATATCGAGGGCGAGAACCTGGATGCTGTCGAGGATCGCTTCGATCTGGGCCAGGAGACGCGGCGATCCCTTCTTGGCGCACCCGTAGCGGAGTTCGGCGGCCACGATAATGCTGACGCAGATGCTGTCAGGGCCGACCTCGGCGATCCGCTTCGCGATGGGACCGTGCGGATTGCGTGCAAGCTCGGACACGATGTTCGTGTCGAGCATGTAGAGGGTGCTCAAAGGTCTATGGCCTTGGCCGGCAGCAGCGTATTGTCGACGTCCGGGAACTCGTCATCGGGTCCGAGCGGGTCGAGGCTCGCAAGGACTTCGAGAATATTCCGCCGACGGATCGGTACGAGAATGAGCCGCTCGCCGTCGCGGTGGATCATGACGCTCGTTCCGGGAAGCTCGAAGTCGGCCGGGATACGCACGGCCTGGCTCTTGTTGTTGCGAAACAGTTTGGCTTCCCGCGAGGCTATCGGTTCGGATCGTGCCATGCGGTCCTCCTTGCATATACATAGACATATACATTGCGGTCGGCCATTTCAATGACGGACAGCAACAGGGACCTCGGCCCTGGCGTCTCACACCTCGAGATAGCAGTCATGGGCCAGCAGGAAGGCCTCGGCGACGGATTCGCCGTCGGCGAGCAGGCGCGGCTCGCGGGAGCCGGCCCAGATGGGACGGGGCAGATCGTCGCCCATGGCAAAGCGCCAGCGGGTGAGGCCGTTGGCGGCCTCCAGAACGAACCCGGCCTCGGTAGTCTTAAAGCGCTCTATGGTCGCCTTCTCGTCGCCGAAGTCGGGCATGTCGGCTATGCGCTCATGGCCGGCATAGCGATGCTCCCACGGCGTGAAATCCGCAATCTGGTCGGGATGCACGCCAAGGATGCGCTGGTCGATGGCAGCCCGGAGCGACCGGAAATCCTCGGCCGGGGTGATCTCCTCACGGGTCAGCCAGATCCACCCGTCAGACCCGGTGAGCGGCAGAACGATCCACGAGCCGCGATTGCACTGCCAGCCCGAGAGGCCGACGCCCCCTTGTCCATAGCTGCCGAGATGGCTCGAATAGTCGGTGAGCATGCGGCCTTCCGGCCAGTCCGGCGGCATGGGACCGATGACGCTGTTTCCCCTGACGGCGCTAAACGAGCCCCGATCCCATATACTGTCTCGGTTGAAGACCCGGCGCTTGGTTCTGCCGGTGCGAGGAAGGTCGAGCACGCGGCGTGCCTTCTCGACTGGATCCTCGCCCTGACGGAGGGTGACGCAGAGGCGGAGGGTGAGCGCTCCCGAGGCAGGGCTGGCGCTGTCCTCACAATCGAGCGCGAGAACAGCTTCGTGCTGGACCGGAGACTGGCTGCTTTCCGGCACGATAGTCCGCTTGGCGGCCCAGTCCATGCGCCGGCGCTCGTACCAGCTTTGGGAAAGAAGCCAGCTGCGCGCGCGGCGCGCATCCTCGGCCTCGGCTTTGGCGAGGATCCAGTCGGGGATGGGCGCCGTGAAGACGACGTCACAGGTCGGCATGGCGAGATACTCCGGCTTGGGCGTCTGTGCGCCGCGCTTGATGGCGGCGGTCCGGCGCGTTCAGGCGAGCGGCTCCGGCAGGGCCAGCCATTCCGGCTGGTCGTTTGCGATCGGCAGGTCGGTGTTCGAGGCCTCGGCCTCGGAGAAGACGGTCGCGGTTTCGAGCGAACCGAAGCCCGCTTCGCTGTTCCAGAAGAGCAGGCCCTCCTCGGCATCCCGCGTGGCGATGACGAGGCCGTGCTCGGCCTCGCCGGGACGGCGGGCCAGCGCCTTTTCGAGGCCTCGGCCCGAGCCGCCGAATTCGATGTCGTCCTCGCGGATCACGACGAAGCCGCCGCCGAATTCGCCCGGACGCATGCGATCGCAGTCGAGGGCATATTCGAAGCCAAAGGGAAGCGCGGAGCGTGCCGTGGCCTGGATGAGCGCCGCGGCGGCCTCGATGTCGACCTGCTCGCCGTAAATCCAGACGCCGACCGTGTCGCCGCTATCGGTAGGATCGACCTGCAGGGTGAAGCCGAGGCGGGGATAGTCGGGATCGGAGAAGATCTCGAGAAAGCCCGAGAACGGGTCGGCATCGGCCGCCGGAAAGCAGGCCGCGAAAGCCGGGCCCAGCGCGGAGAAGCGCGCGGCGCGCCGATCGGCTTCGAGCGAAGGATCGTCAAGGACTTCGATGGCATCGTCGATCAGGCGGAGGATGTCCGCCTCGGCGGGCGTGACGACGAACGTGAAGCTCGCCTTGGTGAAGTGGTTGGCCATGCCGGCTCCTTGGGAAAAAGGATGCGGTGCCAGGCGTGTCCCCGGCCTCGGAGACAGGCCCGGCCCCTCCCCCTGCCCCGCTCCCCTTTCCGTGCGCGGAGCGCGAGGCGCAGCAGACGCGCGGAGGATATCCGCGGCCTTGGTCAGCGATGGTCGGAAGGTGCGGGCGGCGTTACCGCCCTACGGGCAAGTCTAGGCCTTGCGCTTGCGGCGGCGGGGAGGCCCGACATGGTCGGCGGACACTTCGAGGTCCACCGCGAGTTGGGTGAGCGTGCGCTGCGCGCCCAAGCGCTGCAGGCCGTCCATACGGCCGTCGAGCTTGAGCGTCTTGATCCGCGATCGAACGAGCGAAGCGGCGACGCGCAGCGTGTGGGGATCGAGCTCGGTCATGGGACTCGATCATAGCGCGGAAGGCGCGTCGAGGCGAGCGCTCAGCCGTCCTCTGCGAAGTCGCGCCAGCGTCCAACCAGCTCGATCATCTCGGCCTTGCGGCCGAAGGCATCGGGATAGATCGCGCCTTCATGCTGGCCGAGAAACCCGATGATGGTTGTCATGTGGGTCGCGATCGTCGCGTCGACGCCGAACAGATCTGTGATAGGGAAATGACCGCAATCCTCGCCATTCCACCAGGCAAGCAGGAAGTTCGCGACCCGCCGCGCCTGGCCGGTGTCGGACCGAGCGATTTCGATCAGCCGGTCGAGGGCATGGCGTGCGGCGGCTTGACTGAATGGCCCCTTGTCCATGGCATCAGGCTATAGCAGGGATAGGGTCACGTGAACCGGGAACTGGAGCGCCAAGCTCGGGATCGAAACCCGGCGAGCCCGCAGGGTTGCCGCGCAGGATCCAGGGCATCGGCTGGATGAGCCGCGCCCAGTCGGCAAAGGACGGTATCCGCCCAAGATCCTCTGCAACATGCTGCTCTCCGACGAGCCGGACCGGAATGTCCCGGCCGTCGCTGTTGCGGATCGTCACGCCGAAGATCGTCTCGAGGAGAAAAATGCCTTCGGCATGATGCCTCAAGGCGCGATGCCGCGGATCGGCGATGATCTTCTTGGACTCGTCGAACCACTGGTGAAGCGGCAGATAGTCGTCGGGATTACCGCCCCACCGGCGGACCGAACTCAACGCATGATAATGGCAATGCGACATCGCTAGAGCTCCGTCTCGCTGGTGTCATAGTCGATGAAGCGGGTGTTGTGCGTCAGCGTCACCGAGCCGGACGCGACGTCGATGCCGATGATCCCGTGGGCCCCTTCGCCATTTTCCCAACCGCAATGATGAGCGCAGACCGCATTCTCGGCGAACGCGCTCAGAGCATCTTCGAGGTCGATCGTCCGCGTCGTGACAGAGCCATTAAATTCGAGCGCGAAATGGTCGCACAGGATGGCCGGTAGCTCTGCGCTGGCATCGTCGCGATAGGCGAAGACATCGCCCACGCTGCCTTCGTCGCCGCCTCCGTCATAGTGGATTTCCACGCGCGCGATGCCGTGTTCGCGCAGCAATGGAAGCAAGGCGGCCTTGCAGCGCGCCTCGACGGCCTGGACCGCGGTGAGACCGGTCTCGATCTCCGCGACGATCGCGGCCTCGGTAGCCGGCTGGTCGGAAGTGGATTGCTGGGTCATGCGTCGATCTCCTGGATCAGAATCTTCGCGGCCTCGGCGCTGGCCGGGTAGGCGGCGGCGAGGTTACGGTTAAGGGTTTCGAAGTCCGGGATCGCGAACTGTCCGTCGGCATTGGGCCGGGTCGCCAAAAGCGCGCCGGTGACGATATCGTCGATCCGGTCCCGATCGACGGTCGGCGCAGCGCCGTCCTCATAGCGGACCGGCGGCGCGAACCCGGCCTCGACCCAGCTTTCGAGGCCATCCTGCGCGGCCTCGGAATAGGCGGCAACCGCGGGATTGCGCCGATAGGCAGCGGCATCGATCTTGAGGCCAAGCGAATAGTAGACGCCGAAGTCGTGGCGGTTGGTGACCGACACCAGCGTGCAGCCATCGGGCGGCGGGCCGAAGCGGGCAATGATGGCGGCGCGATAGGCGGCGACTTCGAGGCGGTTCAGCCGCTCGAAATCTTGCGTGTGCCCAAGCTGGGCGCAGTCCTCGTTGGCTGGGGCACCTCCGAGGTCGATGATGTCGCACATGATTGTCTCCTGTCACGATTGGACAGGAGCCACGCTCCCCCTCCTCTCTACGGCCGCAGGCCGGTCGGGCGGGGATCGAAGGCTGACAGGAAAACTGGTGAGCAAACTTGAAGACTTGGACCAAGTACGGTATGTTGAACGAAATCGGATTTTGTTGGACAAAAGACAATGGCTAAGAATAGCGGAGCGCGCCGTACTGACGGCGGGAAACACCAAGGCGGCTGGTCGGGCAAGCGCAGTGTCGGGACGGGCCATATCCTGACGGTTCATGGTACCCAAGTCGAAGCGGTGATGGCCGCCGCGCAGCGGTCGGGCCTGCTACATGAGAAGAGCGGCCGGATCGGCGGCCGGGTTAGCCCTGCTCTCGTCGAAAAGGCGAAGGCTCGAACCGGCATCGAGACGGACACCGATCTGATCGAGTTCGCCCTCGCCAACATCGCTCTTGAGGACAAGTTCGCCGAGAAATTCAAAGCTGCGCGCGGCAAGGTGGATCCGGATCTGAAGCTCGGCTTCTAATATGGCGGGCTTCGATGTTTCAGCAGCGATGCGCTGGGCGCGTTTCGACCCGCGCCGTACCTTGGCGCGGCGGCCAGACGACATCCTCCCGTTCGCGGAGCGGGATGAACTGGGCGGACAAGCGCTGCTGCTCGACACATGTGTCTATATCGATCAGATGCAGGGTCGCGCCCCGACACTGGTTGAGCAGCTCGTCGATGGACGGCAAGTCAACCATTCGACCGTGGCTATTCAAGAGCTGATGCATACTATCGGCGTGCTCGATCCGGGTGATCCCCGCACGGCTGGCGTGGTGAAAGTGATCAGGGCGCAAATCGAGGCCATGCCTGATCACCGCGTCTTCACAACCGACGCGGAAGTGCTCGGGCGCGCAGCTCTTCTCGGCGGCGTTCTGTCGCGCATACAGGGTTATGCACGGGACGCACGGCTCAAGGCGCTGCACGACTGCGTACTTTTCCTTCAGGCGCAGAAACTCGGTTTCACGGTGCTGACCGCGAACATCGCCGACTTCGACTACCTGCTGCAGCTTGTGCCGACCGGTCGCGTTCTGCTCTATCGGGCTGGCTGAGGGTCGGAGAGCCAGGGCCTGGCCTGGGGCGGTGAAGCAAAATAGCCCCCGCTCGTTAGAGCGAGGGCCTGGGTGATTCACGAGAGTCGCGCAGCGTTAGCTAGCGAAGGCGTGTTCGGCGGAGGACTGTCCGAGGCCGGCCTCGGTGCCCTGGGTGGCGGGGCCGGCGGTCTCGTCGGCGCCGGGCAGCGGCGGCAGGCCCTCGTCGGCCTTGGGCGCCATCTCCGCGGCGAGATCGCGGCGACGCGTCGGGCGCGACCAGACGACGTTGTAGCTGCCGTCCTCCTGGCGGAACGCCGACACGTAGAGCGGCGCGGCCAGGCTCGGATCCTCGATCTTGCCGTTGAGGAACGCCTCGCCCGTGCCGTTCGAGAACAGCTCGAACAGCGCACCCACCTGCACCCACGCCCGCGACGCCGACAGCGCCAGCACCTCGAACTTGGGCGCCTTGGGATTGGCCGAATGCACCT
>NZ_JBHTLS010000005.1:0-254453 GCF_042678845.1 Sphingobium olei | reverse complement strand
TCCAAAACCAACATCCCGATCTCGCCGCCTGAACATCCAGACGGCTGTTTAAGCTATCGAAATGAGGGGTCCCTTTTAGACGCCGATCACCCCGCTAACGGGGTCCTTTTTGCACGCCGATTCACACCTGTGACAGCGCGCCGCGCCATCATACGAGAGGCGGACCTTCGCCGCTGGGCGCGGGTATCACGTGAGGAGGGCGTGGCTATCCGGGGCCGCGTCGAGCTGAATGGCTCCGTGACAATCACCCTCGACCCGTTTCCGAAGCCTACGGCCGACCACGATGACGATTTCGACGCCCGCCTGTCGAGGTTCGCATCGTCGTGAAGAAATACCCTTACGCCACCAGCTTCCTCGATCGTCATAAGAAGCGGCGCTGGCGCTTTCGGCGCAAGGGTTACTCGACGCACTATTTCAAAGCGCCGTATGGCACGAAGGAATTTGAGCGCGAATATGCGGCTTGTCTGGAAGCAGAGCCGCTTCGCGTCGACCGTATAAAGCCGGGGAGCGTGTCAGACGTCATCGCCCGCTACTATGATGACAATTCGTTCCAAGACCTCAAGCAAGCGACGCAGCTGGTTTATCGCGGGGTGCTGGAGCGCTTTCGCGCCACCTTTGGCGATGATCCGATCAAGCGCTTCGATGCAGAGCGCATATCCCGCCTGATGAATGCGATGCGGCATAAGCCCCATGCGGCCGCTCGCCTTCGCAAGCTTCTGGCACAGTTGTTCATCATCGCCCGCAGGGCTAAGCTGGTGCCACAAGGCTTCGATCCCGTGAAGGACACCAAGCCGCCTAAAGCGCAGAGTGAAGGCTATCATCGCTGGACGGAAGAAGAGCTGGCCGCTTTCGAGACCCGGCACCCGCTGGGAACAAAGCCCCGACTAGCGTTCGCCTTATTGCTCTACGGCGCGCAGCGCAGTGGCGATGTCCGCTTCATGACGCACAGGTCTATCGAAGGCGGACGCATTAGGCTCGATCAGAGCAAAACTGACAATGCCGTCGACGTCCCGGTTGTCGAGCCGCTGCGCCAGGCACTTGAGGCTGGACCGTTGGGCAGCGTGACGCTGTTGGAGAACAAGGGGGGAGAGCCGTTCACCCCCAAGGGCTTTTACAACCTCATAAAGCGGGCCTGCGCGCAAGCAGACATTCCGCATTGCTCCGCGCACGGCCTCCGAAAGTCAGCCGCGAGACGGTGCCGGGAATCAGGCTGCACCGATGATGAGGGGATGGCGATAACGGGTCACAAGACCGTGAAGGAGTATCGTCGATACGCTGGAGACGCCAGCATCGGCGCTCGGGCTGACGCTGCAATGTCGAAGGTAATGGCTAACCTAGGCAAAAAGGTAGCCACCAAGTCGCCGCAACGTGTTGAAAAGGTGTCGCTATGAATAGGAAAGTGGATGCCCGACAAGGATTCGAACCTTGATTGACGGAGTCAGAGTCCGCTCTCTTACCATTAGAGGATCGGGCATCAGAGCAAGGCAAAACCCCGCTCGGGAGGCCGCAGATAGGCGGGTGCGCCGGTCCCGTCAAGCGCCTTTGGCGTCTTTTTTCAAACGCTCCGACGCCCTGTCATCATGAAAAGACCCGCCGGACGAGGGACGTCCGGCGGGTCTTTTCCTCGTGGTCGAGAAGAGGGGGGCGCTGCCGTTTCCGCCAGCGCCCGCCGCTCCTTATTCGCCGTCGCTATTCAGCAGGTAATCGCCCGCATCCGCGTCACGGCCGTGGGTTTCGCCCTCGACCATCGCCAGCGGGTCGTCGCCGATCGCCGCTTCCGGCCCCTGCGCCAGTTCGGCCGCATGTTCCTCCGCCGCGGAGCGGGGCGCGATCAGATCGACCTGACTGACACCGCGCAGAGCGGCCCGCAGCGCCGCGTCACGCGACGAGGCGGCGACGCGCAGGCGGTTCATGCCAGCGCCGGTGCCCGCCGGGATCAGGCGGCCGACGATGACATTTTCCTTGAGGCCAACCAGCGTGTCCTTCTTGCCCTGAACCGCCGCTTCCGTGAGGACGCGGGTGGTTTCCTGGAAAGAGGCCGCCGAGATGAACGAACGCGTCTGCAACGAGGCCTTGGTGATGCCGAGCAGCACCGGCTTGCCTTCGGCAGGCTGGTAGCCGGCCGGCAGCTTGGCGTTGATCTCGTCCATTTCCTCGCGGTCGACCTGCTCGCCCACCAGCAGCGTGGTGTCGCCAGACACGGTGATCTCGACCTTCTGCAGCATCTGACGAACGATCGTCTCGATATGCTTGTCGTTGATCTTCACGCCCTGCAAGCGATAGACTTCCTGGATTTCCGCGACCAGATATTCGGCCAGCGGCTCGATGCCGAGCACTTCCAGAATGTCGTGCGGGTCGGGCGAACCACCGATCAGGTTGTCGCCACGCTTCACATAGTCGCCTTCCTGAACGTCGATCACCTTGCTCTTGGGGATCAGATATTCGACCGGCTCGCCGCCGTCCTCGGGATTAATGGCGATCTTGCGCTTCGCCTTGTAATCCTTGAGGAACTGCACGCGGCCCGACACCTTGGCGATGATCGCATTGTCCTTGGGCTTGCGCGCTTCGAACAGTTCCGCGACACGCGGCAGACCACCGGTAATGTCGCGGGTCTTGGCCGCTTCGCGGCTGACACGCGCCAGCACGTCACCCGCCTGCACCTGCGCACCATCGTCCACCGACAGCGTCGCACCCACCGCCAGCATGTAGCGGGCGGCTTCGCCCGACTGGTCGTCCAGCAGGGTAAGGCGCGGCCGAAGGTCTTCCTTCGAGCGGGCCGAGCCACGGAATTCCGTGACCACACGCTGGGCGATACCGGTCGCTTCGTCGGTCTGCTCGGTCAGCGTCTTGCCGTCGATCAGATCCTGATACTTCACGACGCCGGGCTTTTCCGTGATCACCGGCATGGTGAACGGATCCCACTCGGCAATGCGATCGCCCTGGCTCACCTTGTCGCCATCGGCAAACAGGATGGTCGCGCCATAGGGCAGGCGATGGGTCGCGCGCTCGCGGCCCTCGCTGTCGATGATCGCGATCTCACCGTTGCGAGCGAGGCTGAGGCGACGGCCCTGCTTGTCGGTGATGGTCGGCATGTCGCGCAGTTCGATCGTGCCGTCCGCCACGGATTCGAGGTTCGACGTTTCGTTGAAGTTCGCCGCGCCGCCGATGTGGAAGGTCCGCATGGTGAGCTGCGTACCCGGCTCGCCGATGGACTGCGCCGCGATGACGCCGACCGCTTCGCCGATGTTCACCGGGGTGCCGCGAGCGAGGTCACGCCCGTAGCACTTGGCGCACACGCCCATCTTGCTTTCGCAGATAAGCGGGCTGCGGATCTTCACCGCCTGCGTGCCGATGGCCTCGATCTGGGCGATCATGGCTTCGTCCAGCAGGGTGCCGATCGGGATCACCACGCTGCCGTCCTTGCTGTCGACGATGTCCTGCGCCGTGGTGCGGCCCAGGATGCGTTCGCCCAGCGACGCGATGGTCGAGCCGCCCTGGACGATCGCCTTCATCTCCAGCGCCTTTTCGGTGCCGCAATCCTCCTCGACGACTGTGCAGTCCTGCGACACGTCGACCAGACGGCGGGTCAGGTAGCCCGAGTTCGCCGTCTTGAGCGCGGTGTCGGCCAGACCCTTGCGGGCGCCGTGGGTGGAGTTGAAATATTCAAGGACGGTGAGGCCTTCCTTGAAGTTCGAGATGATCGGCGTCTCGATGATCTCGCCCGAGGGCTTGGCCATCAGGCCGCGCATACCCGCCAGCTGCTTCATCTGCGCCTGCGAACCACGGGCGCCCGAATGGGCCATCATGTAGATCGAGTTGATCTGCGCCATGCGGCCGGTCTGCGGATCCTTGGGCTGCGCACGGATTTCGTCCATCATGGCGTTCGCCACCTGGTCGCCGCAGCGGCTCCAGGCGTCGATCACCTTGTTGTACTTTTCCTGCTGCGTGATCAGGCCGTCCTGATATTGCTGCTCATAGTCGGCCACCAGCGCCTTCGTCTCGTCGACGAAGGTCGTCTTGCTGTCGGGGATGACCATGTCGTCCTTGCCGAAGGAGATGCCCGCCTGGAACGCGTGGCGGAAGCCGAGGCTCATGATCGCGTCGGCGAACAGCACCGTGTCCTTCTGACCGGTGTGGCGATACACCTGGTCGATGACGTCGCCGATTTCCTTCTTGGTGAGAAGGCGGTTGACCACGTCGAAGGGCACCTTGTGGCTCTTGGGCAGGCATTCGCCCAGCAGCATGCGGCCCGGAGTGGTCTCGAACCGCTTCATATACTGGTTGCCGGCTTCGTCCGTCTGCGGCACGCGGCTGATGATCTTCGAGTGCAGCGTCACCGCCTTGGCATAAAGCGCCTGGTGGACTTCCTGCATGTCGGCCAGCAGCATGCCTTCGCCCGGCTCGCCTTCACGCTCCATCGACAGATAATAGATGCCCAGCACCATGTCCTGCGAGGGCACGATGATCGGCTTGCCGTTGGCGGGCGAGAGGATGTTGTTGGTCGACATCATCAGCACGCGCGCTTCCAACTGCGCTTCGAGGCTCAGTGGAACGTGGACGGCCATCTGGTCGCCGTCGAAGTCGGCGTTGAAGGCCGAGCAGACGAGGGGGTGCAGCTGGATCGCCTTGCCCTCGATCAGCACCGGCTCGAACGCCTGGATGCCGAGGCGGTGGAGCGTCGGCGCGCGGTTCAGCATCACCGGATGCTCGCGGATCACCTCGTCCAAAATGTCCCAGACTTCCTTACGCTCCTTCTCGACCCACTTCTTCGCCTGCTTGAGGGTCATGGACAAACCCTTGGCGTCGAGGCGGGCGTAGATGAAGGGCTTGAACAGTTCGAGCGCCATCTTCTTGGGCAGGCCGCACTGGTGCAGCTTGAGTTCCGGCCCGGTCACGATGACCGAACGGCCCGAATAGTCGACGCGCTTACCGAGTAGATTCTGGCGGAAGCGGCCCTGCTTGCCCTTGAGCATGTCGGACAAGGACTTCAGCGGACGCTTGTTCGCACCGGTGATGACGCGGCCACGACGGCCATTGTCGAACAGGGCGTCGACGGCTTCCTGCAACATGCGCTTTTCGTTGCGGACGATGATGTCCGGCGCGCGCAGCTCCATCAGGCGCTTCAGGCGGTTGTTGCGGTTGATGACGCGGCGATACAGGTCGTTGAGGTCCGACGTCGCGAAGCGGCCGCCGTCCAGCGGAACCAGCGGACGCAGTTCCGGCGGGATGACCGGCACGACGTCCAGGATCATCCATTCGGGGCGGTTACCCGATTCCAGGAAGGACTCGACGACCTTCAGCCGCTTGATGATCTTCTTGGGCTTCAGTTCCGACTTGGTGACGGCCAGTTCGTCCAGCAGCGCCTGCTTCTCGCCCTCAAGGTCGAGATCCATCAGCATCTGCTTGACCGCTTCCGCGCCGATGCCGGCGGAGAAGGCGTCCTCGCCATATTCGTCCTGCGCGTCGAGCAGTTCGTCCTCGGTCAGCAGCTGGAACTTCTCCAGCGGGGTCAGGCCCGGCTCTGTGACAATGTAGGATTCGAAATAGAGGACGCGCTCCAGCTGCTTGAGCTGCATGTCGAGCAGCAGGCCGATGCGCGAGGGCAGCGACTTCAGGAACCAGATGTGCGCGACCGGCGCGGCCAGTTCGATATGGCCCATACGCTCACGGCGGACCTTCGATACGGTGACTTCGACACCGCACTTTTCGCACACGATGCCCTTATACTTCATGCGCTTATACTTGCCGCACAGGCACTCATAGTCCTTGATCGGACCGAAGATGCGCGCGCAGAACAGGCCGTCACGCTCGGGCTTGAACGTGCGGTAGTTGATCGTCTCGGGCTTCTTGATCTCGCCGAAGGACCAGCTGCGGATGCGCTCGGGCGAGGCAAGGCCGATCTGGATCTGGTCGAAGGTTTCCGGCTTGGCGACCGGGTTGGCAAAGTTGGTCAGTTCGTTCATTTTCTTTTCCTCAGTTCCCCTCCCGTTTACGGGAGGGGTTAGGGGAGGGCATGTCTCGAAAGGTTCGGGCCGCCACAGGCCCTCCCCCGACCCCTCCCGCAAGCGGGAGGGGAGCAGAAAGGCTACTCCGCCGCCTGCGCGAAGCCGTCGTCGTCCTCAACCTCTTCCATGGACGCGAGTTCGACGTTGAGGCCCAGCGAGCGCATTTCCTTGACGAGCACGTTGAAGCTCTCGGGAATGCCGGCCTCGAACGTGTCGTCGCCCTTGACGATCGCCTCATAGACCTTGGTGCGGCCGACCACGTCGTCGGACTTCACCGTCAGCATTTCCTGCAAGGTGTAGGCCGCGCCATAGGCCTGGAGCGCCCACACCTCCATTTCACCGAAGCGCTGGCCACCGAACTGCGCCTTGCCGCCCAGCGGCTGCTGGGTGACGAGGCTGTAGGGGCCGATGGACCGTGCGTGGATCTTGTCGTCGACCAGGTGGTGGAGCTTCAGCATATAGATGATGCCCACCGTCACCTTGCGGTCGAACTTGTCGCCCGTGCGGCCGTCATACAGGTCCGACTGACCCGACGAGTGCAGCCCGGCCAGCTCCAGCATCTTCGACACGTCGGCTTCCCGCGCGCCGTCGAACACTGGCGTCGCCATCGGCACACCACGGCCCAGATGCTCGGCCAGATCGACGATCTGCTCGGCATCGCGGCCCTCGATCTGGTCGGCATATTGCTCGCCATAGGTTTCGAGCAGTCGCTGCTTCACCGCATCCGGCATCGCGCCCGCTTCCGCGTTCGGATTGGCCTCGCGCCAATCCTCCAGCGCATGCTTGATCTGCTGGCCCAGGCCGCGCGCGGCCCAGCCCAGATGCGTTTCGAAGATCTGACCGACGTTCATGCGCGAAGGCACGCCCAGCGGGTTGAGTACGATGTCGACATGGGTGCCGTCCTCCAGGAACGGCATGTCCTCGATCGGCAGGATGCGGCTGATGACCCCCTTGTTGCCGTGACGGCCTGCCATCTTGTCGCCCGGCTGCAGCTTGCGCTTCACCGCGACGAACACCTTGACCATCTTGAGCACGCCGGGGGGCAACTCGTCGCCGCGCTGCAGCTTGTCGACGCGATCCTCGAACTTCTCGACGATCAGCTTCACCGCTTCGTCATACTGCGCCTTGACGGCTTCGATGCCGGCCTGACGCTGGTCGTCCTCCACGGCGAACTTCCACCACTCGTGCTTCTCGACCTCGTCCAGCAGAGCCTCGTCGATGACGACGCCCTTCTTCACCCCCTTGGGCGCGGCCGAAGCGGTCTGGCCCAGCAGCATTTCAGCCAAGCGGTTGAAGGTCGCGCGATTGAGGATCGCGCGTTCGTCTTCACGGTCCTTGGCGAGGCGGTCGATCTCTTCCCGCTCGATCGCCATGGCGCGCTCGTCCTTGTCGATGCCGTGGCGGTTGAAGACGCGGACTTCCACGACCGTTCCCGCGACGCCGGGCGGCAGGCGGAGCGAGGTGTCGCGCACGTCGCTTGCCTTTTCACCGAAGATCGCGCGGAGCAGCTTTTCTTCCGGCGTCATCGGGCTTTCGCCCTTGGGCGTGATCTTGCCCACCAGGATGTCGCCCGGCTCCACCTCGGCGCCGATATAGACAATGCCCGCCTCGTCGAGGTTGCGCAGCGCTTCCTCGCCGACGTTGGGGATGTCGCGGGTGATGTCTTCCGGCCCCAGCTTGGTGTCGCGGGCCATGACCTCGAACTCCTCGATATGGATCGAGGTGAAGACGTCATCCTTCACGATCCGCTCGGAGATCAGGATGGAGTCCTCATAATTGTAGCCGTTCCAGGGCATGAACGCGACCAACGTGTTGCGGCCCAGCGCCAGCTCGCCGAACTCGGTCGACGGGCCGTCGGCGATCACGTCGCCGGCTTCGATCAGGTCGCCGACCTTCACCAGCGGGCGCTGATTGATGCAGGTGTCCTGGTTGGAGCGCTGGAACTTCTGCAGCGTGTAGATGTCGACGCCCGACTGGCCGGGTTCGACATCGCCCGTCGCGCGGATGACGATACGGGTGGCGTCCACCTGATCGACGATGCCCGCGCGCTTCGCAGCGATGGCGGCGCCGGAGTCGCGCGCGACCGTGCCTTCCATGCCGGTGCCGACGAACGGCGCTTCGGCGCGGACCAGAGGCACCGCCTGACGCTGCATGTTGGAGCCCATCAGCGCGCGGTTGGCGTCGTCATTCTCCAGGAAGGGGATGAGCGAGGCCGCGACGGACACCAGCTGCTTGGGGCTGACGTCCATCAGTGTGATGTGGTCCTTGGGCGCCATCAGGAATTCGCCGGCTTCGCGTGCGGAGATCAGGTCTTCCACGAAGCTGCCGTCGGCATTCACTTCGGCGTTGGCCTGCGCGATCGTGTGCTTGGCCTCTTCCATCGCCGAAAGATAGACGACGTCGTTCGTCACCTTGTTGTCCACGACCTTGCGATACGGCGTTTCGATGAAGCCATATTTGTTGACGCGGCTGAAAGTGGCGAGCGAGTTGATCAGGCCGATGTTCGGGCCTTCCGGCGTCTCGATCGGGCAGATGCGGCCATAGTGGGTCGGGTGAACGTCGCGGACTTCGAAGCCCGCGCGCTCGCGCGTCAGACCGCCCGGCCCGAGCGCCGACACGCGGCGCTTGTGCGTCACTTCCGACAGTGGGTTGGTCTGGTCCATGAACTGCGACAGCTGCGAGGAGCCGAAGAATTCACGCACCGCGGCGACGGCGGGCTTTGCGTTGATGAGGTCGTTCGGCATCACGGTCGACACGTCGACGCTCGACATGCGCTCCTTGACCGCGCGCTCCATGCGAAGCAGCCCGACGCGATACTGGTTCTCCAGCAGCTCGCCCACCGAACGGACGCGGCGGTTGCCGAGATTGTCGATATCGTCGATCTCGCCCTTGCCGTCCTTGAGGTTCACCAGTTCCTTGACCACGGCGAGGATGTCCTCGGTGCGCAGCGTGGTGACGGTGTCCTCGGCATCCAGGTCGAGGCGCATGTTCATCTTCACGCGGCCGACCGCCGACAGGTCGTAGCGTTCCGGATCGAAGAACAGCCCAGCGAACAGCGCTTCGGCGGTTTCCTTCGTCGGCGGCTCGCCAGGGCGCATGACGCGATAGATGTCGGCCAGCGCCTGGTCGCGGTCCTCGGCCTTGTCCGCTTTCAGCGTGTTGCGGATCCAGGGACCGGTGGTGACATGATCAATGTCGAGCAGTTCGAGGCGGTCGATCCCAGCCTTGTCCAGCTTTTCGAGGTTTTCCGGCGACACTTCGTCGCCCGCCTCGATGTAGATTTCGCCGGTGCTCTCGTTGATGAGGTCATAGGCGCTATAGCGGCCATAGACTTCCTCGGTCGGGATGAGCAGCGTCTCGAGCCCGTCCTTCTCCGCCTTGTTGGCGGCGCGGGGCGAAATCTTGTGACCGGCGGCGAATACGACTTCGCCCGACTTGGCGTCGACGATGTCGAAGGCGGGCTTCAGGCCGCGCCATGCCTCGGCGGTGAAGGGGATCTGCCAGCCGCCTTCGCCACGGACATAGGTCACCTTGTTGTAGAACTGGCCCAGAATGTCTTCGGGGGTGAGACCGAGCGCGAACAGCAGCGCCGTGACCGGCAGCTTGCGCTTGCGGTCGATGCGGACGTTCACGATGTCCTTGGCGTCGAATTCAAAGTCGAGCCACGAACCGCGATAGGGGATGACGCGCGCGGCGAAGAGATATTTGCCCGACGCGTGGGTCTTGCCACGGTCATGGTCGAACAGGACGCCCGGAGAACGGTGCATCTGGCTGACGATCACGCGCTCGGTGCCGTTGACGATGAAGGTGCCGTTGCCCGTCATCAGGGGCATGTCGCCCATATAGACGTCCTGCTCCTTGATATCGAGCACGGAGCGGGTTTCGGTGTCGGCGTCCACTTCAAACACGATCAGGCGCAGCGTCACGCGCATCGGCGCGGCGTAGGTGATGCCGCGCTGACGGCATTCCTCGACGTCGTACTTGGGATCTTCCAGCTCATAATGGACGAAGTCCATTTCGGCGGTGCCGGCGAAGTCGCGGATCGGGAACACCGAACGCAGCGTCTTTTCTAGGCCCGATACATAGCCGATCGACGGATCGGACCGCAGGAATTGTTCGTAGCTCTCCCTCTGAACCTCGATCAGGTTCGGCATCTGCACCACTTCGTGGATGTCGCCGAACACCTTGCGGATGCGCTTCTTCGCGCCGGTGTTGCTGATGGGGGGAAGAGCTTTGGTCGCCATGCGGTTCCTGCCTGTAACGGTTCGTCGTGTTTTCCCGCATCGCAGCGGAAATTCAGTCCGTACGCGGCGTCATGACGGGTGATTCGCACCCATCATGCCACGCAAAAAAGTGCGGGCCGGGACTGTCCGATCCGCACTGTCAGCGTCTGTGACTCGCCGATTTCGCCCAATCCCGCCACGTTCGAGCGCTAGTCGAACGGGTCCCCGGGCGATCCGGGAGACGGCCCGCCGATCCCGTAGAAAGGACCGACCAACCGGTTTCGTGATCGCCATATAGGCGCGCAAGGGCCGCTTGTGAAGGGGGCAGGGAAATCAACTAATATCTGACCTCGGCGCTGCCCGGCCGCCGCGCCTTCTAAGGGCTGGAGGGCTGAGCCTCCGCGGCGTTGCTGGCTGCGGATGAAGACGCTGTCCCGCCCGGCGACGCGATCCTGACCGTTTCGAACCGCATCTTCCGTCGCACCCCCGACAGCCCTGCGTCGCTGGTGGCAACGGGCGGGTTGGCCATGGGTATGCGATCACGCATGCATTGGGCCTTCACCGCGCGCGGCGTGCGGCTACAGTTCCAGAGCGCCTTCTGAAGGTTGGTCGTCGCGTCATGGATATAGGAAAAGCGCATGGCGGCCATCGCGGCGAGCGTCAGCGGCACCTCCTTCGGCGCCTCCCCGGCGACCCAGCCCATGATCCGGCATTGGGCGCGGCCAGCGCAGAAAGTCTGCGCTATCGCCGGCCAGCTGTCAGGCGCGCTTCCGCGCGGCAGTTCGACCAGGAAGCTGTGGGCATCCGTCACGGAGATGATCCGCACGCCTGCCACCATCTTGCCGATCGCGTCCATGCCCACCCGTTCGGGATGCGCCGCAAGCGCGTCCGCATTCTCGCCCAAGGGAAGGAAGGGCGCGCCCGGATCGTCAGCCCTGTGCGCCAAGGACAGCTGCGCGATCTTGCCGATGAGGGGTTCTTCGTCATCCCTGCCGAAGCGGAAGGCGGGCGGGGTGCCCCACCATCCGCGCCAGCGGAAGAAGAGATGCGTGCCCACCGCCGTGATCTTGTCCAGGCTGCCGCTCCAATAGGGCACGACCCAGTCGGTGTGGTAGTGGGTGGCATATCCCACCGCCCTGAACACCTTGCCGGCCAGGGCCGAGCGCGCGATGTCCCGCGCGCGCAGCCAAGCCGCCGGGCTCGGAATACGCGCCAGCGCGCCATCGCAGGTGAAAGTGAACTGACAGCCGGTCCGCCGCTCCTGCCCCTGAAAGACCACGCCGCACACCGTCTTGGGAAAGGCGGGATGGCGCACGCGGTTCAGCACGACTTGCGCCACCGCCTGCTCTCCGACGGCGTCGTCCCCGGCCTCGTAGAGTTGCGCGGCGGCCAGGCAGTCGGTTGCCCGCGCAAGATCGGTTTCGGACCCGCGGAACAGGAAAGGGCGCGCGGACGGGTTGGGATCGCGCGAGAAGGGGATTTTCGCGTTGAATGCACGCGCTTCTTCCGGGCCGAGGGCGTAGATCCGCACCGGCTCGACCGGCGGAGGCGGGGCCTTGATCGCCTGCATCCGGGCGCGTTGCGCGATCGCATGAAATCGCGCGGCGGGGCCTTCGGGACGGGGACGGCTTTCCCAGCTGGCCACCGCCATCGGCAGTCCGATCAGGATCAGCGCCCACATCAGCCACATGACCGCATGTGGCCGGGCGGAAGATGACAGTTCGGTCATGCGTCTCGACGGTGTGCGCTTATTCCGGCAGGAAATCCGGCACGGACAGATAGCGTTCGCCGGTATCATAGTTGAAGCCCAGAACGCGGCTTCCCGCCGGAAGGTCTTTCAGCTTCTGAGCGATGGCCGCCAGCGTGGCGCCGGACGAAATCCCGACCAGCATGCCCTCTTCCCGCGCGGCGCGGCGGGCATAGTTCTTCGCATCGACCGGATCGACCTGGATTACGCCGTCCAGAAGCTGGGTGTGCAGGTTTGCCGGTACAAAGCCCGCGCCTATACCCTGGATGGGATGCGGCCCCGGCTGTCCTCCGCTGATGACCGGTGACAGGGTCGGTTCCACCGCGAACACCTTGAGGTCGGGCCACGCCTTCTTCAGCACCTCGGCCGTGCCGGTGATGTGCCCGCCGGTGCCGACGCCCGTAATCAGCGCGTCGATGGGCGTATCGCCAAAGTCCGTCAAAATCTCGACGGCGGTCGAGTGGACATGCACGTCGATATTGGCCGGGTTTTCGAACTGCTGCGGCATCCAGCTGCCCGGCGTCTGGCTCACCAGCTCCAGCGCGCGCTCGATCGCGCCCTTCATGCCTTTTTCGCGTGGCGTCAGGTCGAAGCTCGCGCCATAGGCCAGCATCAGCCGGCGCCGCTCGATCGACATGCTCTCCGGCATGACCAGCACCAGCCTGTATCCCTTGACCGCCGCCACCATGGCCAAGCCCACGCCGGTATTGCCCGATGTCGGTTCGATGATGGTGCCGCCCGGCTGCAATTCGCCCGAAGCCTCCGCGGCCTCGATCATCGCCAGCGCGATACGGTCCTTGATCGATCCGCCGGGATTGGCCCGTTCCGACTTGATCCACACTTCGGCATCGCCGAACAGGCGCTGCACACGGATATGCGGCGTGTTGCCGATGGTTTCGAGTATCGAGGCAGCTTTCATAGGGGCTTCTCCTGGCTGGGGTGCGCTCGCCCGATGTCGGGTGGATCGAAACTATGCGCAAGGCGCAATTCGGGAAAGAGGCGCGCCCAGAAAATCGTGATCAGGATCGCACCGATGCCACCGCCGATGACGGCCGCCACCGGTCCGACGAGCGCTGCGAGGAAGCCCGACTCCGCTTCGCCCAGTTCGTTGGACGCAGAAATGGTAAGCTGGGACAGGCTCGACACGCGCCCGCGCATGGCGTCGGGCGTATGCAATTGCACCAGCGACTGGCGCACGAATACCGACACCATGTCGGCGCTGCCAAGCACCACCAGCGACGCAATGCCGAACTCCACCGCGACGGAGCGTGGCAGGAATGCGGTGCAGCCAAAGGCGATGGTCGCAAGGCCGAACAGGATGACCGCGCCCAGCATCTTGATGCCGACCTGCGTCTTCATCGGGCGGAAGGAGAACCAGAGCGCCGTCGCCCCCGCGCCGATGCCAGGCGCTGCGGCGAGATGGCCGAGGCCCCTCGATCCGACATGCAATATGTCGCGGGCATAGACCGGCAGTAGCGCCGTCGCGCCGGCCAGCAATACGGCGAACAGGTCCAGTGTGATCGTCGCCAGCACAAGCCGATTGCCCTTCACATAAGTGAAGCCGTCGATCATCTGGCGCAACGGATGGCGGGTCGTGTCGCGTGGCGGCTGCGGCACACGGCCGATGAAGAGCATTGCGACCAGCGCGATGCCGAACAAGCCGGACGCCATCGCATAGGCGCCCCAGGGCGCGGCCGCATAAGCATAACCACCCAGTGCCGGGCCGGCGATCATCCCGGTCTGCCAGAAGACGCTGGAAATGGCGATGGCGTTGGGCAGGACCGTCGCGGGCACCAGGTTGGGGGCCAGCGCGCCATAGGCCGGCCCGTTGAATGCGCGGGCGATGCCGACGACGACGGCGACGGCGAACACCAACGGCAAGCTGACCCATCCTTCGAAGGTGGCGAACGCCAGCAGCCCCGACGCGGCGGTCAGCATGGTCAGGGTGATCCGGGTGATGAACCGCCGGTCATAATGGTCCGCGACCCATCCGGTCACCGGAGTCAGGAAGAAGAGCGGCACGAACTGCGCGAGGCCGATCAGTCCCAACTGCGCCGACGCGCCGGCGGTCGTCATCGTTTCGCGCGCGATATTATAGGCCTGCCAGCCCAGCACGATCATCATGCTATATTGCGCCAGCACCGCCGCGAGACGGCCGGCAAGATAGGCGCGGAAGTTGCCGAACCTCAAAGGGTGCGGAGATGACGAGGACGCGGTCATGTCCCGGCCTTAGCCGTGCGCGGACCGATCAGGCAACGGCCAAGCCGCTGCGATCGATGAGCTTTTCTCAGCATCAGGCAAGCGCTGCTTTTCAGGTCGTCCAAGGACGGCCGGATGACAGTCAAACCTCCCTACGGGCGACGCGCCCGCGCTACGAAAGCCGCGGCCGGATGGGCGACGGCGCGCATCATCATCCTATCATTTGAACAGGCTGCCCAATATCCCGCGCACCAGCTTGCCTGCGATCCCACCGGAGGAGGGGCGGCGGCTCGATCCGCCGAATACCGCCCGGCCCAGTTCATTGGCCACCTGGCGGCCGACCGACGAGGCGGCCGAGCGGGTCGCCGATTGCACGGCTTTCTCGAACGCTCCCGGCTTGGCGGCTTCCCGCGCCGCAGCTGCGTCGCGGCGGGCCTGTTCCTTCAGTTCCGCCTCGCGCTGCTTGGCTTCCACCTTGGCCTGCGCCGCCGCAGCCTTGTCGGCCTCCGCCTTTGCCTTTTGCGCCTGGGCGGCGGCCGCCGCTGCCTGTCCCCGCGCCGCCAGGATCTCCTCGGCGGATTCCCGATCTACGGTTTCGTCATATTTGTCGGCGCAGGGCGAGATCGACTGGATGATCGCGCGTTCCTTGGCGTCGAGCGGACCCAGGCGGGAGCGGGGCGGGGCGATGAGCGTGCGCTGGACGACGCCCGGCGATCCATCCTCCTGCAACAGCGACACAAGCGCTTCGCCGACTTTCAACTCAGTGATGGCCGTTTCGACATTCAGGTCGGGATTGACGCGGAACGTCTCAGCCGCGGCCTTGATCGCCTTCTGGTCGCGGGGCGTGAAGGCGCGCAGCGCATGCTGCACCCGGTTGCCGAGCTGCCCGGCCACATCCTCGGGGATGTCGATCGGGTTCTGCGTCACGAAATAGACGCCCACGCCCTTCGACCGGATCAGCCGCACCACCTGCTCGATCTTGTCGGTCAGCGCCTTTGGCGCATCCTCGAACAGGAGGTGCGCCTCGTCGAAGAAGAAGACCAGCTTGGGCTTGTCCGGATCGCCCACCTCGGGCAGCGTCTCGAACAGCTCCGACAGCAGCCAAAGGAGGAAGGTGGCATAGAGCTTGGGACTCTGCATCAGCTTGTCGGCGGCGAAGATGTTGATGTAGCCGCGGCCCTTATCGTCCACCTGCAGCATGTCGTGGATATCGAGCGCCGGTTCGCCGAAGAAATGGTCGCCGCCCTGGCTTTCCAGCTGCAGCAGCTGCCGCTGGATCGCGCCGACGCTCGGTTTGGTCACATTGCCGTAGCGGGCCGAGAGCATGTCCGCATTCTCCGCGCAGTAAGCGAGCATCGCCTGGAGATCGCCCAGGTCGAGCAGCAGCAGCCCTTCCTCGTCGGCATATTTGAAGGCGATCGACAGCACGCCTTCCTGCGTTTCGTTGAGGCCCATGAGGCGGGACAGCAGCAGCGGCCCCATTTCGCTGACGGTGGTGCGGACGGGATGGCCCTGCTGCCCGTAAAGATCCCAGAAGATCGTTGGATTGTCGGCATAGCTATAGTCGGTCACGCCGACTTCCGCTGCCCGCGCGACCAGCTTGTCGGCATTCTTGGCGGTGGGCGAGCCGGCCATGGAAATGCCCGCCAGATCGCCTTTCACATCGGCCAGGAACACCGGCACGCCTAGCGCTGAGAAACTCTCCGCGATCCCCTGCAACGTCACTGTCTTGCCGGTGCCGGTTGCGCCCGCGATCAGGCCGTGCCGGTTGGCGCGTCGCAGGTTCAGATATTGCGGAATGCCGCCATCCTTCTCCGGCGCGCCAAGACCGATGAAGATACCCTCGCTCATTCCCGCTCCCTCCAGAAAAAAGAAGACCCGCTCGCCCCGGTCCCTCGACAATGCGAAGGGACCGGCCCGAACGGGTCTGACAGGCTGCCCCAATCCTAACGAACCGGGATGCTTCGGCAAGCGCCGTCTATTTGTCGCGCAGACGCACCGGTAGGAAGATCGCCGGCTGGCCGCGACGCAGCACCTGGAGCAGGATGGCGTTGCGGCCCTGCGCGGACACAGCCTTGACCTGCGCATCCAGTTCCGCCTGGCTCAGCACCGGGCGGTTGTTGGCGCTCAGGATCACGTCGCCACGGCGCAGGCCCTTCGCACCCGCGTCGGTGGAGCCGTCCACCCCGGTGATCACGATGCCGCGCGTGTCGGCGGCAATGCCAAGTTGGCGCGTGATGGACGGCGTCAGCGGGATCGCGGAAATGCCCAGCGACTGCTGCGCCGCCTGACCCGGATTCTGGTCCTGCTGGCTGAAATCATCATCGTCCTGGCTCTGCGCGAAACTGTTCAGCTCGTCCTCGGACGGGCGCTCGCCCACGACAGCCGTCACCGTCTGGCGTTGGCCGTTGCGGATCAGCACGATCGGTACGCGCGCGCCGATAGATTGGCTGGCGACAATGGAGGACAGATTCTGATCAGGGCTGACTTCCTGCCCCGCGACGCTGACGATCACGTCGCCGGCCTTGATGCCAGCTTGGTCCGCGCCCTTGCCCGGCTCCACGCTCTGGACGAACTCGCCGCGATTCTTGGCGAGGCCGAGCGAGTCGGCGAGGTCTTCTCCGAGCGGGCTGATCTGCACGCCCAGATAGCCGCGCTTGATCGACTGGCCCTTCATCAACTGCTGGACGATGGGCGCCGCCTGTTCGGACGGGATCGCAAAGCCGATGCCCACATTGCCGCCGGTGGGCGAGAGGATCTGGCTGTTGATGCCGATCACATTGCCGCGCATGTCGAACATCGGGCCGCCGCTGTTGCCCTGGTTTATCGATGCGTCGGTCTGGATGAACTTGTCATAGCCAGACGTACCGCCGGTATTGCGATGCAGGGCGGAAATAATGCCCGCCGTGACTGTGCCGGACAGGGCGAACGGATTGCCGATGGCGACGACCCAGTCGCCCACGCGCGCCTTGGTGCTGTCGCCGAACTTGACGAAGGGCAGGGGCTTGCTCGCAGTGATCTTCAGGACCGCAAGGTCGGTGGCCGGATCACGGCCCACCAGCTTGGCGGTATATTCTTCCTTGTTGGTCAGCGTCACCGTGATCTGCTCGACGCTGGCGCCTTCCGCTCCGGCCGACACGACATGGTTGTTGGTGACGATATAGCCGTCGGCAGAGATGATGAAGCCCGAACCCAGCGACTGGGCCTGCCGGGTCTGCGGCTGGCCGCCCTGGCCTTGGCCGAACAGATCGCCGAAGGGCGTGCCGGCAAAGGGATTCTGCACCTTCACCCGCTGCTTGGTCGAAATGTTGACCACGGCGGGCTGCAGTTTTTCGACCATGTCGGCCAGACTGGCGGGCGCGCCCGCCGGGGCAGCGGCCTGAAGCCCTTCATTCTGCGCGACCTGCGCGCCGACATTGGAGCTGGTGGTAACGGCGATGGCGGTGCCGCCGAGCAGCAGGGCGCCGGTAATGGCATAAGCGTAACGCACTCGTGACGGTCCTCTTCAGATCTTCGTAGGAATTGGGAAGGCGGGACTCTTCGGACAAGTCCTTCACATGCGCCGCCTTGCCTTAACCCTCTTTGAATGGCGCGGGTTCCGTAATGATCTTCACCGCGATCAACGTCCACCCTGGAATTGGCGCAGGAACTCATTGTCGGGCGACAGGATGATGTTCGTCTGGCCGCTGCGATCGGGCGAGAAGGTATAGCGATAGCTCTGCATGGCCCGGTAGAAGTCGTAGAATTGGGGATCCTTGCCATAGCTTTCGGCGTAGATGCGCGCGGCATTGGCATCCGCCTCCGCCCGGATGATCTGCGCCTGCTTCGCGCCCTGTGCGCGGATGGTGAGCGCTTCCTGCTCGCGCGCGGTGCGCATGCGGGTGAAGGCGCTTTCCAGCGGCGTGCCGTCCGGCAGGTCTGCGCGCTTGATCCGCACGTCCACGATCTCCGCGCCATATTGGCGGGCGACGCGGTTGAGGCCGGTCTCGATATTCTGCATCACCTGGCCCCGCTCCGGGCTTAGCAGCGCGGCGAAGGGCCGCTTGCCCAGTTCGTTGCGCAGCGCCGATCCCAGGATCGGGCGCAACGCGTCGGACACGCGCTCCTCGCTGCCCGCTGCGATATACATGCGCAGCGGATCGACGATGCGATACCGGGCGAAGGCATCGACCTGCAAGCGCAGCTGGTCGGTGGACAGCACCTGCTGCCGCTCCATCTCCACGGAGAGTACGCGCTTGTCGATCCAGACGATCTGGTCGACGAACGGCAGGCGGAGGATGACGCCCGCGCCCGTCTGGCCAAAGCTTTCATTGGGTCGATAGCGATTGATGATCGCCTTGGGATCGCCAAAGCGGACGATCACGCCCTGCTTGGTTTCCGGCACGATGGCGATGGTGCTGCCCAGGATGATCAGCGCGAACAGCGCGATCAGAGCAAGGGCGACCGGATGTCGCATGGTTGGCATCACTGCCCTCCCGTGCTGGCGGCGCTGTCGGCCGGGGTCGCTTGCGCTCGCTTCTTGAGTTCGGGCAGCGGCAGGTAGGGCGTCACATTCTTCCCTTCGACGATGGTCTTGTCGACGTTCGACAGGACGCCTTCCATGGTTTCATAATACATGCGGCGGCGTGTAACCTCCGGCGACAGCTTGTACTGCTCATAGACCTTGTCGAAGGCGGCGGCCTCGCCCTGCGCCTTGGCCGTGACCTGCTGTGCGGCGGCGCGCGCTTCGTTGAGGTAGGTCTGCGCGGTCTGCTGCGCGGCGGACACGGCCTTGAACGCGTCGTTCACGGCGGCCGGCGGATCGGCCTGCTTGATCGCGACGCCCTGGATGCGGATGCCCGACTTGTAGCCGTCCAATATCTCCTGCATCCGCTGTTCGACCTGCTGCTCGATCGTGGTGCGACCCGCGCCCAGTGCATCGTCCAGGCTGACGCTCGCAAGCACGGAGCGCATGGCGCTTTCCGCGACCTCGCGCACGGTGGCGTCGGGATCGGAAAGCTGGAACAGGTAAAGCTCGGGATTGCGGATGTTCCAGCGCACCGAATAGGCCAGATCGATGATGTTCTGGTCGCCCGTCAGCACCAGATTCTCGCTTTCCGCGCTCACCGATCCGATATCGATCGTGCGAATTTCCTCCACATCGACCGTCGTTACCGCCTCAAACGGAGCGGGCAGCGTTAGGCTGATGCCCGGCGTCAGCGTCCGGCTATATTTGCCGAGCAGGGTGACGACGCCCCGTTCCTGCGGGCCGACCCGGTGGAAGCTGGTGAGGACCAGCCACAACACCACCAGGAGGGCGATGCCGATGGGCCACAGCGCCTTGCCCGACGCGCGAGGGGGCAGGCCGCCGAAACCGCCACCGCCATTGCCGAAACTTTCCCGGCCGCGGCGCAGCAGTTCCTCGATCGCGGAAGGGCCTTTCTGGCCGCCGCCCGTCGCCTTGCCCGGCTGGGTCCACGGATTGCGGGGGCCGGCGGGGCCGCCCTTGCCATCATCCCCGTCGGGTCCGTCATTCTTGCCGCCCCAGGGGCCTTGGACCATCGCTGCGATTGCGGGCATCCACCCGAATAATCTTGTCATGAACCCTTCTATAGGAAGGCTCCGGTCCGAAAAACAGTGCAAATGGCCGCGATAATTTCCTAGAGGCCGTGGCCATGACCGATCTTGCCGATTTTGCCGCCCGCCTGACCGCCCTGACCGGTGGCCGCGCCAGCACCCCGCGCATCAAGGACAGCGTGATGACGCTGACGCTCGATGTCGCGGGATTGTCGCCGCAGCAACGCGAAGGCCTTGCCCGCGCGATCCGGGAAGGCGGTCTTACTGTGTCCGATGTGGTCGAGGTCCGCATCATAGAGACGGCGGAGCGCCGCCCCTCACGCATCCTCGCCGTCGCATCGGGCAAGGGGGGGGTCGGCAAGTCGACGCTTTCGGCCAACCTTGCCGTCGCGCTGCACCGGCTCGGTCTCAAGGTCGGGCTGGTGGACGCCGACATATACGGCCCGTCCCAAGCCAAGTTGATGGCGAGTGAGGACCAGAAGCCTGTCGCGCAGGACAAGAAACTGGTGCCCGTAACCGGCCCCCATGGCATCCCGATGCTGTCGATGGCGCATCTGGTGGAGCCGGGGAAGGCGCTGGCCTGGCGCGGCCCGATGGCGGGCAATGCGCTCGGCCAGTTGATCGATGCCCATTGGGGCGACGCTGAACTGCTGGTCGTCGATATGCCGCCTGGCACCGGGGACATACAGCTGTCGATGATCCAGAAGCACAAGCCTGCCGGCGCGGTGATCGTGTCCACGCCGCAGGATCTGGCGCTGATCGACGCGACCCGCGCCGTTAGCCTGTTCGCGCAGGCAGGCGTGCCGATGGTCGGCCTGGTCGAAAATATGGCGGGCTATGCCTGCCCTCACTGCGGCGAGATGTCCGATCCCTTCGGCCAGGGCGGCGCGGAGCAGGAGGCGGTGCATCTGTCCATGCCCTTCCTCGGCCGCATCCCGCTCGCCATTGACATCCGCCGCCGGTCCGACGCCGGCGATCCGCCGGCGGCCGGCGAAGGCGCGCATGCCGACGTATTCGTCGGTATCGCGCGGAAAGTGGCGGACTGGTTGAAGACTGCCACCTGATCAAAGCTCGAGATGCAGGAACTGGTTGAACGCACTCTTCTGATAATCTCCAAAGGCAGGGCCATCGCCGAAGCCATGCCGCCGGTAGAGGGCGAGCGCCGGTTCAAACGCCGGTCCGCTCCCCGTTTCAAGGCTCAGCCGCCGCATCCCCCGCGCCCGCGCCTCCGCCACGATATGCGCTAGCAGCACCGCCGCGACCCCGCGCCGCAGATGGTCTGGATGGGTCCGCATCGACTTGATCTCACCCTGGTCGGGCGAGAGCGTCCGCAACGCCGCCACGCCGGCGATCTTCTTGCCCTCCCATGCGGTCCAGACGTCAAGGTCGCGCGCGCGCATCCCGCTGAGATCCAGTGCGAAGACCGACTCAGCCGGACTGTTCGCCTGCATACCCATAAGGTGAAGCGCGAGCAGCGCTGTGGTTTGCGGGTCGGACAGATCGGCCGGGCGAATGGTGAACATGCGGCCACGCTATCGCGATCTCTCCGACAAGGGAACGTCTTGCGGAGGTTGGCGTCCTCCCCATGTCATGGAAAAGGAGACATGCCATGCCGCTGACCACCTCGCAGGACATTGCCGATCTGCTGAACGAAACCCGCACCATCGCGCTTGTCGGCATATCCGACCGGCCAGACCGCGCGAGCTATTCGGTCATGGCCTTCCTTCAGGATCATGGCTTTCGCGTGCTGCCCGTGAACCCGCAGATCGCTGGCGAGCATGTCCACGGCGAATTCGTCTGGGCACGGCTGTCCGATATCGGCGTGGCGATCGACATGGTTGACATCTTCCGCCGCAGCGAAGCGGCCGGGGAGGCGGTGGATGACGCCATTGCCATCGGCGCGAAGTCGGTCTGGATGCAGATCGGCGTCGTCAACGATGCCGCCGCAGCGCGTGCGGAAGCCGCCGGCCTCAAGGTCGTCATGGACCGTTGTCCCGCGATCGAGATACCGCGCCTGGGCGTGGCGCCCGTCCGCGCCGATTGACGCTAGGCAGCCGGGCCATGCGCCTCTATCAGGCTGGGCATGGCGCGCGCACCGCGAAAGCGATCCGATAAAGGCAAGGGCATCGATCGCCGGACGCTGCTGGTAGGCGGTGGCGCGGCGGCGGGCCTTCTGCTTGCCTGGGGCGTGTGGCCGCGCAGCTACCGGCCCAACCTCAATGCCGGCCCGGGCGAAACCATCCTCAACGCCTTCCTGAAGATCGACCGATCCGGCCAGATCATCGTCATCGTGCCACAGATGGAAAGCGGGCAGGGGGTCACTACTGTCCTGCCGCAGATATTGGCGGATGAACTCGGCGCGGACTGGCGCACGGTCGCGGTCCAGAGCGCGCCGATCAGCCCGCTTTACGCCAACACCCTCCTCGCGCGCGAATGGCTGGCGAGCGACTGGACCCGCCTGCTTGGCGAGGCAGGCGATTGGGCGATCGGCCAATATGCCAGCCGGTCTTCCCTGATGCTGACGGGCGCGGGCACGTCCATTCCCATGTTCCACGACGCCTATCGCGATGCCGGCGCTGCCGCGCGGGTGCTGCTGTGCAAGGCGGCGGCGGCGCGCTGGGACATTCCATGGGAAAGCTGCGATATCCAGGACGGCGTGATCTCCGATGGCGCGGCGAAGCGCATGAAGATCGGCAACGTGGTGGAGGATGCCGCCCGCTTCGATGTGCCCGACATCCTTCCCTATCGACAGGGGCAGGACGGCCGCCTTTCAGGCCAGGATCTGCCCCGGCTCGACGCCCCGTCGAAGATTGACGGCAGCCATAATTTCGCGGCTGACGTCCGCCTGCCCGACATGGTCTATGCGTCGATCCGGCAGGGGCCGATCGGCGATGCGGTGCTTGCCGGTTTGGACGAGCGTTCGCCCGCCGGCGTGACCGGTTTCCTGAAGCTGGTGAAGCAGGAACATTGGGTCGCGGCCGTTGCGAGCAACTGGTGGGCGGCGAACAAGGCGCTCGATCTTGCCGATCCGGTCTTCACCCTGCGCGGCAAGCCGGTCAGCAGCGAAACGATCGACGACGCCCTGGAGGCGGCCTTCGCCGGGTCCGCCGGGCGGCGCATCTACGCGCAGGGTGACCTGTTGCCGGTGTTCGAAGGCGCGACCATCCTCGCCAGCGAATATCAAGTCGACGCCGGTCTGCACCTGACGCTGGAACCGATGGCCGCGACCGCCCGCGTAATGGACCAGGAGGCGGAGATATGGCTGGCGACGCAGGCGCCCGCGCTCGCCCGCGACGCCATTGCGCGCGCGCTCGACCTCCCGGAAGCGGCGGTGACGCTCTATCCGTTGCACGCCGGTGGCTCCTTCGGGCGACGCATGGACTGGGAGGTGGGGGCGCAGGCTGCTCTCATTGCCCGCGATATGCGCCGCCCGGTGCAACTCTTATGGTCGCGGCTGGAGGATGTGGTGCAGGATCGTCCGGCTTCGCCAGCTAAGGCGCGCCTCGCCGCGAAGCTGGGGCGCAGCGGCGCAATCGAGGGCTGGCTGGCGAAGGTCGCCGCGCCCTGCGCCATGAGCCAGACCTGGGCGCGGGTAGGGCGCGGCGCCATGCCGCACGAGGCCGCAGCCGAAATGGCGGATAAACCCACCCGTCTCGCCATCGCCGGCATGGCGCTGCCCTATGCTGCGCCTGCCTGGGCGGTGGATCATTACCCGGCGGATGTGGGCCTGGCCCTCGGCTTCGCGCCCGGCAATGCGGCACTGTACGGCACTTTCTTTACCGAGAGCTTCGTCGACGAACTGGCGCATCTTGCCGGGATCGAGGCCATGTCCTTCCGCATCCAGATGCTGGGCGGCAATTCCCGCCTTGCCCACTGCCTGTCCACCGCCGCGGCTATGGGCGGCTGGCAGGGCGGCGTCAGTGGCAGCGGGCAGGGCATCGCGGCGCGCATGGCAGGCGGAGCCTATGCCGCCATCATGGTCGAAGCGGAGATGGGCGGCAATGCGGTCAGCGTCTCGCGCATCGTCGCGGCGGTGGACGCAGGCGATCAGGTCAATCCGGACATCGCGCGGCAGCAGGTGGAGGCCGGCCTGATCTACGGCCTTGCCCATGCGCTCGGCGCTTCCGCGCCCTACAAGGGCGGGCTTCCCACTCGGTCGATGCTCGGTCGCATGAACCTGCCGCGCCTTGCCGATATCGGGGAAGTGTCGGTCGAATTGATCCGCAGCACCGCGCCGCCAGCCAGAATCACTGATCTTGCGGCGCCGCTCGTCGCGCCTGCCATCGCCAATGCCCTGTACACCTGGACAGGTCAGCGGTTGCGGCGTCTTCCTCTATTGGCTTCTGCATGACCCTTCCCCCCGATCATCCCATCATTGCCGCGCCCAAGGTCGGCGTGCTGCTCGTCAACCTCGGCACGCCGGATGCGCCCGATCCCACGTCGGTGCGCCGTTACCTGCGCGAATTCCTCTCCGATCGGCGCGTGGTGGAGATACCCCGGCTTGTCTGGCAGCCGATCCTGCACGGCGCGATCCTGACGACGCGCCCGAAAAAATCCGCCCATGCCTACAGTCAGGTCTGGACGGAGGGAGGGTCGCCGCTCGCCGTCCATACCCGCGCCACCGCACAGGCCATGCAGGCGGCTATGGGAGATGGCGTCGTGGTCGACTGGGCGATGCGTTATGGCAATCCCGACATCGCCGGCCGGCTCTCGGCGATGAAGGCCGCAGGATGCGATCGCATCCTCCTCGCGCCGCTCTACCCCCAATATAGCGCCGCCACGACGGCGACCGCCAACGACGCCGCTTTCGCCGCTCTTGCCGCGATGCGTTGGCAGCCGGCAATCCGCACCCTGCCACCCTATCATGACGATCCCGCCTACATCGCGGCATTGAAATCATCGGTCGAGCGCCGCCTGGCCGCGCTGGACTTCGCGCCCGACGCGCTGCTCGCCAGTTTCCACGGCATGCCGGAACGGACATTGCATCTGGGCGATCCCTATCATTGCCAGTCCGTAAAGACCGTCCGACTGCTGCGCGAAGCCCTGTCTCTGCCAGTGCATATGAGTTTCCAGTCGCGCTTCGGCCGCGCCAAATGGCTCGAGCCGGAAACCGAGGCGACGCTTGCCGGACTGGTAAGGGATGGTGTCCGCAACATTGCAGTCGTGACTCCGGGTTTTGCTGCGGACTGTCTCGAAACGCTGGAGGAAATCGCGCTGCGTGCGCGGGACGCATTTTTGCGCGAAGGCGGCGAAAAATTTGCCTATTTGCCCTGTCTAAACGCCTCGACCGAAGCTATCACCCTGTATCAAAGGCTGCTGAGCCGTGAGCTTTCGGGTTGGATCGACTGACCCAGCTTCAGGAGGAGGATGCATATATGTCGAAGGTGGCGATCGTGACCGGCGGAACGCGCGGCATCGGCGAGGCGATCAGCCTGGCGCTCAGGGATCTTGGCTACACGGTCGCGGCCAACTATGCCGGCAATGAGGAAAAGGCAAAGGCCTTTACCGACCAAACCGGTATTGCCGCCTATAAGTGGGACGTGGGCGATCATCAGGCCTGCCTCGATGGATGCGCGCAGGTCGCGCAGGATCTCGGCCCCATCGACATCGTCGTCAACAATGCCGGCATCACGCGCGACGGCGTCCTCGCGAAGATGAGCTTCGACGACTGGAACGAAGTCATGCGCATCAACCTTGGCGGCTGCTTCAACATGGCCAAGGCGACCTTCGGCGGCATGCGCGAGCGTGGATGGGGCCGCATCGTCAATATCGGTTCGATCAACGGACAGGCGGGCCAATATGGGCAGGTCAACTACGCCGCCGCCAAGTCCGGCATCCATGGCTTTACCAAGGCGCTGGCGCAGGAAGGTGCGAAATCGGGTGTGACCGTCAACGCCATCGCGCCCGGTTATATCGACACCGACATGGTGGCCGCCGTGCCGGCTCCCGTGCTGGAGAAGATCGTCGCCAAAATCCCGGTGGGACGTCTGGGCCAGGCGCACGAGATTGCGCGCGGCGTCGCCTTCTTCTGCAGCGAGGACGGGGGCTTCGTGACCGGCAGTACGCTGTCGATCAACGGCGGCCAGCATATGTATTGATGACGACGGGCGACCCGATAGACCCAGAAGGGTCGCCCTTTTCTCCGCCTGTGAAGCGGAGCGTCACCATAGCCGGTCATCAGACCGCGATCAGTCTGGAACCCATATTCTGGGACGCGCTGCGACAGGCGGCGTCCGCGCAGCAACTTCCCCTGAACGCGCTGATAGCGCGCATTGACGTGCTGCGCATGGGCGCCGCCGACCCGCCCAATCTCGCCAGCGCCATCCGTTGCTGGCTGTTCGAGCAGCGCATCGATCACAGTGATAAGAATTATTCGCAATAGCATTGACTATAAGAACGATTCGCAATAGCGGGAGGCCCAACGATCACAACCGGGGGGCCACGATGTCCATCAACAGCAAAACTCTTCCCTATCTGGCGCTCGGCTGCGTCGGCATGCTCGCCAGCGCGCCCGCATTTGCCGCCGAAGCCGATGCCGCGCCGGCCGCCGCGCCGCAGGATTCCATCGTGGTTACGGGCGATGTCTATGCCGACAAGCTGGTCAATCCCAAGAACACGGCCCTGATCGTCGACACGCCCCAGACGGTCACGATCATTTCCGACCAGACGATCAAGAAGCAGAATCTGCTGACGCTGCGCGATGTCCTGTCCACCGTGCCGGGCATCACCTTCGGCGCGGGCGAAGGCGGCGGCGGTTATGGGGACAGCATCAACCTGCGTGGCTATTCGGCCAATAACGACATCACGCTGGATGGCGTGCGCGACAGCGCGCAATATAGCCGCACCGACCCCTTCAACATGCAGCAGGTGGAGGTCTATAACGGCGCGAACTCGGTCTATAACGGGTCGGGTTCGGTCGGCGGCACGATCAACCTCGTGACGAAGGCGCCCCAGGGCGACACCCTGACCATCGCTGAAGCCGGCGTCGGCACCGACGATTATTATCGCGCCACGATCGACAGCAATTATCGCGCGTCCGACTTCATCGGCGTGCGCCTCAACGCCATGTACCATCGCAACGACACGCCGGGCCGCGATGTCGAGAAACTGAAGCGCTGGGGCGTCGCGCCGTCGATCAAACTGGGCATGGAAGGACCGACCAGCCTGACGCTCGCCTATTTCCATCAGGAGGATCGCAACACCCCCGTCTATGGCGTTCCCTATGTGAAGAACGCCATCAACGCCGGACCCCTGCCGGGTGTGGACTCCAGCGACTATTTCGGCGTCGAAAATCTCGACCGGCAGAACATCAACATCGATCGCTTCACCGCGATCTTCGCGCACCAGTTCAGCGACAATGTGTCGCTGCGGACGTTGGGCCGCTGGCAGCGCGTGCATCAGAACAGCGTGACGAGCGCGCCGCAGGGCACCTTCTGCCTCGCCAACGGGCTTCAGCCAATCACCGGGACCAACCTGACGACCGCTATCGCTTGCTCGACGGGCATGGCGGCGGGCACCTATCGTCCGTCCGGCCCGCGCGGATTGGTGCGCGACCAGATCAACGATCTGCTCTACACCCAGACCGACTTGCGGATCGTCAGCGGCGACACGTCGGGCCTGCGCAACACGCTGGTCATCGGCGCATCGGCCACGCAGGAGGATTACAGCCTCGAAAGCGCCAACCTGATGCGTGACGCCGCTGGTGGAACGCCGGTGCAGCCTGACATCAGCCTGTCCAACCCGAACACCGTCTGGACCGGCCCGGTCAACTATATGCTGTCGGGCCGCAGCTACGGCGACAGCCGCAACGTCGCAGTCTATGCCTTCGACACGCTGGAACTCGGCAAGTTCGAACTGAACGGCGGCGTCCGGTACGAAAATGTCCGCAACATCTTCCGCGCCGACACGATCGCGCTGCCCTCGGACGGTGGCGCTACCAGGCCGGGTGCGCGCCAGCGGAGCGACGACAATCTCTTTTCCTACCGTATTGGCGCGGTGTTCAAGCCGACGCCCGACACCAGCCTCTACATCGCCTATGCCAACAGCAAGACGCCGTCCTCCGCCACGGTGCGGGCAGGCTGCACCAGCGGAACCGGCGCGACAGCCGTCGACTTCTGCGGCGTGGCACCCGAAACTGCCCGCAGCTACGAAATCGGCGCGAAGGCCAATCTCGTGGGCGGCAAGCTGTTGGCGACCGCGGCGCTGTTCCGCAACGAGCGGACCAACTACCGCGTCCCGAGCAACGACCCTGCCACCAACGCCAGCTTTCAAGTGCTGGACGGTCATTCGCGCGTGGACGGCGTCGCGCTGGGCCTGACCGGCAACATCACGCCGCAATGGCTGATCTTCGCCAACTACACCTATCTCGACAGCAAGATCGTACAGGGGGTTTCGAACAGCTGCCTCGTCAACCCGCGGGAAGTCTGCAACAATAGCGTCGCGCTGCCGGACCCATCAAAGGGCGACGAACTTATCCAGACGCCGAAACATTCGGGCAGCCTCTACACCAGCTATCGCCTGCCGTTCGGCCTCGAACTGGGTTACGGCGTCACCTATCAGGGCAGCTTCGCGCTCAACCAGTCGAACCTCCGCAACCGGACGCAATATCGCTCGGACGATTATTGGGTGCACCGCGCCTTCCTATCGTGGAACTTCAACAACGGCCTGACCGCGCAGCTCAACGTGCAGAACCTGTTCGACAAGACATATTATACCGGCATCCGCAACAATATCTCCACCAACGGCGTGGTGTCGGGCGGATGGGCCACCCCAGGCGAGGCGCGGGCGGCGCGGTTCAGCCTCTTCTACAGCTTCTGACAGCTGATCGGGGGAGGGCGGGCGACGGGTCCGGTTGTCCGTCCTCCCGCTTTACACTAGATACCCGCCATGCTGATCGCCATTCCCGATCTGATCGACGCGCAGGGCGTCGCCGACATTCGCGCCATCATCGACGGCGCGGTCTGGGTGGACGGCAACGTCACGTCGGGCCACCAGTCGGCGCTCGCGAAGCGCAACCTGCAATTGCCCGAGGACAGCGAGGCCGCGCGCCGCGCCGGGCAGGTGGTGATGGATGCGCTGGGCCGTTCGTCGCTGTTCATCGCCGCCGCGCTTCCGCTCAAGATATTCCCGCCGCTGTTCAACAGCTATGCCAGCGGACAGGCTTTCGGCGTCCATGTCGACAATGCAGTGCGGCTGCAGGCCGGGACGGGTTTTCGCGTCCGGTCTGACCTGTCGATGACCGTCTTCCTCGAAGATCCGGCCGCCTATGACGGTGGCGAACTGACGATCGAGACGCATTTCGGCGTCCAGCAGGTCAAGCTGCCAGCCGGCCATGCGGTGCTCTACCCCTCATCCTCGCTTCATCGGGTGGAACCGGTGACGGGCGGACGACGCGTCGCCAGCTTTTTCTGGCTCCAGTCGATGGTCCGCGACGACGCCGCGCGGCAGATGCTGTTCGATCTCGACCGCAGCGTACAGGGCGTGGCCGGCGAACTGGGCCAGGACCATGCGGAGGTCATTCGCCTGACCGGCGTCTATCATAATCTGCTGCGCCGCTGGGCCGACGCCTAGGGCCTCAAAGCCATTTCAGCTTCTTGAAACGGTTGTATAGCAGGGCACAGACGAAGAGGATGACGCCGATCACGACCGGATAGCCGTAGCGCGTCCGCAATTCGGGCATATGCTCGAAATTCATGCCGTAAATGCCGGCGATGGCGGTGGGCACCGCCAGGATCGCGGCCCATGCGGCCAACTGGCGCGTGATGTCGCCAGTGCGCTGCTGCTCCAGCAGGTTGGACGATTCGAACACGCTGTTCAGGATTTCGCGCAGGTCATCCACCATCGTCTGCACTCGTCGGACATGGTCGCGCACATCGCTGAAATAGGGCCGCGCCTCCGCGTCGATGCACGGCAGATCCAGCTTCACGAACTTGGTCGCGACCTCATGCATGGGGATGAGGATGCGGGTGAAGCGGATCAGCTGGCGGCGCAGGTTGAAGATGCGCGTGATTTCCTCCCGGCCCAGGAAATGGTCGAGCATGGTCTGCTCCATGGTCAGCACTTCCTCCTCTATTCCCTCGATGATCGGCAGATAGCCGTCGACGATGAAATCGAGCACCGCATGCGCCACATAATCGGCGCCCTGCGCCAGCCGCGCCGGCACGGCCTCCAGCTCGGTCCGCAACATGATGTGTGCGCGCGCAGACCCATGGCGGACCGTGATGATATGGTCCTTGCCCAGGAAGATGGCCGTTTCGCCGTAGCAGATCGCGCCATCCTCGACATGGGCGGTGCGGGCGACCACGAACAACTGGTCGCCATAGATATCGACCTTGGGCAACTGATTGGCGTTGATCGCATCCTCGACCGCCAGCGGGTGCAGGTCATAGGTCCGCGCCAGCGTCTGCATTTCATCCACGGACGGATCGGCGACTCCGATCCAGACGAATTCCGACTTGTCCCGCGCGCAGGCGATCCGCTCATCGATGGCGACGGGGCGGACGCGCCTGCCGTCGCGGTAGAGATAGGCAGCGATGACCGTCATGCGGCTATTGTTTCCTCATCATGTCCAGCGCCCTAGCAGACGGATGACGTTTCGTCGCGACGTTGATCCGGCTCATATGATTTTTGCTGAAGGGGGTAGCGGATGACTTCACCCTGACATAGTTGAGGCGGAGAGGGGCGCATGCAAGCGCGGTGGATATCCGGACGGGTAGCCAGCGTTGTGGGAGCCGTATCTTGTCCGTCATCGCCATCGATTTCGAAGCGTCCTGCCTGCCGCGCCATGGCCGATCCTTTCCGATCGAGGTGGGCATAGCGGGAGAGGGGGGCGCGCGTAGCTGGGTGATCCGGCCGCATGACGACTGGGCCGGATGGGACTGGACGGCGGAAGCGGAGGCACTGCACGGCCTGAGCCGCGACCGGGTCGAGCGGGAAGGGCTGCCGGCAGACCGGGTCTTCGAGGAACTGGAGAATGCGGTGTGGGGACGCAGGCTGATCGCCGACAGCCTGATCGACCAATATTGGATGACCATCCTGGCGCAGGCAGCAGGTGTGCGAAGCGCGCCGAAGATCGACCATATCGCGGCTTTCTTCGACGAATTGGCCGCGAGCGAGGAACACATCACCGCTGCGGTGGCGCGGGCAGACGCGTTGGGCGTGGTGCGGCACCGCGCGGCGGGCGACGCCATCTGGCTCGCCGCCGTGATCGCCCATGTTTCTCGCGCGGGCCGTGAGGCACCGGCTCCATTGCTGGAGGCGGCGCAATAAGGCTATCAGCAATCTTTTGTTACAGCCGGCCCATAGCGCAGACATTCATCTCCCATACAGCAGGCATGGTCCGCCGGCCGCCGCCGCGCCTGCGACCAAGAGGAGATGCGCCCATGTCATCCGTAGCAGCGTCCTGCGCCGCGCGCGCCTCCGCTCAGGGTATGCCGCCCCTCGTCATCGCATCCCCGACATCAGAACCATGCCGATGAACCCGGCCCTCATCCTTCTTGCCGAAACCCAGTGCGAGGTACGGCACGACGTTCGCGATTTCCTGGAGCAGAGCGGCTTCCGAGCCATGGCTGCGGCGTCGGCGCATGACATATTCCATGCGCTTGACGAAACGTCGATCGACGCAGTGGTGCTGGACGCCGCGCTGCGCGGCGTGGACGGCCTCGACCTGTGCCGCGACGTGCGCGAACGGAGCGACGTGCCGATCATCCTGGTAGGGGCAAACATCAGCGAGGTCGACCGGGTCGTGGGGCTGGAACTGGGTGCCGACGACTATATGGTGAAACCCTATTCCGCACGCGAACTGGCGGCCCGTCTTCGCGCGGTCATGCGTCGCGGGCGGAACGAACGGATGCTGGTGTCGCACGGGTTCGGCCACGCGCTGTTCGACGGCTGGACCGTCGATTTCGGTCGACGGGAAGTCATCGCACCTGACGGTGCGCTGGTATCGTTCACGGCGGCGGAGTTCTCCTTGCTCGCCGTTTTCGTCGATCATCCACAAACGATCGTCGCGAGGGCTCGATTGATGGAACTGGCGGGCGTTCGCGATGGTGGATCGTCGGATCGCAGCGTCGATGTGCTGGTCAGTCGGCTGCGTCGCAAACTTTCCCGCGGCGGCAATCCTGCGCCGATCGTCACCGTTCGGAGCGCAGGCTATATGTTCAGCGCCCCTGTCGAACGACGCTAGACCATATTTTCCACCCCGCGCCAGCGCGATCCGTAGTTGTTCGCGTCCAGACATGATTTCTTACAAACGCGCTGCGCTGCGGCAAAATCATGTCCCTATTCTTCAAACTCCGCCGATCCCCTTGTCGGCTCCGCAATTATAAAGAGGATAGTCCCATGAACGAGCTTATCGGCCGCGTCTTCAGCTTCGAAAAGAACACATATCCTACGAAAAGCAGCCTCTACAGCAAGCTCGCCAATGAAGGGCAGAGCCCCAAGGCGCTGATGATCTCCTGCGCCGACTCGCGCATAGTTCCTGAACACATCATGCAGGCGGAACCTGGCGACCTGTTCGTTTGCCGCAATGCGGGCAACATCGTGCCGCCGCATGCCAGCCAGCTGGGCGGCGTCACCGCCACCGTCGAATATGCGGTGATGGTGCTGGGCGTGCGCGACATCATCGTTTGCGGCCACAGCGATTGCGGCGCGATGAAGGCGCTGTCCACCAACGCTGACCTCAGCGCCATGCCGAACGTCGCAGCCTGGCTGCGTCACAGCCATGCTGCGCAGAAGGTCGTGGCAGAAAATTATCCGGGCGACCTCAGCGACGCGGAAAAGCTCCGCAACACCGCGCTCGAAAACGTCGTGGTCCAGCTAGCCCACCTGCGGACCCATCCATCGGTCGCGTCGGGCATCGCCCGCGGCGAGATCGCGCTGCATGGCTGGTATGTCGACATCCATGCCGGACAGGTGCTGGGCCTCGACGGCGAAACCAATCGCTTCGTGCCGCTGCGTGAGGGCGAACCCCTTCCTGTGGCGCTTCCGCAGGCCCGCCGTCTCGCGGGTGAAACCACCCTTGCCGTCGCGGCGGAGTAAGTCATGTTGAAATCCCTTTCCGGCGGCGCTCTGGGCCGCGACTTCACGGCGTCGATCGTCGTGTTCCTGGTGGCTATGCCCCTCTGCATGGGTATCGCCGTGGCCTCCGGCGTGCCGCCGGAAAAGGGGCTCATCACCGGCATCATCGGCGGCATCGTCGTCGGCCTGCTGGCGGGATCGCCGCTTCAGGTCAGCGGCCCGGCGGCCGGTCTGGCTGTCATCGTCTTTGAAATCGTGCGCGAACAGGGCATGTCCGCGCTCGGTCCTATCCTGATCCTTGCCGGCGCGATCCAGTTCGTCGCCGGCCTGTTGCGTGTTGGCGGCTGGTTCCGCGCCATCTCGCCCGCGGTCGTCCACGGCATGCTGGCCGGGATCGGCGTGCTGATCGTCGTCGGCCAGTTCCATGTCCTCTTCGACGACAAGCCGCTGTCGAGCGGCCTGCATAACCTGATCGCGATGCCGGGGCAGATATTGGGCCTGTCGAATGGCGATGCCGCCACCGCATTCGCGGTCGGCCTTGTCACCATCTTCAGCATGCTGGGGTGGGAGAAGTTCCGTCCCGCATCGATGAAGCTGGTGCCCGGCGCGCTCGTCGGCGTAGTCGCGGCGACGCTCGTCGCCTTCACGCTCGGCCTCCCAGTTGCTCGCGTCGTCGTGCCTGAATCGATCATCGGCGCGGTCACGCTGCCCGAGCAGGGGCTGCTGGCCCAGCTGCTGAACCCGACGGTCATCACCACGGCGATCGCCATCGCCTTCATCGCCAGCGCCGAAACATTGCTGTCGGCTGCGGCTGTCGACCGCATGCATAATGGCGTGCGCACCAACTATAACAAGGAACTGAGCGCGCAGGGCATCGGCAACCTGCTGTGCGGTTTCGCGGGCGCGTTGCCGATGACCGGGGTTATCGTGCGTTCGTCCGCCAACGTTCAGGCGGGTGCGAAGACACGCATGTCGACGATCCTGCACGGCATCTGGATTCTCGGCTTCGTGGCCCTGTTGCCCTGGCTGCTGCGGGAAATCCCGATGGCCGCCCTGGCCGGCATCCTCGTCATCACCGGCGTCCGCCTGGTCAGCGTCGCGCATGTGAAGCATCTCTTCCATCTCTATGGCCCGCTCCCGGCCATCGTGTGGGCAGCGACGCTGATCTGCGTGGTGGCGACAGACCTGCTGACCGGCGTTCTGGTGGGCATCGGCCTGTCGGTCCTCGAACTGCTGCCGCATGCACGCCGCCTGCGTCTCAACGTTGAGGAGGAAAGCCGGGGCGAGGCGCATGAAGTCGCGCTGCGCGGCACCGCGACCTTCCTCAGCCTGCCCAAGCTGTCGGCCAAGCTGGAATCGCTCCCCGCCGCCGGCCTGGTGATCCTGAACGTCGAACGGCTTGGCCATATCGACCATACTTGCGCCGAAATGCTGCGGGAATGGGTCGATCGCCGCCGCGGCGCGGGTGCGCCGGTGGAACTGTTCGGCGCTACCGGGCGGCTGCGTCACATCGTCGCTTAACGGTCTGACTTAGCATGATATATGGCCGCCGCGCTGCATCCGGCGCGGCGGCCTCCCTGTTTTACGGGCGCGTGATCATTGTTGCAGTCGCGCAACAGCGTCTGCGGTCATTTCGCAGTCGCAGGAAAAAACGGGTTCCCCAAAAACGGCTTTCCGCTTAATCACTGCACATCCGCAGGCACCCAGAGCAGCATCGACAGACTTCAGGGCCGCGGAAGCAGGACGGGACATTCACTCGTAAAGGGGAATGTTTCATGAAGTATCAAATCGCCTGTGCCGCCCTGGCGCTTCTCTCCAGTGCTCCGGCCTTCGCTCAGGAAGAACCCGCAAAGCCCGTCACCGTCACCGGAACTGTCGGCCTCACGTCCGACTATCGTTTTCGTGGTGTGTCGCAGAGCGACCGCGGCATGGCCGTGCAGGGTGGCTTCACCATCGCGCACGAAAGCGGCGCCTATGTCGGCACCTGGGGTTCCAACCTCGGCGGCTGGGGCCGTTTCGGTGGCGCCAACATGGAGCTCGACCTGATCGCCGGTTACGCCGCGCCGCTTGGCGAAGGCACCACCGTCGACGTCGGCCTCACCTGGTACATGTATCCCTCGGGCGCCGACAAAACCGATTTCGCCGAACCCTATGTGAAGCTCTCGCACCAGTTCGGCCCGGTGAAGGCCCTGGTGGGCGTCGCCTACGCGCCCAAGCAGCAGGCGCTGGGCGAATGGTGCAGCGACGCCGCTTGCACCGTCTTCCGTCCGGGCAAGAAGAACGACAACTTCTACAGCTGGGCTGACGTGAGCGGTGCGATCCCGAACACCCCGGTTTCGCTGAAGGCGCATCTGGGCTGGTCGGACGGCAATCCGGGCCTGGGTCCGAACGGCACGTCGGTCGCGCCGACCGGCAAATATCTCGACTGGCTCGTGGGTGCGGACCTGGCCATCCCCGGCACGCCGCTGACCGCCAGCATCGCCTATATCGATACCGACATCGCGCGGGTCGAGGAAAACTACATCCGTCCGAACTTCATGGTCAATGACAGCAAGGACTTCGGCAAGTCGATCGCACGCAGCACCGTGGTCTTCTCCATCACCGCCGCTTTCTGATCCCGTGATGCCGGGCCGGTTTTTCCGGCCCGGCATCGTCGCGCTGCACCTGTCCGCAGCGTGACAAATTGTTGCTGCATGGCCCTTGGGCACAGGATGGCCGGTCGTCCGGTTGACCGTGCAACGGGCCGGGCTTATCCCGATGCCATGCTCATCCCGCCCCGCATGCCATCATGACCGCGCCGTCGATCATCCTGGTCGAAGACGATCCGCCGCTGCGGACGCTCACCACCCGCGCGCTTCAGGAACATGGCTATCTGGTCCGTCCCGCTTCGTCGGGGCCGGAAATGTGGGTCGCGTTCGACGCTGGCCCCGTAGACCTCGTCGTTCTGGACGTCATGCTGCCTGGCACCAACGGCATAGACCTCTGCCGCCAGATCCGCCGCAAGAGCGACGTTCCCATCATCTTCATCAGCGCGAAGGGCAGCGAGACCGATCGTATCGTCGGCCTGGAACTGGGCGCGGACGACTATCTGCCCAAGCCCTTCGGTACGCGTGAACTCATCGCTCGCATCCGTGCCATCCTGCGCCGTGTCGGCGTGGAGCGTGGGCCGGACGAGCATCGCGAGAGCGAAGCCCATTTCGACGGCTGGGCCGTCAGCTTCCCCCGGCGGGAACTGCGGTCGCCCACCGGCGCGGTCGTGGAACTGACCGGCGCGGAATTCGACCTGCTCGGCTCCTTCCTCAGTCACCCGCAGCGTGTCATCGCGCGCGAACGGCTGATCGAGCTGTCGCGCACCCGCATGGGCGACAGCAGCGACCGCAGCATCGACGTGCTGGTCAGTCGGTTGCGTCGCAAGCTCACCACGCAGGACAAGGCTGCGCCGATCACCACCGTCAGGGGCGTGGGCTATATGTTCAATGCTGAGGTCAGCCGCGCTTGAACTGGCATGTCAGGGTATCGCTGGGGCTGCTCGGCCGCCTGTTCGCGATCCTGTTGCTCACCCTGACGCTCGAATTCGCCGTTGGCACGCTGATCTACGAACGGGCGAGCCAGCTTTCGCTTCAGGATGACGAGGCCCGCCGGCTGGCCGAGCATCTGGTCATCGCTCGCAAGCTGCTCGCCGAAAGTCCGCAGGACGATCGGCGCGCACTCGGATTCCAGCTGACGACGGATCGCTATGACGTCCACTGGTCGCCGGTCGCCCCGCCGCCGCCGCCATTGTCGCCCGACCTTGAGCGGATGCGGCGTCAGATCATCACTTGGGAACCGAGCCTGGAGAAATCCGGCCTCTGGTTGCGCATAACCCCGGGTCGCCATTCCGAAATCAACGGCGGCCTGCAATTGCCCGACCGAAGCTGGCTCTATTTCGGCATGCGGCATAATGGCGGGAAATGGGCTTTCACCATCGGCCGGATGGGGTTGGCGCTCATTCCGGTGCTCGCGCTTCTGGTGGCCGGCTGGCTCCTGATCCGACGGACGCTCGCGCCGCTGCGCGACCTCACACATGCCACGCACAAGATCGGGCGCGGGTCCGAAGTCATCGTGCCGGAAGCGGGCACCAGCGACGTCCGCAACCTCATCACGGCCTTCAACGCGATGCAGGCCCGCATCCACCGCCTGATCGACGAGCGCACCGAAACGCTGGCGGCGGTCGGCCACGACCTGCGTACGCCGCTCGCCCGTCTGCAACTGCGGCTGGAGGCGGTGAAGGACGCCGAGGTCCAGGATGCCATGGCCGGCGACCTGGAGGAAATGGGCGCAATGCTCGAATCGCTCCTCGCTTATCTGGGCGGGGAGAAGGATCCCGAAACGCCGGTGCGCACGGACATCGCCGTCACCATAGCCACGGTCGTGGATGCCTTTCAGGACCATGGTCAGAACGTGACCTATGAAGGACTGGACCATCTCGAACTGGAGGTGCGCGCCTTGTCGCTGCGGCGGGCGGTGCGCAACCTCATCGAAAACGCCCTCCATTATGGCCAGCGCGCGCGCGTCTCGGTGGATCGGAAGGGCAATGAGGTGCTGATCCGCGTCGACGATGACGGCCCCGGCATCCCGCGCGACCGCCTGGAGCAGGTCATGCGCCCCTTCTCCCGCCTGGACGAAGCCCGTCAGCGCAACACCAGGGGCCTTGGCCTTGGGCTCGCCATCGTCCAGAAGGCGGTCGCTGCCGAAGGCGGACACCTGATCCTCGCCAACCGCCCCGAAGGTGGGCTGCGCGCGGAAATCTGCCTCGACCTGCCGCGTCAGGGTCGGCGCGCTTAGAAAGAGAAACTGTCCATCCCCAAGCAAAACTCGTTTATCGACGCGCCTTTGCCCGAGCTATGCCAACAGAAACATGGTTCAAAGGCGCATCGCATGGCGGACGACGATAATCGGAGCTTGGAAGGATATTGGGATCTGGACCAACTGGTTGCGGATCTGGGTGCCGCGCGCAGCCGCTGGCGGCAGTCGCAGCAGCATCACGCCGAATATGGGGCGGAAGGCTTCCCCTCGCGGGCCAATCTGACCAAGATCATGCAGGCGCTGTGCGGCGCGCTCTTCCCCCTGCGGCTTGGCCCCAGCTTCGTGCGCCTCCACAATGAGGACGCCTATGTCGCGGAAACCCTCCAGACGGTGCTCAGCCGCCTTTACGGCCAGATCCGCCTGGAGCTGATCTATGCCATGAAGGACGAACCGGCGACGGCTCTGGACGCGGAGGCGGCGCGCATCATCGGGGGCTTCGCGCAAAGCCTGCCGGGCTTGCGCGACCTGCTGGACACGGACGTCGATGCCGCCTTTCTGGGCGATCCGGCGGCGCGCAGCGTGGACGAGGTGCTGATCTGCTACCCGTCGATGCTGGCGATCATCCACCATCGCCTCGCGCACCGGCTGCATGTGCTGGGTGCGCCGCTCGTGGCGCGGATCGTCTCCGAAATCGCCCACAGCGCGACCGGGATAGACATTCATCCCGGCGCGACCATCGGGCACAGCTTCTTCATCGACCATGGAACGGGCGTCGTGATCGGAGAAACCGCGATCGTCGGCGACCGTGTGCGCCTCTATCAGGGCGTGACGCTCGGCGCGCGGAGCTTCCCCTCGGATCGCAGCGGCCGGCTGGAAAAGGCGCTGCCTCGCCACCCCATCATAGAGGATGACGTGGTCATCTACGCCGGCGCGACGGTGCTGGGCCGGGTGATCGTCGGCAGCCGGTCGGTAATCGGCGGCAATGTCTGGCTGACGGACAGCGTGCCGGCGGACAGCAATGTCCGGCTGACGGACAGCGTGCCGGCGGACAGCAATGTCCGGCAGGCCAAGGCCCAATATGAAGTCACCAGCCGCGTCGAGGTGTCAGCGCCGCACCGCGTCCATGCCCTGCTCGAAAGCACGGACGGGGTCGGCGAGAATATCTGACCTATTTTCCAGCGCAGCTGTCCCCATCGCCAGCGATCAGGTCCAGGCACCGCCCGTCAATCTGGTCCTTCGGCACGGGCAGTCCGATCAACGCCGCCAGGCTTGGCATGATGTCGACCGTCTCGACGCCCATCGGCTGCTCGAAATGGCGCATCCCCTTGCGCCAGAAGATGATCGGCACGCGCCGGTCCGCGTCCCATGGCGATCCGTGCGTGGCGACGCTGCCCATCACCGCCTGTTCGGGGATCGCCATCACCCGCGGCTTCAGCAGCAACAACAAGTCGCCCGACCTTTCCGCGTCGAAGCTGGCGCGCGCTTCCTGAAGCAGGGTCCAGCTCTCTGGCGGCCCGGACGGCGAGGGGGCAGCGGCGATCTGCGCTTTCGTGAACACCGTCTCGACCTGCGGATGGGCGCGCAGCAGCTTCAGCGTCTCCGCCTCCACCTTCGCGCGCTCGGCGGCGGTCAGTCCCTTGTCGAAATAGAGGTCGCCGGAAGGGCCATCGCCCCAGATCACCTTCTTGCCGGGCAGTCCGGCCTTCGCGGCCACGGCGTCTGACAGCGCCTTGGGCGTCAGCGCCATATCGACCCGCTGTTCCATGGGTATGGCGTTCAGCCGATAGCGCTCGGGCAGGTCATGGCCGCCATGATCGGCCGTCAGCACCACGACATAGTCGATCCCGTCCTTGTCCAGCCGGTCGAAGAACGCGCCCAGTTCCTTGTCCAGCCGATCGACCTGGATGCAGCTTTCGGTGCCCTCCGTGCCGTAGGTGTGACCGATATAGTCCGTCGCGGACAGGCCGATGGAGATGATGTCCGTCTGTGCCTGCTTGCCAAGGTCCATGGACTCGATCGCTGCAGCGGCGAAGGCCAGCGTCATCGCATCCTGCTCGGGCGAGATGCGGAACGCCTTGTAATCGCCGGCGGCGCGGGCGAAGCGGCCGGTGCCCACGGTCCTGTCGCCGGCCCGCACCGGAAAGTCCTTGGCGGCGCATTGCATCGGCAGGTCGAAGCCTGCATTGGCCTGCGCCAGCCGCTGCGCCATCACTGCATTCACCTTCGCCACCAGCGGCGGCGTCGCCACGCCCTTGTAGCTGACATAGCCCTGAGCGCCGCCCAACCACCATACCTGATCGGCGGTCGGCCCGCCCATCATGATCGCGGCGCGATCCTTGCCCGATACGGACACGACGCGCGTCGCGGGATTGGCCGCCTTCATCCGCCCACCCAACGTCGGGACGCGCAGGTGGACGGGCGACGCCTCATATTTGTCGCTGCTGGTGCCCGGCCGGCTTTCATCCTCGGCGCAGTAGACCGCCTTATCCGCAAGGCCGGTGGACAGGTCGAACCATGTATTGGCGATGATGCCGGTGCGTGACGGGCGGCTGCCGGTCAGGATGGTCGAATGGCCGGGGCAGGTCTCGGTCGCCGCATGGCTTTGATAGCCGCGCGGGAAGACGGCGCCTTCCTCCGTCAGCCGCTTCAGCCCCGCGCTATAATATTGCCGATATTCGCTGAACAGGTCGGCCGAAAACTGATCGACGCTGATCGCGACGATCAGCTTGGGCGGCGTTGCGGGCATGGATGGCGCGGTCGATGCCGGGGCAGGCGAGGGTGCCGGAGACTGGGCCGCCAGCGGCACGGCGGTGGCAAGCAACAGAGTGGCGGCGACTCGTTTCAACATTCTCTTGACCTTCTCATGCCTTGACGGCGGTTGGGGAGCGACCTAGCCCGCTAGCATCCACCCGACCAGAGGCCCGATGCGCATTTTTCAAGTCATATTGATGACGCTCGCGATGCTGACGGGCCTGTCAACGGCGCACGCACAGGGCGGCGCATTCGGCGGCGGTCCGGCCCATATCGCTGCGCAGCTGGAGGCGGAGAGCGGTGTTCCGAAACCCGGCGGCGGCACGACCATCGCCTTTGCGATGACGCCGGAAAAGGGCTGGCACGGATACTGGCTCAATCCGGGGGATGCGGGCCTGGGCATGACCGTCCAGTGGACGCTGCCCAAGGGTGTGACCGTCGGCGTGCTGCGCTATCCAGTGCCGGAAACGCTGCTGATCTCCGGCCTGATGAACCACGTCTATGAAGGCCCCTATGCCGTGCTGGCGGACCTCAAGGTCGCGGCCGATGTGCCTGCGGGGACGCACCTGCCGATCCGCGCAAAGGCCAACTGGCTTGCCTGCACGGACAAGGTTTGCGTGCCGGAAAGCGGCGAGCTGACCCTTGATCTTGTGGCCGGTGACGGAAGCGTGCCGGCAGCGGCGCAGGCGCGCTTCGACGCGTGGCGGACGCATTTGCCGCGCCCTCTCGGGTCAGAAGCGACCTATGCGACGGAAGGCGGCCGGTTGCGTCTTTCGGTTCCTTTCCCGGCCAGCGCGCAGGCCAGCGACATCCACCTCTTCCCGCTGGCGGAGGGTCTCGCCCGCTATGCCGCGCCGCAGACGGTGTCGCGCGACGGTGACCGTCTGCTGATCGAAACGGACGCGGCGCAGGGTGGCAAGGGCGGCGCGGTGCAGGCCGTGCTGCGCACCGGCGATCATGTCGGCTTCTTGGTTACCGCACGGCCCGGCCCAGTCGCGGGAGGATCGTCCGCCGGGCAATGGAGCGCGATCCTCGCGGCGCTGGGCGGCGCGCTGCTCGGTGGCCTGCTGCTCAACATCATGCCCTGCGTCTTCCCGATCCTCGGCCTCAAGGCGATGAAGCTCGCAAAGGCGGGCGGCGACGAACGCATCGTCCGGCGCGAAGCGCTGGCCTATGCGGCCGGCATCATCCTCACCTGCCTGGCGCTGGGCGGACTGCTGCTCGCGCTGCGGGCGGCGGGCGGTGCGTTCGGCTGGGCCTTTCAATTGCAGGATCCGCGCATCATCCTGGCGCTGCTGCTGCTGGTGACCGCCATCGCCTTCAACCTGGCCGGCCTGTTCGATCTCAGTGCGTATGGCGGCGGCGAAGGGCTGGCGGGGAAGGGCGGCCTTTCCGGTGCCTTCTGGACCGGCGCGCTGGTCGCCTTCGTCGCTACGCCCTGCACCGGCCCCTTCATGGCAGCGGCGATGGGCGCGGCGCTGCTGCTGCCGCTTGCCGCCGCGCTTACCGTGTTCGCGGGCCTTGGCCTGGGGCTGGCACTCCCGTTCCTGCTGCTTGCCTATATCCCTGCACTTCGTCGGCGGCTGCCCCGGCCCGGCGCATGGATGGGCCGGTTCCAGAAGATCCTCGCCATCCCGATGTTCCTCACCGCGCTCGGGCTTGCCTGGCTTCTGGGGCAGCAGCGCGGCGTGTCCGGCATGACCATCGGCCTTGGCGCGGCCCTCATCCTTGCCCTGCTGCTCTGGTGGCTGGGCGGCCGGCAACGGGCCGGCAGGCCCGGTGGCTGGATCGCCCTCATCGCGGCCCTGGCAGTGCTTGGCGGCGCCGTTTCCGCCCTGCCGACCAGCGCTCCGGCGGCCAGCGAAAATGCCGCCGAGGCTGTCCACTTCGATGTCGCGAAACTCGCCAGCCTGCGCGCCGCGAACAAACCGGTCTTCCTCTACTTCACGGCCGATTGGTGCCTGACCTGCAAGGCTAACGAGGCGGCCGCAATCGACCGCGCCGAAACGCGGGACGCCTTTCGCAAGGCGGGCGTCACCGTGATGGTGGGCGACTGGACCAATGCCGATCCCGCTATTACTCGCTTCCTCGAAGGTCAGGGACGCTCGGGCGTGCCGCTCTATCTCTGGTATGCGCCGGGCAAGGACGCGCAGACGCTGCCGCAATTGCTGACGCCGGCCACGCTTACCGCGCTGGTGCGCTGATGGCCAAGGTCCGCGCCGACCAGTTGCTCGTCGATCATGGCCTCGCCGAAAGCAGGGCGCGCGCGCAGGCGCTGATCCTTGCCGGCCTCGTCTTCCTTGGCGACCGCAAGATCGAGAAGGCGGGACAGCAGGTGGCCGATGACGCGGAACTGGACGTGCGCGGCCGCGATCATCCCTGGGTCTCGCGCGGCGGCATCAAGCTCGCCCACGCGCTGGAAGCCTTCGCCATCGATGTCACCGGCTTCGTCGCCATCGATGTCGGGTCATCCACAGGCGGCTTTACCGACGTGCTGCTGACGAACGGCGCGGCACGCGTCTACGCCATCGACAGCGGCACCAACCAGCTTGCCTGGAAATTGCGCTCCGACGACCGCGTCATCGTGCATGAACAGACCAGCGCCCGCATCCTGACAGAGGCGCATGTTCCCGAACAGGTCGACATCATCGTCTGCGACGCAAGCTTCATCAGCCTGGCAAAGGTGCTGGAGCGGCCGATCGGCTTCGCTCGCCCCGGCGCGCATCTCGTCGCGCTCGTAAAACCGCAGTTCGAGGCGCGGCGCGAGGAGGTGGGCAAGAATGGCGTGGTGCGCGATCCCGCAGTACATCAACGCGTGTGCGAAGAGGTCGCGCATTGGGTGCAAACGCAGGGGTGGACCGTCACTGGCCTGACGCAAAGCCCCATTACTGGCCCTCAGGGCAACGTCGAATTTCTGCTGCACGCCCGGCTTGGTGGATAACGCGTCCGCATTCGTCTTGCGGCTCGATACATAATGATACACGCCGTGACCAAGGCACGGCTTGTCCCACCCGAAAAGGCCTGTAAGCCCAATATCATGCGTCTCCTTGTGCCCATCATTTTCACGACCCTTTGTCTTGCCGGTTGCAGCGGTGAAAAGGAGAAGAGGCCGCGCACCGTTCCCCTGGTCGAAGTCCGCCCGATCGCACGCGTTTCCTTCTCCGACGATCTGGAAGCGGTGGGCACCGCGCTGGCGAACGAACAGGTCGTGCTGTCCGCCCCCGTGACGGAACGGGTGGACAGCATTCACTTCGCGGATGGCGGCTATGTGCGCCAGGGTCAGGTCATCGCCACCATGGCGGTGGCGCAGGAGCGCGCCGAACTCGCCGCCGCGCAGGCGCAGGCGCGACAGGCGCAGCAGCAGCTTGACCGCATCCAGCAACTCAATAGCCGCGGCTTCGCCACGGCGGCGTCGCTCGACCAGCAGGTGGCGCTGGTCAATTCCGCCCGCGCGAATGCCGATCAGGCGCGCGCCGCCATCACCGATCGCACGATCCGCGCGCCTTTTTCGGGCTATGTCAGCCTGCGCACCATTTCCGTGGGCGCCATCATCCCCGCCGGCACGGCCATCGCCACGGTCAGCGACATCAGCCGCATCAAGCTTGATTTCACCATTCCTGAAACGCGGCTGTCGACGATCCATGAAGGCATGCCGATCAAGGCGGTGTCCGCCGCCTGGCCCGATCGGCCGTTCAACGGCACCATCGCCACCATCGATCCGGTCATCGATCCCACCAGCCGCGCCGTCCGCGTCCGCGCCATCCTGCCCAATCCCGACCGCGCACTCAAACCGGGCATGTTACTGACCGTCAGTGTACTGGCGCGGCAACGCCAGTCCCTTGCCGCGCCGGAACTTGCCCTGGTCGGGGAAGCCGACGACCGCTATCTGTTCGTGCTGGAAGGCCGCACCGCCAAGCGGGTGAAGGTCGATACCGGCATCCGCCAGAACGGCATGGTCGAAATCACCGGCGGCGTGAAACCGGGCCAGAAGATCGTTACCGAAGGCGTGGTCAAGCTGACGGACGGCACGACGGTCCGTCTTGCGGGTGACAAGCCCGCTCCCGGCGGGGTCGGGTCGGGCGGCAAGGATCGCGCGGCCAAGGCCGGCGGCTAAGCGCAATGCAGCTTTCCGATCTTTCCGTCCGCAGGCCCGTCTTCGCCGCCGTCATCGCGGTGCTGCTCTGCATCGTCGGCATCGTCGGCTATTTCAGTCTTTCGGTACGCGAATATCCTGACACCGATCCGCCCATCGTCTCTGTCGAAACCACCTATACGGGCGCGGCCGCGTCCGTGGTCGAAACCCGCATCACCCAGCTGGTCGAAGATGCTGTGGCGGGCGTGCAGGGGATCGAGACGATCACCTCCACGTCGCAGGACGGCACGTCCAACATCAATATCGAATTCGATCCGTCGCGCGACATCGACACCGCCGCCAATGACGTGCGCGACCGGGTCGGGTCCGTGGTGGAGGATTTGCCGGAAGACGCTCTCGCGCCGGAAATTCGCAAGGTGGATTCCGACGCCCGCCCCATTCTGTTCATCGTCTTTTCGCGGCCCGGATGGTCGCCGATCAGGCTCAGCGACTATCTCGATCGCAATGTGGCCGACCGTTTCGCCGCCATCGATGGCGTCGCCCGCGTAACGATCGGCGGCGAGGCGCGGCCCTCGACCCGTATCTGGTTCAACGCCGAAAAGCTGGCGGCGTTCAACCTCACACCGGCGGATGTCGAAGCGGCTCTCCGCCGCCAGAACGTCGAACTGCCGGCAGGCCGGTTCGAATCCAAGGACCAGAACCAGACGCTGCGTGTCGAACGGGCCTACGCCCGGCCGGAAGAATTCGCGCAGCTGGTCGTGGGCCGTTCGGACGACGGCTATCAGGTGAAGCTGGGCGACGTTGCCCGGATCGAGGAAGGGGCCGAAAATCCCTACAGCAGCTTCCGGTCCAACCAGGGCACCGCGGTCGGCATCGGTATCATCCGCCAGTCGGGCGCCAACACGCTGGAGGTCGCGCAAAAGGCCAAGGCGCTGATCGAGGATATCAAGCCCAGCCTGCCGCAGGGGATGCGCATTGCGATCGGCACCGATGAATCACTCTTCATCGAGCGCGCGATCGAGAATGTCTACGATACGCTGATCGAGGCCGCGCTGCTCGTCATCCTCGTCATCTTCCTGTTTCTGGGCTCCGTACGCGCCACGCTGATCCCGGCGGTCACGGTGCCGATCTGCCTGCTCGCCACCTGCGCCGTCATGTGGCTGCTGGGCCTCTCGATCAACCTGCTGACCTTGCTGGCCTTCGTCCTCGCCATCGGCCTGGTGGTGGACGACGCCATCGTTGTGCTGGAAAATGTCTATCACCGCGTGGAGCAGGGGGACGATCCGCTGGTCGCCGCCTATCTCGGCACGCGGCAGGTGGGCTTCGCGATCATCTCGACCACGCTGGTTGTGTGCGCCGTGTTCGTGCCGGTCATGTTCCTTGCCGGGCAGACCGGCCTGCTGTTCCGCGAACTCGCGATCGCGATGATCGCCGCCATCGCCTTTTCCGGCTTCATCTCGCTCAGCCTCGCGCCGATGCTCTGTTCCAAGCTGCTCAAGACCGCCGAGCGCGGCCGCCTGGCGCGCTGGGTGGACGATCGGTTCCAGCGGCTGGAAGCCGGTTATGCCCGCTTGTTGGACAGGGTGCTGAACAAGCCGTTGCTGCCGTTGCTCGGAGTCCTGCTGTTTCTGGGCGTCGCCGGATTCCTGTTCACGCGCCTGCCGACGGAATTGGCTCCGGCCGAAGATACCGGCGTCGTGGAAGCGCAAATCAGCGCACCTGAAGGCACCGGCTTCGACCGGATGATGGCTTATATGAAGAAGATCGAGGACGATCTTGCCTTCCTGCGCAAGGACGGCACGCTTCAGAACCTCGTCATCCGCACGCCGTCGAGCTTTGGCACGACCGACGATTTCAACAGCGGCAACGTCATCGCCTTCCTGCGCCCATGGGAGGATCGCACCATCACCACGGCGGAGGTGGCGACCATCATCAACCGGGTGATCGCGGAACAGCCCGGCGTTCGGGGCAATGCCGCTCCCCGATCAGGCCTGGGGCGCGGGCGCGGGCTGCCGGTCAACATCGTGCTGGCGGGTTCGACCTATGAAGGGCTGCTCGCCGCGCGCGACCGGATCATGGCAGCCGCTGCCAATTATCCAGGCCTCATCAATCTCGACAGCGATTACAAGGAATCCAAGCCGCAGATGCGGATCGAGATGAACCTGCCGCGAGCGGGCGATCTGGGCGTGTCGGCCAACGACATCAGTCAGGCGCTGCAAAGCCTGCTGGGATCGCGCCGCGTGACGACCTATGTCGACCGGGGCGAGGAATATCGCGTCGTCGTGCAGGCGGAACAGCAGGGGCGGCAGACGCTTGCCGATCTTGAACGGATCAACGTGCGCAGCCGCTCGGGCGCGCTGGTGCCGCTGTCGGCGTTGGTGACGGTGCGTGAGGTCGCCGGCCCGCGCCAGCTCAACCGCTACAACAAGCTCCGCGCTATCACTCTCACCGCCGCGCTCGCGCCGGGAACCTCGCTGGGCGAAGCGCTGACCTTCCTTGAGGATCAGGCGCGCCAGTCGCCCGAGGTGCTGGCGATCGGCTATCGCGGCGAAAGCCAGTCGTTGCGCGAAACCGGCGGGTCCATCTGGCTGGTGTTCGGCCTTACCATCCTGATCGTATTCCTGCTGCTCGCCGCCCAGTTCGAAAGCTTCATCCACCCGGCCGTCATCATCGCCACCGTGCCGCTGGCAGTGGCGGGTGGTGCGCTCGGGCTGGCGCTGACCGGCGGATCGGTTAATCTCTACAGCCAGATCGGCATCGTCATGCTGGTCGGCCTCGCGGCCAAGAATGGCATCCTGATCGTGGAATTCGCCAACCAGTTGCGCGACGAGGGCCTGGAAATCGCCGAAGCGATCCGCGAAGCCGCCAAACGCCGCCTGCGCCCGATCCTCATGACGTCGATCGCTACGGTCATCGGCGCGGTCCCGCTCGTCATCCGCGGCGGGGCTGGGGCGGCGGCGCGCCATTCGATCGGCGTCGTGGTAGTGTTCGGCGTTAGCCTCGCCACGCTGATCACGCTCTACCTGATACCGATCTTCTACTCGCGCGTTGCCAAGCGCACGGTTTCTCCGCAAACCGTTGGTCGCAAGCTGGATTCGGCCCTCAGGGATTCGCCCGATCCGGCGGAGTGACATGGGTGGGGAGTGTTGCTGTCGATGAATGAAATCGCGTCTCCGGGCCAGTTGCGTCTCGCCTATCTGCGATGGGCGCTGGTCACGGTTCCCGCCATCGTCTTTCTGGGTTTCCTGTCAGGGAAGCTCGCCAACAGCGGCTATGGCAATCGCTGGTTCGACGGTCTGGTCAAGCCCGCCGCGATGCCGCCAGGCTGGGCGTTTGGGGTCGCCTGGACCATCCTCTATGTGCTGATGGCGCTTGCCTTCGCCATGGTCCTGCATGCGCGCGGCGCGCGCGGGCGCGGTGCGTCGATCACGCTGTTCCTGATCCAATTCCTGATGAATCTGGCCTGGTCGCCGCTTTTCTTCCGCGCGCACCAGGTCAGCGAGGCCCTGTTCCTGCTCGTCGCCCTGTTCGTGGTGGTCGCTGTCACGACGTTCCTTTTCTGGCGCATTCGCCGCCTCGCCGGGGTTCTGCTGCTCCCCTATCTTGCGTGGCTGGCCTTTGCCTCCTTCCTCAATTATGAGATCGACCGGCTCAATCCCGGTGCCGACACCCTTGTCGCTCCGGCGCTCAAGACCCAGATATAGACGACAGGGCGCGCGGGTCGCGCTGCAGGAAGGACAAGCAAGATGCAGAGCGAGAACCGCTTTTTCGACGATCTGGCCAAGCTGGTGAATGGTGCTGCCGGCACGTTCGCGGGCATGACGCGCGAATTTGAATCCAACGCGCGCGAACGCGCCAAGGAATGGATCGGCGGCATGGAATTCGTGTCGCGCGAGGAGTTCGACGCCGTGAAGGCCATGGCTGCGGCCGCGCGTGAAGAGGTCGAATTGCTGAAGGCACGGCTTGACGCGCTCGAAGGCAAGGGTGCCGGTTCCAAGCCGGAAAACGCGAACTGATCCGCCTGTCTTTTCGCCGCATGCGGTGATATGGCCCGCCGATGATGGACAGTGACGAATTTGAACATGGTGGTCAGGAAGCGGCCCCCATCGACATGCTGGCGGCCTATTTCGAGGCGCACGGTTGGAGCTTCGACCAGGTTGGCGATGATGAGATCGTCGCCAACACGCAGGGAAGTTGGGCGCAATATGAACTGCGCGGCATCTGGCGCGACGAGGATCAGGTGCTGCAGCTGCTCGCCATGCCCGACATCCGCGTCACGGATGAAAAGCGCGCGTCCATTTACGAAACGCTGGGCCTCATCAACGAACAATTGTGGATCGGCCATTTCGAGCTGTGGTCGTCCAGCGGCATCATCCTGTTCCGCCACGGCGCGCTGCTCGGCGCGGGCGGCACGCTGACGCTGGATCAGGCGCAATTGCTTGTCGAAACCGCGATCGACGAATGCGAGCGCTTCTACCCCGTGTTCCAGTTCGTCCTGTGGGGCGGCAAGTCGCCGTCCGAAGCCATTTCCGCCAGCCTGATCGAAACCCGCGGCGAGGCTTGACGGCCATGGCGGAGGCCAACGAGTCAAGGATCTTTCCCGACCACCTGTTCATGGTCGGCTGCGGTAATATGGCGGGCCAGATGCTGTCGCGCTGGCTTGCCTGCGGGCTCGATCCGGCGCGCGTCACCGTGCTGCGTCCCAGCGGGCGTCCGGTGGCGGATGGCGTGACTGTCGTCACGGATTATCCTGATGCGCTGCCGCCGGGGACCACCGTTCTTCTGGGCATGAAGCCTTACCAGATCGACGACGTGGCCGCCGCCCTTGGCCCGCGATGTTCCCCCGACACCCGATTGGCGTCGATCCTTGCCGGCACCACGCTCGCCACCCTGCGCGCGCACTTCCCCCATGTCCGCGCTATCGTCCGCGCGATGCCCAATCTCCCCGTCGGACTGGGCGAGGGCGTCACAGCCTTGTTCACTGACGAACGCACAGACGTAGAGGCGAAAGCAGCCGTCGACGCGCTGATCCAGCCGCTGGGCCTCGCCGAATGGATTGATGATGAGGCGCTGTTCAACCGGATCACTGCGTTGTCAGGCTGCGGTCCCGCCTTCCTCTTCCGCTTCGTCGACGCCTTGGCGCGCGCAGGCGAAGCCATCGGCATTCCCGCGGAGCAGGCAGCGCGCATGGCCCTCGCCACGGTGCAGGGTTCCGCCAACATGGCGGCCGAAGCGGCGGTCAGCCCGGCAGCGCTTGCCGATCAGGTCGCCTCGCCGGGTGGGATGACGCGCGAAGGGCTCAATGTACTCGATGCCGACCAGCGGCTGTTGGCGCTTCTGACCGATACGCTGGCCGCCGCCCGCAACCGCGGCGAAGCGATGGCCCGCGGCGCATAGCTTTCGACAAGGATATCCCATGCTGTCACCTGAAACGCCCATCCTGCTGCTGACCACCGGCGGGACGATCGACAAAATCTATTTCGACGCGCTGTCCGACTATCAAGTGGGCGAAACGGTGATGGCGAAGCTGCTCGATATCGCGCGGGTCAAGCGTCCCTTCCGTATCGAGGAAGTGACCCGCAAGGACAGCCTGGAGCTGGACGATCATGATCGCGCGCTGATCTACGCGCGGGTCGCGGCGGCGCCGGAAAATCATGTCGTCATCACCCATGGCACGGACACGATGACGGATACGGCCCGGCTGCTGCGCGATATTCCCCGCAAGACGATCGTGCTGGTCGGCGCGCTCGCCCCGGCGCGCTTCGGGGAAAGCGACGCGAGCTTCAACCTGGGCATGGCCTTCGCCACCGCGCAGGTTGCCGAGCCGGGCGTTTATATCACGATGAGCGGATCGGTCTTCCGTGCCGACAGGGTGGTGAAGGACCGTGCCAAGGGGGCTTTCGTGCCCATCGACAACGGCGTGGATTGACGCCGGTCCTCCGCTCCTCGGCACGCTGACCGTTTCTCGCGACCCGTCCGTGCGGGAACCTCCTTCCTCATTGCGGCATTGTTGCTGCGGGCGGCATATGAGGAGGAGAGACACATGAGCGATTATCGCGGTGAATATCAGGAACGGCCGATGACAACGACGACGGTGATCGAAAAGCGCGGCGGCGGCACCACCTTCGCTGTTCTGCTGCTGGTCGTCGTGGTGGCGGTCGCCGCCTTTTTCCTGATTTCCAGCCAGACGAACAAGGACAATGCCGTCAGCAGCGCCGCGACGCAGGTCGGCCAGGCGGCCAGCGACGTCGGCGACGCGGCCAAGGACGCCGCCAAGAGCGAGTGATCGCCACGTATCGTACGAATGAAAAAGGGCGCCCCGGACCAACCGGAGCGCCCTTTTAACCCCTGATGAAGACCTGACTTAGGCTTCAACCTTCACATGCTTGGGCGCAGCCTCGTTCAGGATGCGCAGGATCTTCTTGAGCGCGCTCGGCTCGTCCGTTTCTTCCATGGCGGCCAGTTCGCGCGCCAGCCGGCTGGACGCGGCCTCGAAAATCTGCCGTTCGGAATAGCTCTGCTCGGGCTGGTCGTCGGCGCGGAACAGGTCGCGGGTCACTTCGGCGATCGACACCAGGTCGCCCGAGTTGATCTTGGCTTCATATTCCTGCGCGCGGCGCGACCACATGGTGCGCTTTACCTTGGGCTTGCCCTTCAGCGTTTCCATGGCCTCCTCCAGCGTCTTGTTGCTGGACAGCTTGCGCATGCCCACGCCTTCGGCCTTGTTGGTCGGCACGCGCAGCGTCATGCGCTCCTTTTCGAAGCGGAGCACGTACAGCTCCAGCTCCATGCCCGCGATCTGCTCCTTCTGCAGTTCGATCACACGGCCAACGCCATGCTTGGGGTAAACGACATAATCACCAACGTCAAAGGACAGCGCCTTGGCAGCCATTTGATACCTTTCCAATTCAACCGGGGAACGGGACGAACGCGGGGGCAGATGTGCCAGAGACAAATGCCGGGAGGTCCACGGCGCCACCGTCATGACATGAAGATCATTCTCCAGGGCCGGACAGGGGGACATCCGGACAACGATCGCCTATTTAGCAGATTCGTAACAAAATTACCACCCCCGGACACAATGTCTGGGGGTGGCGCGAAAACTGCACGAAACGAAGACGGCGTCAGCTGCCCGAGCCGGGCTCTGGCGAGAAGAATTTTTCCAGCTTGTTCTCGATGCCGCTCATCGCGTCAGCGTCAGCGGGCGCATCACCCTTGACCGTGATGTTGGGCCATTCCGCCGAATATTTGGCGTTCAGCTCCAGCCATGGCTCCAGCCCGTTTTCGGTATCCGGCAGGATCGCCTCGGCCGGGCATTCCGGTTCGCACACGCCACAGTCGATGCACTCATTGGGGTTGATGACCAGCATATTCTCGCCCTCGTAGAAACAGTCGACGGGGCAGACCTCCACGCAATCCATATATTTGCACCGGATGCAGTTGTCGGTCACGACATAGGTCATTGGCTGGCACTCTTGGTGTTGAAAAGCGCGGCCCTGCTATGCCCGCATGCGCGCAAGGTCAATGAGGATATTGTTGCCATGGATGTAGGGCCGGTTTGAATGGGACGGGCGAAGTTCACGCCGTCGCAGGCCGTTCGAGGCGGGTCATTGAAGACAGACAGGAACGGCCTGGCGGTGCGTCAGCTTCCGACGGTAAGTTCCTCGTAACAGGCCTGCGCTTCCGGGGCGGGACCGCGCCGTGCCGGCAGCGCCATCACGCGCACCACGCGGACCTTGTCGAAATGGGGAAAGGTGATGAGGTCGCCCGCACGGACCGGCGCGTGCGCGCGGTCGATGCGGCGCCCATTCAGGCGGATATGACCGTCCTCCGCCAGCGCCTGCGCGTTCGAGCGGCTTTTGGACAGCCGCGCGAACCACAGGAATTTGTCGATGCGAAGGCTGGGGCCATGCCCCACCGTCGCCGCGTCAGCCATTGCGGCCCAAAAGCTCGGCAAGCCCGGCGAAGGCGTTGTTGGCGGGCGCTGGCGTGCTGCCGGCCGACGCGGGGCGCTGGGCGCGTTCCCGCGACGGGCGGCGGTCGCCCTCCGGCTTGCCGCTTGCCTTGCCGGCGCGGGGCTTGGCTCCCTGATGCTGGCGTTCGCGGCGCGGTTTCTGGCGGCCACGGAAGGCCCAGTTCGCGCCGGTAGCCGCGGGGGGTGCGACTTCGGCTGATTCCACAGCTTCAGGCGTTTCGACAGGCTCGGAACCTTCAAGAGCCGCCTCGGGCGCTGCGACCGGCGCAGGCGCGCGCGGTTCCACCGGGCGGAAACCGGCCAGACGCATCAGCGTCAGGAAGGATGGTTCATTTAGGCCCAGGGACACGATCTGCGGACTGGTCGCGGTGAAGGGTTCGTCCTTCGCTATCGCCTCATGCGCGGCGCGGGCCATCCGCTCGGCCATGTCGATGCGCAGCATCTGGTCGCCGAAACCGCGGAAGCCCGCGATCCGCGCGCCCATTTGCGCTGGCTTCTCGCCGGCCGGGATCAGCGTCAGGCCAGGGCCGGGCAGGGGCAGGCAGGGCTTGGCGATGCGCGCCGACAGCAAGGCCGACCGCCAGCGCGCCGCACCGGGCTTCAACAGGCCGGGATGATAGATGTCGAGCACGCCGATATCGATGCCCGCCTTGCGCAGCAGATGCCGCTGCTCCTTGTCCAGATGGCCCAGCGCATCGTCCAGATCGATCCGCGCCATCACGCCGCCTGCATCGGCCAATTGGGCGAACACGGCCCGCACGACCGGCGGCACAGCGGGGTCGGCGGCGCTTTCGGCCATCTTGACCAGCGGCAGCAGGTGCTTCTGCTTCTGCGCCTCGACCCAGGTGGAAAGCCGGGCGACGACCTGCTTCTGCACGTCCTGCCCCAACGCCAGCAGCGCGCGGTCCAGCCGGATTTCAGGCGCCAGCAGGCTCGGACCCGCGAGCAGCGCCGCCACCGTGGTTCCGCCCCAGGCGATGCCCGGCGCCTGTCCCGCCTCGTCCAGCAGCACGAAATCCGCGTCCGCCGCCGCCACCAGTTCTTCAGCCTTCACCCGTAACACCTTTCCAAGCCGGCGGTCGGCCGCCGCCAGCAACATCTTGCGATCGGCAAGCCGCGTAGCGGGATCGACGGAGAATCGGAAGCCGTCAAGTCGCCCGATCGTCTCGCCATCGACGCAGACCGTCCCGTCCTGCTCCACAGTGACCGGCAGGGTGCTCGCATTCTGGCCGATATCGCGCAGCAGGACGGACGTCCGCCGGTCCACGAAACGCTGGGTCAGCGCGCTATGCAGCGCGTCGGACAGCTTCTGTTCCAGCATGCGGGTTCGTTCCGCCATCTCGGCCGGATGCGCCAGCCAGTCGGCCCGATGCGCGATATAGGCCCATGTGCGCGCGGCGGCGATGCGGCCGGAAATCGTGTCGATATCGCCCTGGACCGAATCGAGTCGCGCGACCTGCTGCGCAAACCAGTCGCGCGGGATGTGGCCGGATCCTTCGGACAAGAATCGCCAGATCCGGCTCACCAGCCGGGCGTGATGGTCCGCTCCCAGCTTCTGGAAGTCGGGCAGGCCGCACGCGGCCCATAGCCGCTCCACCTGACGCTTGCCCTTCGCCCGTTCGATGACGATCGGATCGGCGGCAAGCCGCTTCAGCACGGCCAGGTCCACCGCCTCCGGCGCCGCGCGCAGTTCCGGACGCTCGGGCTTCGCTTCCAGATCCGCGATCAACTGGTCCAGCCGGTCAGTGCGGGGCGCGCCGTCGCGCCAGAACAATTGGTCGATCGGCGGGAAATGATGCGATTCGATCGCCTCTATCTCCTCGGGCGTGAAGGCCGCGTCGCCATCCTCATGGCCCAGGCTCCCGAACGTCCCGTCCTTGTGATGTCGTCCGGCGCGGCCCGCAATCTGCGCCATTTCGCTTACGCTCAGCCGACGCGATCGGCGGCCGTCGAATTTCCGCAGCGAAGCGAAGGCGACATGCGCGACGTCGAGGTTGAGCCCCATGCCGATGGCGTCGGTCGCGACCAGATAATCGACCTCGCCATTCAGGAACATCTGCACCTGCGCATTGCGCGTGCGAGGGGATAGCGCGCCCATCACCACCGCCGCGCCGCCGCGAAACCGCGGCAGCATTTCCGCTACGGCATAGACCTCCTCAGCCGAGAAGGCGACGATGGCGGACCGCTTGGGCAGGCGGGACAGTTTCTTCGCGCCTGCATAGGACAAAGTGGAGAAGCGCGGGCGGCCGATGATCTCGATGTCGGGGACCAGAGCCTTCACCACGCGGGCGATGCTGGCGGAACCCAGGATCATCGTCTCCTCCCGGCCCCGCGCGCGCAGGATGCGGTCAGTGAAGATATGGCCGCGCTCCGGGTCCGCGCCAAGCTGCGCCTCGTCCAGCGCGACGAAGGCGAAGTCGCGGTCGAGGCTCATCGATTCCGCCGTGCAGAGGAAATAGCGCGCGCCCGGCGGCACGATCTTCTCTTCGCCGGTGATGAGCGCGACCGACTGCGGCCCCTTGATCGCCACCACCCGGTCATAAACCTCTCGCGCCAGCAGGCGTAGGGGAAAGCCCATCATGCCGCTCGAATGGCCGCACATGCGCTCGACCGCGAGGTGGGTCTTGCCGGTGTTGGTCGGTCCCAGGACCGCGGTGACGGGAGAGCGGGCGAACTGGGCCATGGTCCCTCCTATGTCGGGCAGGCTGTCCGGATCGGCAAGGGGATTCGCCGTCCCATACCCGATTGCGACGCCGGTCGGACGGTTCGCACGTTTCGCCGTTCCTCCGCGCATCCAGCGGGGGTCTTTATTTGACTTTAACCCTGTGCGTTCACAAAGGTCGCGCTCACGCACGGCGCGGGGGCTGTGCGGGGCGGCGAAGCCCTTGGGGACGCGGGTTTGTTTCAGGATCACCAACTCGGATTGCAGCAGGGCGGCGCCACGGCGTCGCTATGGGCGACCGAGTCGCTGAATCGCTCGCCGGAGCCGCAGGACTGGCGCGCCCGCCTGCGGGAATGGGCCGACGAGGTCGAACTGGTGCCCGATCTGGGCCAGCGGATCGGCAGCCGCACATGGTTCCGTGGCCTTTTCACCTGCTTCGGCCTCTGTGCCATGGCGCTCTATCTGTCGCCGGCGTTCGAGCCCGTTCCCGGCGCGCCCGGTCCTGTCCTGTCGGACGCGCATTATGACGAAGTGCGTAGCCAGATGATCACGCCGCTGGCGCTCGGCGCGGACAGCGGACGGCATATGGGATCGACCGATGCCGTGCAGCCGCTGCGCGAAACGCCCGAGCGGCCCCAGATCGAATTGAACGCGCAGGTGGGCAGCAGCGACACGCTGGCGCGCGCCCTTTCGCGTGCGGGCGTCAGCGGCAACGACGTCTCGACGGTCATGGGCCTCGTCGGCGGCGACATCGACGGGGGCGTGAAGCCAGGCACCCGGCTCGACATCATCCTCGGCCGCCGCGCGTCCCGCGACCGGCCGCGTCCGCTGGACCGGCTGGCCTTCCGCGCCCGCCTTGACCTCAGCGTCGAACTGACGCGCAACGGCGGCCTCCTGTCCGCCCGGCGCATTCCCATCCGGGTGGACGACACGCCGCTCCGCATTCAGGGCGTGGTGGGCGACAGCATCTATCGCTCTGCCCGCGCGGCCGGTGCGCCGCCCCGCGCGGTACAGGCTTTCCTGCGCGTGATCGCGCAACAGGTCGATCTTGGCGGCATCGCTGCGGGCGACCGCTATGATATCGTCACCGAATATCGCCGCGCCGAAACCGGCGATGTCGAGGTGGGAGACCTTCTCTATGCGGGCCTCAAGCGCGGACGCGGCAAGTCGATCGACATGCTCAAATGGACGAAGGACGGCCGTACCGAATGGTTCGAGGCGTCGGGCGTGGGCGAACGGCGCGGCGTCCTGTCCTCGCCCGTGTCCGGCCGCATGTCGTCGGGCTTCGGCATGCGCCGCCATCCGATCCTGGGCTATACCCGGATGCATGCCGGCATCGATTTCGCCGCGCGCTACGGATCGCCCATCTATGCCGTGACCGATGGCGTGGTCGCGTATGCGGGGCGGCATGGCGGGCATGGCAATTATGTCCGCATCCAGCATGGCGGCGGTCTCGCCACCGGCTACGCCCATATGAGCCGCATCGCAGCCGTCCCCGGCCAGCGCGTGCGGCGCGGGCAGGTGATCGGCTATGTCGGTTCTACCGGCCTCTCCACCGGACCGCACCTCCATTACGAGCTGTATCGCAACGGTGCGACGGTCAATCCGCTGTCGGTGCGCTTCACCACCACGGCGCAACTGGCCGGCGCGGAGCTGGCCGCCTTCCGCGCGAAGCTGGCGCAGTATCGGCAGCTGCGCGTCGGCCTGCATGACAATTTCGCGCAGGCTGGCGGCGCAGGCCCCGCCGCCAAAGGCAAATAAGCCGCTTTCCGCCCATCGCCGCTTCCGCTAACGGCGGCGCATGACCGCTCCAGTCACCGCCATCCTGCTTGCGGGCGCACGCCCGGTTCCCGATCCGTTGGCGCTCGCGGCGGGCGTACCGGTCAAGCCGCTCGCGCCAGTCGCGGGGCGGCCGATGATCGACTATCCCGCCCGCGCGCTGCTCGATCACGCTGCTATCGCGCAACTCGTCATCCTGACCCAGCGTCCTGACCTCTACGCCGCCGATCCGGCAACCGCATGGCTGGCGACCCATCCGCGCGTCCGGTTCGAAACTGGCGGGCAGGGGATCGCGTCCTCGCTGCTGGCGCTGATGGAGGGGGAGGGACTAACCTACCCCGTCCTGCTGACCACCGCCGATCATGTCCTGCTGGACGGGGCGATGCTCGACCAGTTCGTCGCGGAAGCGGCGGGCGCGGATGTGGCGGTCGCGCTGGTGGAGCGCCGCACCTTGCTGGCCCGCTATCCGCAATCGCGCCGCACCTGGCTCAAGTTCCGCGACGGCTGGTGGTCGGGCGCGAACATCTTCTGGTTCGGCAGCGACAAGGCGAAGCGCATGATCGCCCTGTGGCAGGAGGTGGAGCAGGACCGGAAGAAGGGCTGGAAAATCCTTGCCGCTTTCGGGCCGGTCGCGCTGTTCGGGGCACTGCTGCGCCTCCTTACGCTGCGTGGGGGCATCGCCCGCGTCGGTCGCAAGTTCGGCCTTGCCGCGCGGCTGGTGGCGATGGACAAGGCTGAAGCCTGCATCGACGCCGACAAGCCGGAGGACATGACCCTGATCGAGGCGATTTTGCGGAGCGAACGCCCGGAGGCCTAGCGCCGGAAGCTCTCGGCCGCCGCGCAAGCGAGCTGGTCCGCCCGCTCGTTTTCCGGGTGCCCGGCATGCCCCTTCACCCATTGCCAGGTCACCTTGTGACGCGCGGCGGCGGCAAGCAGCGCCTGCCAGATTTCGACATTCTTGACCGGCTTGTTGTCCGCCGTCTTCCAGCCGCGCTTCTGCCAGCCGAACACCCATTTGGTGATGCCGTCCATCACATATTTGCTGTCAGTATAGAGTGTTACGCGGCATGGCTTCTTGAGCATGTTAAGTGCTTCGACCGCCGCCATCATCTCCATGCGGTTGTTGGTCGTCTGCGCTTCGCCGCCGGAAATCTCCTTCTCCACCCCGCCGAAGCGCAGCACGGCGCCCCAGCCGCCCGGGCCGGGATTGCCCTTGCACGCGCCGTCGGTGAAGATCTCGACCTGGGGAAGCTCGCTCATGCGCCGAGCAGGACCGCCGGATCGGCGCTGGCGTAGAAATCCATGCGGCGCAGATAGGCGAGCGGATCCTTGCGCGTCACCAGCGCGTCGGCCGGCGTGTTGATCCAGTCATAGGCGCGCGTCAGCAGGAAGCGCAGCGCCGCGCCCCGGCACAGTATCGGAAAAGCCGCGCGTTCGCGCTGCGTCAGCCCATGCGCCGCCGCATAGCCCGATCCCAGCGCCGCCCCGCGCTCCCCGAACCATGCCGCCCCGTCATGGCTGAAGCACCAGGCGCTGTGTGTCACGGCGAGGTCATAGGCGCGAAGGTCCGTGCAGCTGAAATAGAAGTCGATAAGGCCCGTGACCCGGTCGCCCAGCATCAGCACATTGTCGGGGAACAGGTCCGCATGGATCACCGACCGGTCGAGGTCGGACGGCCAGTGCGCGTCGAGAAAGGCGAGTTCCCCCGCAACCCGTTCGCCAAGGCCGGGCGCGATGCTGTCGAAATCGGGACCGCATTTCGCCGCAAGCGCATGCCATCCCGCGATGTCGAGCGCGTTGCGCCGCTCGCCGGCAAATCCCTCCGCCGCCTTGTGCAATTCGCCGAGCGCCACGCCGGCCGCGCGCGCCTGCGCCGGGGTTGGCTCGGTCACGCTGATCCCCGTCAGGAACTCGATCAGGCAGGCGGGGCGGCCACCAAGCTGTTGCAGTCGCTGTCCGCTTTTGTCCGCGATGAACCGCGGGACAACGCATCCGCGCGCGCCCAGATGATCCAGCAGGTCCATGAAGAAGGGCAGGTCGGCTTCGTCCACGCGCTTTTCATAGAGGGTCAGGATGTAGCGGTGGCTTGTCCCATCGCCGCCGGTCGTTTCCAGCAGGTAATTGCTGTTCTCTACCCCTTCGGCGATGCCCTTGGCCGACACCAGCCGGCCGGCGTCGTAGCGGGTCAGGAAAGCGTCGATCTCTTCGGCGGGCACATGAGTATAGACCGCCATGGATCAGGCAGCCTCCAGCCCGCGCGGCAACTTGAAGGCGATGCTCTCACGCGCGGTTTCCACTTGTTCCTCGGTGACGTCGAACTGGCTGGCGATCCGCTCGACCACCTCGCGCACCAATATTTCGGGCGCGGAGGCCCCGGCGGTCAGCCCCAACGTGTGGACATCCGTCAGCCAGGCTAAATCGATCTCGTCTGCCCGCTGGATGAGACGCGCGGGCGTGCCTTCCCGCTCCGCCACTTCCACCAGCCGCAGCGAGTTGGAACTGTTCGGCGCGCCGATCACATAGAGCGCGTCGCAGCGCAGTGCGATCGCCTTCACCGCCGTCTGCCTGTTGGATGTGGCATAGCAGATGTCCTCGCCCTTGGGCGCGGCGATGCCGGGGAAGCGCCGCTCCAACGTGGCGACGATCGCCGCGGTGTCATCGACGGATAAAGTGGTCTGCGTCAGGAAGGCGAGATTGTGCGGGTCTGCCGCCTGGAAGGTTTCGGCCTCCTCGACCGTCTCGATCAGCGTCATGGTGCCGGCCGGCACCTGGCCGAACGTCCCGATCACCTCTGGATGCCCCTTGTGCCCGACGAACAGGATGTGGCGGCCGGCATCCACCTGCCGCTCGGCTTGGCGATGGACCTTGCTGACCAGGGGACAGGTCGCGTCCAGATAGTCCAGGCCGCGTTCCTCGGCCTTGGCGGGCACCGCCTTGGGTACGCCATGGGCGGAAAAGACGACCGGCACGCCATCGGGCACCTGGTCCAGTTCCTCAACGAAAATAGCGCCCTTGGCCTTCAGGCTGTCCACCACATATTTGTTGTGGACGATTTCGTGCCGGACATAGACCGGCGCGCCATATTTCTCGATCGCCCGTTCCACGATGACGATGGCGCGATCGACCCCGGCGCAAAAGCCGCGCGGCGCGGCGATCAGCAGGGTCATCGGGCGGCGGACGTCGGGCGCTTGGGTCATGCCAGCCGCTTAGGACAATGTGGTTCCGGAAGAAAGAGCCTTGAGGTTGCGCGGGCCGCGGGGGACGGATAAGGAAGCGCAAAGTTCCCGGCCCCGGCCGGCCCGCCAAGGATTGTCTGCTCGTGAAAACCGTCCGTCTCGCCGCTGCCGCCACGCTTGCCCTTGCTCTGGCGGGGTGCTCGAGCAAGGGCGAGATCGACGCCAGCGGCGGCATCGTTGCGGTTCGGTCCGCCTGTCCGGTCGCCGCCATCCCGGCGCAGACGGGGGACGTCACGCTGTTCAACCCGGCCGGCAGCACGGATGCATCGGCGATCGATGTTGTCGCCAATATCACCGACCTGCGATCCACCTGCGCCGATGGCGCGCAATTCTATACCGAAGCGACCTTCACCGTGAATGCGCGCCGTACCGATGCCACCGCCGCGCGCCAGGTGACCTTGCCCTATTTCTCGGCCGTCGTGCAGGCGGGAACCAATGTCGTCGCCAAGCGCGTCGGCCAGGTGACGCTGACCTTCGCGCCCGGCCAGTATCTCGCCAGTGCACAGGCGAAGGCGGGTTCCTATGTTGACAAGGCGGCGGCGACCCTGCCGGCCGACATCCAGACGAAGATCACGCAGAAACGCAAGGCCGGCGATGCCGACGCCGCGATCGACCCCTTCGCCCAGCCGGACGTCAAGGCGGCGCTGCAGCGCACCAGCTTCGAACTGCTGGTCGGGTTCAACCTGACCCAGGACCAGCTCCGATACAACGCCACCCGTTAAGGCTCAGTCCCATCCACCGTTCGGGCTGAGCTTGTCGAAGCCCTGCCCTTCTTGAAAGACAGGAGCAGCCCCTCGACAGGCTCAGGGCGAACGGAACTTGCAAGAAAGTTTCGCTCCGTGTCCCTCTACACCCGTTTCACCGCCCATCTCGACGCCGTGCTGGACGCGCTGGAAGCCGATGGCACGCTGCCTTCCGGTCTCAACCGCAAGCCCGTGATCGTCGAGCCGCCGCGCGACGCGAGCCATGGCGACCTTGCGACCAACGCGGCCATGGTGCTGGCGAAGCCGGCCGGCACGAACCCCCGCGCTCTGGCGGAGGCGATCGTCGCGAAACTCCAGGCCCTCGACGAGGTCGAAAGCGCCGCGATCGCCGGCCCCGGCTTCATCAACCTGACGCTGAACGACGCCACTTGGCGCGCCGAGCTGGCCGCGATCCATGCGGATGCCGACGATTATGGCCGCTCGACCGCGGGGCAGGGCGTGACGGTCAATGTCGAATATGTGTCCGCCAATCCGACCGGCCCCATGCATATGGGCCATTGCCGGGGCGCGGTGGTAGGAGACGCGCTCGCGACCCTGCTGGAATATGCCGGGCACAAGGTGATCCGCGAATATTATATCAACGATGCGGGTGGTCAGGTGGATGTGCTCGCCCGCTCCGCCCACCTGCGCTATCGCGAGGCGCTGGGCGAGGATGTGGGCGATATCCCGGAAGGGCTGTACCCCGGCGACTATCTGGTGCCGGTCGGCCAGGCTCTCGCCGTCGAGCATGGCGACCGCTTCGTGACCGCGCCGGAAAGCGCATGGCTTGTCCTCTTCCGCACTTTCGCCGTCGCGAAGATGATGGACATGATCCGCAGCGACCTCGCGCTGCTCGGCATCCATCACGACATCTTTTCTTCCGAGGCCGAGTTGCAGGCGGCGGGCAAGCCCGACGAGGCCGAAGCCTGGCTGCGCGCGCACGACCTTGTCTATGACGGCACGCTGGAAGCGCCCAAGGGCGAATTGCCCGACGATTGGGAGCCGGTCGAACTGCCGCTGTTCCGCTCGACGCAATTCGGCGACGATCAGGATCGCCCGATCAAGAAGTCGAACGGCAGCTGGACCTATTTCGGCGCGGACATGGCCTATCATTTCCAGAAGGCCCAAGGCGCGGACCAGCTTATCGACATATGGGGCGCGGACCATGCCGGCACGGTGAAGCGCATCCAGGCTGCCGTCGCGGCCCTGACCGAAGGGCGGGCGCGCTTCGACGTCAAGCTCATCCAGATGGTCCGCCTGCTGCGCGATGGCGAGCCGGTGAAGATGTCCAAGCGCGCCGGCAATTTCGTGACACTGGCGGATGTCGTGCGTGAAGTGGGCAAGGATGTCGTCCGCTTCACCATGCTGACGCGCAAGGCCGACGCGCAGATGGATTTCGACTTCGCCAAGGTGGTCGAGGCGTCGAAGGACAATCCGGTCTTCTACGTGCAATATGCCCATGCGCGCATTGCTTCGCTCGGCCGGCGGGCGGAGGAAGCCGGAATCGCGCTGCCCGCGCCCGACCTGTCCCTTCTCGGGACAGCGGAGCTTGGCCTAGTCAAGCTGGCCGCCCAGTTCCCCCGCGTGGTCGATGGCGCGGCGCAGGCGCGTGAGCCGCATCGTGTTGCCTTTTATCTCAATGACTTGGCTTCGGCTTTTCACGGATGGTGGAATATGGGCAATGATGATCCGCGCGCGCGCGTCATTCTGGCCGACGATCCGGCGCTCACTGCAACGCGTCTTTTCCTCGCGCGGGGAATCGGGCAGATTATCCGCAACGGGCTGGCCCTTATGGGCGTGGCCGCTCTCACGGAAATGGGCTGAGGCAAACAGGCGGAAGGACTGGCATGGGCGATTATGCGCGGGGAAGACTGGATCTGGACGACGAGGATCGGCTGCCCTGGCTTGAGCCGGCGATGGACGATGCGGATGACGACCGCATATCGCCGCTGCGCCTGCTGGGGTTCATCCTTCTCGGCCTGATCCTGATCGGCGCGGTGGTGGCGGGGGTGTGGCTGGTCCAGAACCGCAATGGCGCGGGTGCCGCGGGCGAAGGCACGCTGATCGCCGCGCCGCCCGGAGACTATAAGATTGCCGCGAGCGAGGCCGATGCCAAGAAGTTCGACGGCGAGGGCGATGCCAGCTTCGCCGCCAGCGAGGGCGTCGTGCGGGACGGCCGCATTGATCCGAGCCGCGTGCCCGAAGCGCCGATCGAGAAGACGACGCCGGCGCCTGCCGCCGCCCGGCCTGCTGCCCCGGCGAAGCCCGCACAGAGCGTCTCCACCCGCGTCACCGATGAAACGGCCGCGCCGGTCCGTGCCACCGCGCCAAAGGCTGTGCCCGGTGGAACCATCCAGCTTGGCGCCTATGGCAACGCCGCGCTGGCGAAGGATGCATGGGGCAAGCTGTCGAAGCGTTTCGCCTATCTCGCGCCGCTGCCCATGACGATCGAGCCGGTGGAAATCGGCGGCAGCACGCTTTACCGCCTGCGGGCCGGCGCGGGCAAGCAGGCCAGCCTGGTGTGCGGCAAGCTCAAGGTCGCGGGCGAAAGCTGCATCGTGGTGAACTGACGGGCATAAAGCCCTTCGACAGCGGCAGCGGCAGGCGCTACCATTCGCCCCATGAAGCCTGTGATCTTCGGCATGGCCGGCCTGTCGCTCACCCCTGACGAGCGCGCCTTCTTCGCGGAGGCGGAGCCGGCTGGATATATCCTGTTCAAGCGCAATTGCGCCGACCGGGACCAGTTGCGCGCGCTGACGGACGATCTCCGGGCGCTGCACGGGCGCGCCGACCTGCTCATCATGATCGATCAGGAGGGCGGACGCGTCGCGCGGATGCAGCCGCCGCACTGGCCTGCCTTTCCAGCCTCCGCTGCCTTCGACCGACTCTACGATGTCGCGCCCTCCAGCGCGATCGCGGCGGCCCGCGCCAACGGCCGGGCGCTAGCCCTGATGCTGGCGGAGGTCGGCGTCACCGTGGACGCGCTCCCCTTGCTCGACGTGCGGCAGGACGGGGCGAGCGACATCATGGGCGACCGGACGCTTGGTGCGGACCCGATGCGGGTCGCGGCGCTCGGCCGCGCGACGCTGGAGGGGCTGGCCGAGGGCGGCGTGGTGGGCATCGTCAAGCATATGCCCGGCCATGGCCGCGCGCTGGTCGACAGCCATCTCGACCTGCCGGTGGTCGATGCCGATCTGAACGCGCTGGAAACCGACCTCGCGCCCTTCCGCACGCTGCGCAACGCACCGATCGGGATGACCGCCCATGTCGTCTACACCGAATGGGACGCGCAGCGGCCGGCCAGCCTGTCCCCCGCCATCATCGGCGAGATCATCCGCGACTCCATCGGCTTCGACGGGCTGCTGATGTCCGACGATCTCGATATGAAGGCGCTCAAGGGATCGATCCCCGAACTTGCGGCCGGCGTCGTCGCGGCGGGGTGCGACCTTGCGCTCAACTGCTGGGCGCGGATGGACGACATGATCGGCATCGCCGATCGCCTGCCCGACATTGCGGATATGTCCCGCGCCCGGCTCGACCGGGCGATGGCGTCGATCCGGCGCGATGCCGACCAGCCCGAATTCGAGACGTTGATCGCCACGCGCGACAGCCTGCTGGGGCTGGTGCCCGCTTGAGCGACCTGTTCGAGTCGCCGGCGGTTCCGTCGCCGCATATCCTGACGGTCAGCTTCGACAGTTGGGAAGGACCGCTGGACCTGCTGCTCACGCTGGCGCGGGGCCAGAAGGTCGATCTGCGGGAAATCTCCATCCTGGCGCTCACCGAACAATATCTCGCCTTCATCGACAGCGCCCGGCAATTGAAGCTGGAACTGGCGGCAGACTATCTGGTGATGGCGGCGTGGCTCGCCTATCTCAAATCGGCGCTTCTGCTGCCTAAGGCGGAACAGCCCGATCCCAGTCCCGAGGAACTGGCCCTGCGGCTGCACCTGCGGCTCCAGCGGTTGAACGCCATGCGCGACGCGGGGGCGCGGCTGATGGCGCGCGACCGCATCGGCCGCGACGTGTTCCCGCGCCGCGCGCCGGAGGGGCTGCGCCTCGTCCGCAAGGCGCAATGGCGCGCCAGTCTCTACGACCTGATCGCCGCCTACGGGCAGGTGCGCGCCCGCACGCAGCCGGTGGTACACAGCATTGCCGTGCGCCCGGTCATGACGCTGGACGAAGCGATTCAGCGCGTGGGGTCGCTGGTCGGCGCGGCGCTGGACTGGACCCGGCTCGAAGCCTTCCTGCCGCCCGACATCGATCCGCCGCGCGCCAAGTCGGCGCTGGCGAGCAGCTTCGTCGCCGCGCTGGAGCTGGCGCGGCAAGGGCGGCTGGAAATGGCGCAGGACGGCATCTTTCAGCCCATCTATCTGCGCGCGCCGATGCCGGGGGCGGCGGCGTGATGCAGGAACCAGACGATTATCTCCGCGCTGTCGAAGCCACGCTGTTCGTGGCGGAAACGCCGCTGACGCCGGCGGAGATCAGGCTGCATGTGGGGGAAGGCGGCGACCTGCCGGTGGCGCTCGCCACGCTGGCCGATCGCTATGCCGGGCGCGGGATCAATCTGGTGGAACGGGGCGGGCGCTGGCATTTCCAGACCGCGCCGGACCTGGCCCACATCCTGCGGCGCGAGAAGGACGAGACGCGCAAGCTCTCCCGCGCGGCGATGGAGACGCTGGCGATCATCGCCTATCATGAGCCGGTCAGCCGCGCGGAGATAGAAGCGATTCGCGGCGTGCAGGTGGCCAAGGGCACGATCGACGTGCTGATGGAGGCCGGGTGGGTCCGTCCGGCGGGCCGGCGGGAAGTGCCGGGTCGTCCGCTCATCTACGCGACGACGGTAGAATTTCTGACGCATTTCGGGCTTGGCAGCCGACGCGACCTGCCCGGACTGGACGATCTGCGCGCCGCGGGCCTGCTCGACCCCGTGGATTTGGCGCTGGAGGGTCTGGTTGGCCAATCCGTTGTGGAAAATGACGAGGAAGAGGCCTAGATAGGCCTCCTTTCAGGAGTATTTGAAAATGGGTTCCTTCTCGCTGATGCACTGGGTGATCGTGCTCCTGGTCGTCATGCTGCTGTTCGGTGGCGGCCGGATTTCCGGCCTGATGGGTGACGTGGCCAAGGGCATCAAGAGCTTCAAGAAAGGCATGGCCGAGGACGACGATGTGCCGCCCGCCAAGCCCGCGACCCGGATCGAAGGCCATCGCGTGCCCGAGCAGGATGCGCCGAGCGCGACCGAAGAAAAGAGCAAGGCCTGATCCCTTCAAGCACAGGCCGGTAGTCGCGCATGTTTGGTATCGATTCGTCCGAACTTCTGGTGATCGTGATCATCGCCGTGATCGTGATCGGCCCCAAGGACTTGCCGCGCGCGCTCTACAAGGTGGGGCAGATCGTGGGCAAGGCCCAGGGCATGGCCCGCCATTTCCGCACTGGCATCGACGCGATGGTGCGCGAGGTGGAACTGGAGGAGCTGGAGAAGAAGTGGGCGGCGCAGAACAAGCGCATCATGGAAGAGCATCCGCCCGAAACCGACGCTGCCGCCTTGCCGCCCCCTGACGGCACGCCAGACGCCCCCGCCTTCGTCGCCCGTTCCGCGCCCGAAGACCCACCGGCCTTCGTCGCGCAGTCGGCACCCGTCGAACCCGCGCCAGCGCCCTCGCCGACGACCGGCGGGCCGCCCTATCTTGCGGGTTCCTCTGGCAAGAGCGACGCGGCGGCATGATCAGTGACATCGACGACAGCAAGGCGCCCTTGCTCGACCATCTCATCGAGCTGCGCAGCCGCCTACTCAAATGCGTCTACGCGCTCTTTCTCACAGGCGCTGTCTGCTTCTATTTTTCGGAGCAGCTCTTCGCCATTCTCGTCCATCCCCTCAAGGAAGCGTTCGGCGACGGCGGCGGTCGGCTTGTCTATACCAAGCTGTACGAGGCCTTCTTCGTGCAGGTGAAGATCGCGGTGTTCGGGGCCTTCTGCCTGTCCTTCCCGATCATCGCCAACCAGCTTTGGGCCTTCGTCGCCCCGGGCCTTTATGCCAAGGAGAAGAAGGCGCTGCTGCCTTTCATCCTTGCGACGCCCTTCCTTTTCGCCATGGGTGCCAGTCTTGCCTATTTCGTGGTGATGCCCACCGCCTTTCACTTCTTCCTGGAGTTTCAGGGAAACAGCAGCGGCCTGTCGGTCGAGGCACTGCCCAGCGCGGACGCCTATCTCGGCCTCGTCATGCAGTTCATCCTCGCGTTCGGGATCAGCTTCCTGATGCCGGTGCTGCTGATGCTGCTCAACCGCGCGGGGTTCGTGACCCGCGCTCAACTCATCGGCCTGCGCCGCTATATGATCGTCGCTGCGTTCATATTGGCCGCGGTGCTGACCCCGCCCGACGTGGTGTCTCAGCTGATGCTCGCGATCCCGCTGCTGCTGCTCTACGAAATCACAATCGTCGCCATCTGGTTCACCGATCGCAGGCAGGCGGCCGAGGAAGGGGCGGAGCAGGCCTCGGCCTGATCGGGCATCCTCCGTTCCCAATAATCGGTGCATCGGCGTCGGCTGGTCTTTCTCCGCCAAAAGAAAAGGCCAGTCCCTCGCAAGAGGGGCCGGCCTTGGGAAAATGGAAGCAGGACGCGTCGATCAGACGTGGCAGCTCTGCGCGCCCTTGCCCGGGACGGTGATGGTCACGTCGTCGCCCTGGCCCGACACTTCGTAGCCGCCTTCCGCGACATACGCCTTGCCGGCCTCGGGGGCGGTCAGCTTCGTGGGCGATCCGGTCTTCTCGGTGCGCAGGTTCGCCGTCTTGTCGTCGGTCATGAAGTCGACGAAGATCAGGCTGTTGTCCTTGCAGCGATACTGCTTGTTGGCCTTGACCGACGGCGGCAGTTCGACCGGCGCGGCGTTGGCCAGCTTTTCGGCCATCGGATCGGCGGGGCCGCCGACGACTTCGGGTTCATCATTCTTGTTGCAGCCAGACAGCAAGGCCAGACCAGCAACGGCGATCAGGGGGACATAATATTTCATAGCGATCCTTTTATGTGCATGTGCAACATGGTGCGTCAACGCAAAATGACGTATTTTCCTCCATCGCCCCAATTGACGTCATGACGGCTTCATGACGATCCGCCTTTGTCGCGTAGCGGGCTTGACCATCTGCCTGGGCACGGTCAATGCAGGGTGATGGCTGAGGACATGTCCACCCCCGATCTTGAAACCCTGTCGTTCGAGGATGCGCTGCGCGCACTGGAGCAAATCGTGCGCCGCCTTGAAAGCGGGGACGTGCCGCTCGACGAGTCGATCGCGCTTTATGCGCGCGGTGAAGAATTGCGCAAGCGGTGCACCGAGCGGCTTCAGGCGGCGGAGGCGCGCATTCAGAAGCTCACGCTCGACGCGGGGGGCACGGTCAGCGGCGCGCAGCCGTTCGGCGCGGACTGACGGCCATGCCAGGGGGAGGGGGGGGCTCCGCTTCTGCTTTGGTCGGTGCGCGTGCGGCGGAAGTCGCCAGCGCCATCGACGCCGCGTTCGACCGTCTGCTTGCCTCTCCGGACGACCCTCGCCGCCGCCTCTATGATGCGATGCGGCACGCCGCCATCGGCGGCGGCAAGCGGTTGCGGCCGCTGTTGGTCCAGGCGGCGAGCGACCTCTTCAACATCTCGCGCGAATCGGCGCTGCGGGTCGGGCTCGCGGTCGAGTGCATCCATGTCTATTCGCTGATCCATGACGATCTGCCAGCGATGGACGATGACGATGTGCGGCGCGGCAAGCCCACCGTCCACAAGGCGTTCGATGAGGCGAGCGCCATCCTGGCGGGCGACTGCCTCCATGATCTGGCGTTCGAAGTGCTGGCGGACGAGGAGACGCACCCCGACCCCTTCGTGCGGATCGAGCTGGTGCGGGCGCTGGCGCTCGCCAGTGGGCCGGCGGGAATGGCTGGTGGACAGATGATGGACCTGGCGGCGGAAAAGGCCCGGTTCGACCTTGCCACCGTGACCCGGCTGCAAAATCTCAAGACAGGCGCGCTGATCGCCTTCTGCGTCGATGCCGCCGCGATCATGGCGCGCCTGCCGCAGGAGGCGCGCACGTCGCTGCACGGCTATGCGCGCGACATCGGCCTTGCCTTCCAGATTGCCGACGATCTCCTCGATGTAGAGGGCGACGCTGCTCTTGCCGGCAAGGCGCTCGGCAAGGATGCGGCGGCGGGCAAGGAAACCTTCGTGTCTCTGCTGGGCGTCGAGCGCGCGCGCGAACAGGCGCATCTTCTGGTGGCGCAGGCGAAGGCGCATCTACACAGCCATGGCTGCGAGGCCGATCTGCTCCGCGCCATTGCCGATTATATTGTGGAGAGGGACCGCTAACCCATGAGCAAAGAGCGCATCGGCGTCTATCCGGGCACGTTCGACCCCATTACGCTGGGCCATATGGACATCATCCGCCGGGGCGCGAAGCTGGTGGACAAGCTGGTGATCGGCGTCACCACCAACATCTCCAAATCGCCCATGTTCTCGGATGAAGAGCGGCTGGAGATGGTGCGCCGCGAATGCGCGGGCATCGACACGGAGATCGTGGTCACAGGCTTCAACTCGCTGCTGATGGACTTTGCCGAATCGCAGGGCGCCAGCGTCATCATCCGGGGCCTGCGAGCCGTCGCGGACTTCGAATATGAATATCAGATGGCGGGCATGAACCAGCAGATCAACGGCCGGGTCGAAACCGTCTTCCTGATGGCGGACGTGTCCTTGCAGCCGATTGCATCGCGCCTGGTCAAGGAAATCGCCCTCTATGGCGGCCCAATCCAGAAATTCGTCAGCCCGGCCGTGCGGGATGAGGTGGTCGCGCGCGTCGACCGGATCGGACGCAAGGGCGTTTGACCCACGGTTTCAGCCTGCGTTCAGTTGCCAATCGCGATCAGCGCGCTATCAGGGCGGGGCGACCCGCCGGGTCCGATGATTTGAAGGAAAGCGTCTCTCCCATGCGTTTCACTCGCGCGCTCAAGACCGTGGCGATCGGTTTCGCCCTCACCGCGTCCGTCCCGGCTTTTGCGCAGGGCGGTGGCCGGGGGCAGGCCGAGGAGATGAAGAAGGCCGAAACCGCGGCGAAGGCGCAGAAGAATCTGGAGACGCTGGGCACCAGCGTGACGCCGCAATTGCCGCCCGCCACCGTTCCCGCCGACCCGCAGAATATATGGGATCTCGACCTGTCGAGCGGCGGGCGCGTGCGCATCCAGTTGCGGCCCGACATCGCGCCCGGCCATGTCGAGCGGATCAAGGAACTGACCCGGCATGGCTTCTATAACGGCCTCAAATTCCACCGCGTGATCCCCGGCTTCATGGCGCAGGGCGGCGATCCCAAGGGCGATGGCACCGGCGGATCGACGCTGCCGGACCTCAAGGCCGAATTCAATCCGATGCCGCATCTGCGCGGCACGGTGTCGATGGCGCGCGCCCAGAGCGAGGACAGCGCCAACAGCCAGTTCTTCATCGTTCTGCTGCCCCGGATGCAGCTCGACAAGAAATATACCGTCTTCGGCCGCGTGATCGAGGGCATGCAATATGTCGACGCCATCGCAGCCGGCGAGCCGCCGGCGAACCCGACCGTGATCCTCCAGGCCTCGATCGAGAGCGGCGGGAAACCGCCGGTTACGGCAGCACCCCAGCCTGCTGCCGCCGCGCCCTCCATCGTCGACACGCCAGCCCCGGCCCGCAAGCCGGCGCCAAAGGCCGCCGCGACGAAGAAGCCGGCTGCCAGGAAATAAGCCGGCGGTCCGGTCACCTCCTCATGCGCGTAGACCTGTTCGATTTCGATCTCCCGCCGGAGAATATTGCGCTGCGCCCCGCCTCGCCGCGCGACAGCGCACGACTGCTCCTCGTTCCGGGAGAGGCGGCGATGCAGGACCATATCGTCCGAGACCTGCCGTCGCTGCTGCGCGCTGGCGATGTGCTGGTGTTCAACGACACGAAGGTCATTCCCGCCCAGCTGGAAGGCACGCGTGGGAAGGCACGCATTGGGGCTACGCTGCATAAGCGGCTCGGCCTGCGGCAGTGGCAGGCTTTCCTGCGCAACGCCAAGCGGGTGCGGGCCGGCGACCGGATCGATTTCGGTGCGGGCGTCAGCGCCATTGCCGGGCCGCGCGACGAGGACGGCGGCGTCACCCTGAGCTTCGAGGGTGACGAACCGGTCGAATTGCTACTGGAGCGGGCGGGGCGTATGCCTTTGCCGCCCTATATCGCCAGCAAGCGCGCCACGGACGAGCGGGACCGCAGCGATTATCAGACCATGTTCGCGCGGGAGGACGGCGCCGTCGCCGCGCCGACGGCGGCGCTGCACTTCACGCCCGACCTCATGAACGCCATCGCGCAGGCGGGCATCCTCACCGAAACGCTGACGCTGCATGTCGGCGCGGGCACCTTCCTGCCGGTGAAGGCGGACGACACCGACGACCATCGGATGCATGCCGAATGGGGCCGCATAGACGCAGCCACCTCCGCAAGGCTCAACGCCGCACGCGCGGCGGGCGGGCGTTTGATCGCGGTCGGCACGACCTCGCTGCGCCTGCTGGAAAGCGCGGCCGCAGAAGACGGCCTCATCCATCCCTTTGCCGACGAAACCCGGATCTTCATCACGCCCGGTTATCGTTTTCGCGCGGTCGATGGCCTGATGACCAACTTCCACCTGCCGCGATCGACTTTGTTCATGCTGGTATCGGCCCTGATGGGGCGGGAGCGGATGCAGGCGGTCTATGCCCACGCCATCGCGCAAGGCTATCGCTTCTACAGCTATGGCGACTCGAGCCTGCTGTTGCCGCAATGGTGACCTTGCGCCACGCCGGTTAGCCGCGCCGCTATTCGAAAGCTGATTTTTTCCCCACGGCGCGCCACTGCTGGCGGATGAAGGGATGGACCCTGTCTCCCAGCCACCAGCGCAGCGGAATGCGTCGTTCGGCAAGGCCGGGCAGGCTGCCTATGTCCCATCCGCGCCGGATGCGGAACGGGTTGCGCCGGCCATAGGCCCATAGTTCGACCCGCGTCACAGGGCCAGCGGCGGGAGTGCGTGAATGGAAGCCGAACGTGTCGGCGACGACCAGCGTGTTGGCCGGCACGGTGAAGACGCTGGGCTGCGGCAGGCCGAGGCCGTCCAGCTCATCCGCCCTGACGCGAAGCGAACCGCGCGCCGAAAGCCGGCAGCTTTCGTCCCGGACGGTAAGGCTGCGCGCCTGTTCCCATTTCAGCCGTGCCGGCGTCAGCCGATGCGATCCCCGCACATAAGAGAAGGGACCGGCGTCGGCCGGTACATCCTCCAGGAACAGCCAGGCCTTCATGGACGGATGGAAGGTGTCGGCATGAAGTTCATGCTGCGGGTCGCGCGCGGCGTCGTGCCGGTTGGGCATGATCGACTGGATGTAAAGCAGCGGCTCTATGTCGAACCCTGCGACATAGCGAGAAAGACCGCGCCAGCGCTCGTCCTTGCGGAAATGATCGAGGACGGGGATCGCCCGGATCGCTTGGGGATCGACCGCCATGCGCCGCGTGACGGTGTCGCCCTGCACCGTCTCGCGCGCCGCGCCGCGATAGGCAAGAATGTCCGCCTGCATCGAGCGGAATAGTGCATCCGGCAGGAAGTTGCGGATTTCGACCACCCCGTCGCGATCGAACGCCGCGCGTTCCTCCGGCGTGACCGCTGCGGCGAGGCCCCGCCGCCGGAATGCCGCCAACGCGTGGGCAGCGCGCACCCGCCCGGCATGCAAGCCGATGCCGTTCAGCGTTTTCGATCCGATCAAAGGATTGTCCACAAATGATTTTGCGCCCGTGAACAGCTGCGCAAACCAGAAAGGCATCATCCACATAGATTGAAATTGCATATGCGACGCATTGACGCGATGGCGGGCCGGGGTCGAGTGATTTTTTCCAATCAGTTATTCCAAATTCGCTTGCCTCGCTCCCTCGCTCCCATCGGACGTTCCCTCCCACACTTAGGTTAGCCCACGGACGTCACGGTTCGGAACGAGCCGTCAGCGCTGCCGTTCAAGGATCGATCGGTCGAGGCGTCGGTTCCTCGATCTGCCGGGGAGAGCCGCGCTGCATGAGTGAAGACAGCCGGTCGACTGAACCGACCCGACACCGGGTCACCCTGGCCCAGCCCGATCAGCCCGACCTCGCGTCGGCGATGGAGCGGAACATCCGCGCGCTGACGGCACGCCAGCGGGCGGAGGAGGCGGGCGCCGGGCGCGACACGCGGATTGCGGAGGGGATCACCCGCTTCACCGGCAGCATGGTCTTTGTGCATATCCATCTCCTGCTGTTCGGACTCTGGATCGTCATCAATCTCGGCATCCTTCCCGGCCTGCCGCGTTTCGATCCGACCTTCGTGATCCTGGCGACCTGGGCGTCGGTCGAAGCGATCTTCCTGTCCACCTTCGTGCTGATCAGTCAAAACCGGGCTGCGGCGGCGGCGGAACGTCGCGCCAATCTCGATCTTCAGGTCAGCCTGCTCGCCGAACATGAGGTGACGCGGTTGATCCGCCTGACCGCCGCGATCGCCAGTCATCTGGGCATCGACGCCGCGCGCGATCCCGAACTGCCCGAACTGCAACGCGACGTCGCGCCCGAAGCGGTGCTCGACGCGCTCGACACGGAAGACGGGACATGACTGGGCGGTTGATCCGGGGTCAGGTACGCCCCACGAACAGGAAAGCCACCGCCGCCATGATGCAGATAAAGGCTGCCGCATGCCGCCAGTGCAAGGGCTCGCCCAGCACCGTCACCATGAAGACACCGAATATGATGAGGGCGATCGCTTCCTGCGCGACCTTCAACTGCCCGGCGCTCCAGCCATGGGCGTAGCCGATCCGGTTCGCCGGCACCGCCAGGCAATATTCGACGAAGGCGATGCCCCAGCTGATCAGGATCACCACCAGCAGCGGCTTGTTCATGCCGCCCTTCAAATGCCAGTACCAGGCTGTGGTCATGAAGATGTTGGAGAAGAGCAGCAGCAGGAAAGTAGGCATGATTCGATGCTTGCCATCGCAAAGGCGCGGGATGCAAGCGGGCAGGAAAAAAGGCCCGATCCTGGAATCGGGCCTTTCTTACAAGTCACGGGATCAGCGGTAGCGCGACTGGCTCCCGGCCGTGCTCGAACCGCTCTGGCCTTCCTGGCTCCATCCACTCCGGCCTTCGTCGCGGCCGCCGAACATCGCGCCTTGCTCGCGCTCGGTCCGCCAGGCGTCCTGCGCCTGCGCTGCAGTCTTCTCCAGCGTGACGCGTGTCGCGTCCACCGTCTTGATCCAGCTCGACGGGATCGAATGATGCACACCGCCGGCATCCTCATCATTCTTGGTCAGGATGATGCGGTCGCCGCGCAGCTTGTCCACGGTGCCCACATGTTCGCCGTCGCTGCCGACCACTTCCATATGCTCGCGCACCTGCTGGATCGCCTGCCGCTGCTCGCCGCGGCGGGTGCGCCACGCGCCGAACTCGCTGTTGAAGCGGTCGCGATTCTCGTTTTGATATTCGGCATAGTCGCGATCCAGCTCGTCGATGCGCTGCTGGCGCCAGCTATGGTAATTGCTGTCGTGATGCGCGCCATAGTCCTGTTGCGGCCCATAGGCGCGGGTGCGGTAGCCATGGTCCTCGCTGCCGAAGCCGCTGCGTTCGTTGGTGTAGGGGGCGTATCCACGATTGGGCAGATAGTCGCTGCGCGCCGCCGATGCGAAGCCCAGCCGGCTCGACTGATCGCGCGGATCGCCATAGGGGCGGTTGTAATAATCGTCATATTCGCGGCGGCGTTCCGCTTCCTCGTCGCCGAACCAGCTGCGAATCTCGTCGCCCGCCCGGTCGAAGAAGCCGCGTTCCTCGGGATCATAGTCGCTGGGGGGACGGCGATAGTCCGGTCCGCCAAACTGTCCGCGCGTTCCGTACCGATATCCACGATCGTCGCGCCGATAGTCGCCCCATCCGCGATACCGGTCGCCTCCGCGATCCCAGTTGCCCGAATATCGGTCATCGCCACCATAGCGGCGTCCGCCTTGGTAACCCATCGTCCTTCTCCTTCGTCTGTCGGCGACGCGCATCGGCGTCGTCGCCCTGAACAATGTGCGGACCGGATCAACGTTCCGGCCGTTACGGCGGGGTAATGTCCCGTCGTTGGCGCGCTTTGCCGGGGCGGTGACAAGCGCCGGACGGGCCTCGGCCAGGCTGCGCAGATTTTTGTATAAAGACCGTTGCACGCCGGAAATCGCTCGCTTATAGGCAGCGCTCCTTCGGGGCCGTAGCTCAGCTGGGAGAGCGCGTCGTTCGCAATGACGAGGTCAGGGGTTCGATCCCCCTCGGCTCCACCAACCCCTCTCATGGGGTTGTTTCCGAAGGTTTCCTTGATGACAGATGATGCAGTCACGAGCCGTCCTGCCGCCACGCTGATCATTGTGCGGGATCGGCCCGGCAGGCCGGCCGAGATATTGATGATCGAGCGATCGGCAAAGATGGCTTTCGCCGCCGGCGCGCTGGTGTTCCCAGGCGGTGGTGTGGAGGCCGGCGATCATGCGCTCGCCGCGCGCGTGGCCGGCGCGATGGACAGGGATGAAGCCGCCGCGCGCATCGCCGCCATTCGCGAGACGATCGAGGAAGCCGGGGTCGTGATCGGCCTTGCGGGCGTGGTGGACCCGTCGACCGCACTGCGGCTGCGCGATGGGCTGCGGGATGGCCGAACCCTGGGCGAATTGCTGGACCGGCATGGCCTCGCGGTGAATCTGGACGCGCTCATCCCTTTCGCCCGCTGGCATCCCGCGCCGTTCGAAGCCGTGCGGCGGGTCTTCGATACGCGCTTCTACCTTGCCCGCGCGCCGGAAGGGCAGGCGGCGAGCGTCGATAGCACGGAAAATGTCCGCCTGTTCTGGAGCAGCGCCGCCGACACGCTTGCCTTGTGCCAGTCGGGACAAGGCCATGTCATCTTTCCCACGCGCCGCAATCTGGAGCGGCTGGCGCTGTCCCCTTCGTTCGAGGCGCTCGCGGCCCATGCCGGGTGCTTCCCCGTCGACATGATCCGGCCTTGGCGAGAGATGCGGGACGGAACGCTCCATCTCTGCATCCCTGACCATCTGGGCTATCCGGTCACGTCGGAACCAATGGAGCAGGTCCGGCGTGGTTGATCCATGCGCCGCCTTCATCTGACCCTCCGCCGCCTTCTCCTCGTTGGCGGCCTCCTTTTCCTGTTGTTCCTCGCTTATGCCTGGTTGCGCCAGCGGCCGCAGGACTTGCCCTGGACGCCGCTCGACCTGTCGCAGCCGGTCGGCATGTTCACGGGGCGAAAGCTGGCTGCGCTGACCGGAGACGCCAGCGGCTGCCGCGCGCTGCTCGACCAAGCGGGCGTGGATCATGTCGCGATGAAGCCGGGCGGCGCAGGCCGGTGCGCCTATGCCGACGCGATAAGGTTGCGGCCGGAGCGGGACGCCGTCGCGCTTGCCCCTGCGTCGGTCGCGCCGTCCTGCCCCGTCGTCGCCGCGCTCAAGCTGTGGGAGTGGCAGGTCGTCCAGCCGGCGGCCCAGCGCCTCTACGGTCAGCCGGTCCGCTCCATCCGCCATTTCGGCAGCTATAGCTGCCGCCGCATGTACGGGCGCAGCGCGGGCGACTTCAGCGAACATGCGACCGCCGACGCCATCGATGTCGCCGCCTTCGTGCTGAAGGACGGGCGGCAGATCAGCGTCGTCGGGGACTGGAAAGGCGAGGGCAAGGACGCCGCTTTCCTGCGGGAGGTGCGCGATGGCGCGTGCGACCTGTTCTCGACCGTCCTGTCACCCGATTATAATGCGGCGCATCGCGACCATCTCCACCTCGACCAGGCGGAACGGGGGGCGACCGGCTGGCGCGCCTGCCGCTGAAAGGTTACTGCCCGTATCCCGCCTGCCGCGCCACGCTCACCGCCTCGCGCGCCGCCGCCAGCAGCGCGCCGCTCTTCGCCTCGCACTCGCGCTGCTCATATTCCGCCTGCGAATCCGCGACGATGCCCGCGCCCGCCTGCACATGCATGACGCCGTCCTTCAGCACGGCGGTGCGCAGCACGATGCAGCTGTCCATATTGCCGTCCGGCCCGAAATAACCGACCCCGCCGGCATAGGCGCCGCGCGTCTCAGGTTCCAGTTCGGCGATGATCTCGCAGGCGCGCACCTTCGGCGCGCCCGACACGGTGCCGGCCGGGAAACCAGCGAACAGCGCGTCGATCGCATCCTTGTCGTCGGCAAGGCGGCCCACGACGTTCGATACGATGTGCATGACATGGCTGTAGAATTCGACGGTGTAGCTTTCCGTGACCGTCACCGATCCGGCGGCGGCGACCCGGCCGACATCGTTGCGGCCCAGGTCCAGCAGCATCAGATGTTCCGCCCGTTCCTTGGGATCGGCAAGCAGGCTTGTCCGATTGGCCGCGTCCTCAACGGCGTTCGCGCCGCGCGGTCTCGTGCCCGCGATCGGGCGGATGGTGACTTCGCCGTTGCGGGCGCGCACCAATATCTCCGGGCTCGACCCGATCAGCGCGAAGCCGGGCAGGTCGAGATAATAGAGGAAGGGCGACGGGTTGATCCGCCGCAACGCGCGGTAGAGCGCGATGGGCGGCAAGGTGAAGGGGCTGGTGAAGCGCTGCGCCAGCACCACCTGAAATATGTCGCCCGCGACGATATAGTCCTTCGCTTGCTCCACCATGCGCGCGTAACGGCCCGGCTCCAGCACCGGCGTCACCGCGACATCCGCGATCTCGGCGGCTGCGAGCAGGGCGGGCAGCGGCGCGGCCAGCTTCGCTGCGGCGGCATCGATCCGCTCCAGCGCCGCCTCTATCGCGCGGTCGGCGTCGGTGAAGCTGCCCTTCCACACCGGCGCGACCAGATAGAGTTGATCGGCCAGCCGGTCGAAGATCAGGATGACGGTCGGCCGCACGAACAGCATGTCGGGCACGCCGATGGGGTTGGGGGCGGGGCGGGGCAGTTTCTCGACCAAGCCCACCGTCTCATAGCCGAAATAGCCGACGAGGCAGGCGAGCGCGGCGGGTAGGGCCGGGTCCATCGCGGCGCGACATTCCGCCACCAGCGCGCGGAGCGCATCGAGCGCACCGCGCTCCTCGGGCACGAAGGCGTCGCGGTCGGTCGCCCAGTGCCGGTTGATCTCGGCCCGTTCGCCCTGCGCGCGAAAGACGAGGTCGGGCGCGATGCCGATCAGGCTGTACCGCCCGCGCACCGCGCCGCCCTCGACTGACTCCAGCAGATAGTCGCCCCGGTCGGGCTCGAACAGCTTCAGCGCGGCGGAAATCGGCGTGTCGGTGTCGGCGATCTGCCGCCGCCATACCAGCGCCGATTCGCCCCGCGCCAGCGCCGCCCGCGCGCTCTCGATGCCGTCCGCTCCCCCGGTCGCAGCCATCTTACTGGCCGCTGTTGGTGGCGGACAGTGCCTGCCGCACCTTGGCGACGGCGTTCGCGTTGCGGGTCACGCCCAGTTCCTTTTCGACCGCGCGCTCGAACTGCTGGCCATATTCCTGGCCCACCACTTCGGCGAGTTGGGTGCGGACCTGATTGAGCAGCTCGGGTTGTCCCTTCGCGTCGCCGCGCTCGATCTTGTTGAGCTGCACCACGAAATAGCCGCGATCCTGGCCTATGGGGAGCGTCTTGACCGTGTTGGCCGCCATCGCGAACATGATCGCGACCTCCGCCGGGGGGCGCTGCTGGCCGCGCATGATGTCGGCGCGGCGGCCGCCCAGCTGCTGAGGCGGGGGCAGCCTGACGCCCGCCTGCGCGATCGCGTCGGCCAGCTTCATGCCCTTGGCAACCTTCGCCTGGATCTGCTCGGCCAGTGCCTTCGCCTTGCGATTGCCTTCATTGAGCTTGTACTGCGCCAGCACCAGTTGCTTGACCTCGGCCAGCGGCGGCGGCGCGGCGGCGACGATCTCGCCGGGCGCGGCCAGCGCGTAGCGCTTGTCCGGGGTGATCGGCACCAGTTGCGCGTCGTCGTCGGCGCTCATGCCGAACACCGGCGCGATCAGCGGCTGCAGGTCCGGCCCGGCGGTGAAGGCGGCATCACGCACTTGCTTGCCGGTCGCCAGCACCAGCGGGCTGGTCTCCAGCTTCAGCCCATTATCCTTCACCACTTCCTCGAAGGTGCCGCCATCGGCGATGGCGTCCTCGATCTTGCCGGTGAAGTCGGTCAGCAGCTGCTTCTCCTTCTGCGCGCGCAGCTTCTCGATAATCTCCCCGCGCACGGCCGCCAGCGGTTGGGCAGGGGTTTCCTTGACCGCCGTGACGCGGACCAGCAGCCAGCCGAGCGGCGCACGGATCGGGCCGACAAGGTCGCCCTGCTTTGCCGCCCACGCGGCGTCGGCCGCAGCCTTGCCCGCCGACGCGGTCAGCGCCTCGCGGCTCTGGTCGGCCAGCGTCGCCACCGCAAGGCCGGCGCCCTGCGCGGCGGCGGCGAGCGATGTGCCGCCCTTCACCTTCGCCGCGATCGCCTTGGCGCCTGCCTCGGTCGGCAGCACCAGCTGCTCGACGCTGCGGCTTTCCTTGGCGGCGTAGGCGGCCTTGTTCTGATTGTAGCTGGCGGCGATCTCGGCATCGGTCGGCTGCGCCGCCTGCGCGAAACGCTCCGCATCGATCAGGGCGTAGCGGATGCGGCGCTGCTCGGGGATGGTGAAGCGCGCGCTGTTCTTCTTGTAATAGTCCGCCAGCTGCGCGTCGGTCGGTTTCTTCTCGTCCAGGAAGGCGATGGAGGGGATCGCCGCCACCGTGCCCTGCCGCGTCTCCAGCAGCAGCGAGGCGTAGGGCATGACCTGGCTGTCGGTCAGCTTCGCGCCCAGCCCGACCGGGGCGATCAGATGCCGTTGCAGGATCTCGCGGCTGATGTCGTCGCGCAGCGCCTGCTCCGTCAGCCGCTCGCGCGTCAGAAGGGCGCGGAACTGATCCTGGCTGAAATTGCCGGCCGCGTCCTGGAAAGCGGGGATCTGCGCGATCTGCGCGTCCACCAGCCGCTTCGAGATATGGACGTCCTGGCTGTCGGCAAAGGCCTTCAGCGTCAGCGACGCGACCAGCTGGTCATAGACTTGCGCCGCGCCGCCCTGCGCCAGGAAGTCTCCGATCTGCAGGCCCGGATTGGACTTGCGTGCATTTTCGAACACGCGCTGCACCCGGTCCTGCAGTTCGCCCTCGCTTAACGTATAACCCTTCGCCTTGGCGGCCGATCCGCCGCTCAGGATCGATCCGCTGCCGAATTTCCCGCTGCTGATGTCGCCCATGATGAAGGCGGCGGCGATAACCCCAAGGAACAGGATCGCGATCAGCGCGCCGAACTTGGAATGGATGATGCGGCGAAAGACAGAGAGCATGGATGGGTCCGGAACTGCGGGCGATATGGCGGCCCGCTTTAGGCGGGGAAGCGCCCGGCGGCAAGGCTTGGGCTGGACAAATGCGTGAGGGCCGTTCATCGGCTCGATACAGCATCCCGCCGATCCGGGGAGACGCCGTGGCCGGGGCCGTGGCGGCGGAGCGGTGGGGGCGACGTGCAGCAATAACGACAAGGGATACAGGCGATGGACAGGCGCAAGCTGGTAGTCGGCAACTGGAAGATGAACGGGATGCGCGCGCATCTCGACGAGGTGGAGGCGATCGGCCGGGTCGCGGCGCAGCACCCGGCGGTCGAGGTGGGGCTGTGCCTCCCCGCCACGCTCATCATGGCGGGATCGGAACGGCGCGGCGCGGCCTTCATCGGCGCGCAGAACTGCCATATGGATATCAGCGGCGCCTATACCGGTTCGCTTTCGGCAGAGATGCTGTGCGAGGCAGGGGCGAGCTGGGTCATAACCGGCCATAGCGAACGGCGCGAGGCGCGGGGCGAAACCAATGAGGATATCGCGGCCAAGTCCGCCGCTGCCCATCGCGTCGGCATGAAGGTGATCCTGTGCGTCGGCGAGACCATCGAGGTGCGCGACGCGGGCCGCGCCGAAGATGTGGTGTCGCAGCAGTTGCTCGCCTCCTTGCCCGAAGGCGCGGCGGCGGACTGGCTGGCGGTCGCCTACGAACCCATCTGGGCGATCGGCACCGGCCGCATTCCAACAATGGAGGCGGTCGCCTCCATGCACGCCGCGCTGCGCGCCGCGCTCGCCACCCGGATCGGCGCGGAGGCGGACAAGGTCCGTATCCTCTACGGCGGATCGATGAACGGGGACAATGCCGCCGACCTGATGGCGCTTGCCGATGTGGACGGCGGCCTGGTGGGCGGCGCCAGCCTCTCCGCCGCGAAGTTCGCGCCGATCATCGAAGCGGCCGACAAGCGGATGAAGGCGGCGGCGTAAAGAGCTGCCGCCGATCCAAATTCGTCATGCTGAACTTGTTTCAGCATCCATCGCGCCTCTGGATTTCTTCGCATGAGAGGATGGATGGACCCTGAACCAAGTTCAGGGTGACGAACGGGAGAGGTGGGCTTGAACAGGCCGACGCTGACAGGTTGCCCCGACGCCCCATCGTCGCTATGTGCGCGCCAACGCACCCATTACCGGACACCAACGTCGCATGTTCACCTTCCTCCTCGTCGTGCAGGCCATCGTGGCGGCCTTGCTGGTCACCGTCATCCTGATGCAGAAGTCGGAAGGCGGCGGTCTGGGCGTGGGTGGCAGCCCGTCGGGCTTCATGTCGGCACGCGGTGCGGCGGATTTCCTGACGCGTTCGACGACGATCCTCGCCAGCATCTTCGTGCTGCTGTCGATCGTCATGGCGGTGATCGCCTCGACGCGTCACGCGCCGGCCGACATCGACACCTCGCTGGTGCGTCAGGCGCCCGCGACCCAATCGGCTCCGGCCCAGCCGAACGCCGATCCGCTGGCCGGTGCGGCGAGCAACGCGGCGTCCGCGCCCGCGTCCAACGGTGCGGTTCCGCTCGCCAACTAACCGCTCCATCGATCCTTCGATCTTTTTTTAGGCGCGCGTGGATTCGCGCGCTTGCCCTTTGTTGTTCCGAAAGGCTAAGCCTCTCCTCCCATGACGCGGTATATTTTCATCACCGGCGGCGTGGTCTCCTCGCTTGGTAAGGGCCTGATGGCCGCATCCCTTGCAGCGCTGCTGCAGGCGCGGGGTTTCCGTGTGCGAATCCGGAAATTCGATCCCTATCTGAACGTCGATCCCGGCACGATGTCGCCCTATCAGCATGGCGAAGTCTATGTGACCGACGACGGGGCGGAGACCGATCTCGACCTCGGCCATTATGAGCGCTTCACGGGCGTTTCCGCGCGGCAGAGCGACAATGTGACGCAGGGCCGCGTCTATCAGACGATCATCCAGCGCGAACGGCGCGGCGACTATCTGGGCGCGACGGTGCAGGTGATCCCGCACGTCACGGACGAGATCAAGGCGTTCGCGACCGCCGATACCGAGGATCTGGACTTCGTCCTGTGCGAGATCGGCGGCACGGTGGGCGACATCGAATCGCTGCCCTTCATGGAGGCGATCCGCCAGCTGCATAACGATCTCGATCGCGGCCAGTCGATCTTCGTCCATGTGACGCTGGTGCCTTATATCGCCGCGGCGGGCGAGCTGAAGACCAAGCCGACGCAGCACAGCGTCCGCGAACTCACCTCGCTCGGCATCCAGCCCGACATCCTGCTCTGCCGCTGCGAAAAGCCGCTGCCCGAAAGCGAGCGGCGGAAGATCGCGCTCTTCTGCAACGTCCGCCCCGAAGCGGTCATCCCGGCGCTCGACGCCAAGAGCATCTACGCGGTGCCGGAACAATATCATGCCGAAGGGCTGGACGAGGAAGTGCTGCGCGCCTTCGGCATCGCCGACGCGCCCGCGCCCAGGCTCGACCGCTGGACCGACATCATGGACCGGCAGCAGAACCCGGAGGGAGAAGTCACGATCGGCGTCGTCGGCAAATATGTCGGCCTGCTGGATGCCTACAAGTCGCTCTACGAAGCGCTGACCCATGGCGGCTTCGCCAACCGGGTGAAGGTCAACATTAAGTGGATCGACGCCGAACTGTTCGAGAAGGGCGATGATCTCGCCGTCAGCCTTGAACCGATGCACGGCATCCTCGTCCCCGGCGGCTTCGGCGTGCGCGGGTCGGAGGGCAAGATCGCCTCCGTCAAATTCGCGCGCGAACGCAACGTCCCCTTCTTCGGCATCTGCCTCGGCATGCAGATGGCCTGTATCGAAGGCGCGCGGAACACGGCCGGCATAGCCGAAGCCTCCACCACCGAATTCGGCGAAACGTCGGAGCCGGTCGTCGGCCTCATCACCGAATGGATGAGCGCCGAAGGCTTGCAGAAGCGCACGGCCGAAACCGACCTTGGCGGCACGATGCGCCTGGGCGCCTATCCCGCCAAGCTCGACGGCAACAGCGTTGTCGCGGGCATCTATGGCGTGACCGACATCAGCGAACGCCACCGCCACCGCTACGAAGTGAACGCCGGCTACCGCGACGCGCTGGAAAAGGGCGGCCTTATCTTCTCCGGCATGTCGCCCGATGGCACGCTGCCCGAAATCGTCGAGCGGCCGGACCACCCCTGGTTCGTGGGGGTTCAGTTCCACCCGGAACTGAAATCCAAGCCCTTCGATCCGCATCCGCTCTTCGCCAGCTTCATCGAGGCGGCCGTCAAGCAGAGCCGGCTGGTTTAAGAGAATCGGGGCCAATCAGGCCCCGTTTTCGCATTACTCTGACGGCGTCAGCTTCAGCAGCCTGCCCTGCGATCCGTCCCTGCCATCCTCCAGCAGCCATAGCGCGCCGTCCGGCCCTTGCTCCACCTCGCGGATGCGGGCGCCCATGTCCCACTGGTCCGCCTTGGACGCGGCGTCGCCGTTCAGCTTCACGCGCACCAGGCTCTGACTGGACAGGCCGCCGATGAACAGGCTGTTCTTCCACTGCGGGAAAAGATCACCCGAATAATAGGCCAGCCCGGCCGGCGAAATCACCGGGTTCCACCAGACCTTGGGCGCCTCGAACCCGTCGCCCGCCTTGTGGTCGGGAATGTCCCGCCCGTCATAATGGCTGCCGTTGGACGCCAGCGGATAGCCATAGTTGAGGCCGGGCTTGATGAGGTTCACCTCGTCGCCGCCCTTGGGGCCCATTTCCTGCTCCCACAGCCGCCCGTCCTTATCGAACGCCAGCCCCAACAGATTGCGATGGCCATAGGACCAGATGGCGGGGTCAAAGCCCTTCGCCGCCAGCGGATTGCCCGCCGCTGGCGTGCCGTCCAGGTTCAGCCGCAACACCTTGCCAAGCGTCGCCTTCGAGTCTTGCGCCGGATCGAATTTCTGGCGCTCGCCATTGGTGAAGAACAGATATCTGCCGTCGGGCGAAAAGGCGATGCGCCCCGAATAATGGCCGTTCCCCTCGACATAGGGGCTGGCGCGGAAGATCACCTGCACCTTGTCGAGCTTCGTCGTCCCGTCGCTCGCCTGGTTGAAAATGCCCCGGGCGAGCGCCACGCCCTTCTCCCCGCCGCGCGCCTCGGAGAAGCTGAAATAGACAGCCTTGTCCTGTGCGAAGGTGGGGGAGGGGACCACGTCCATCAGCGCGCCCTGACCGGCGCTGTCGACTGCGGGAATGCCGGCCACGGGAATCTTCGTCCCGTTCTTCGGATCGAACAGGATCATCTCGCCCGCCTTTTCTGTCACCAGCGCGCGACCGTCCGGCAGGAAAGTCATCGCCCAGGGCGAATCGAAATCGGCGATGACCGACATCTTGAACGGCTTTTCGGCCGAAGCCGCGCTGTTCTGGCCCGTCGCATTCTCGGCCGAACAGGCGATGAGGATGAGGGGCATCGCGGCGAAAATGAAACGGCGCATCCGTGTCTCCCATGGATCGATGAACGATTTTGCTGACGGCTAGAATGTGTCGCAACGAATAATGTTGCAGAACCATGCCGCCCCGCCTATATCGCCCTTGCTTCCTTACATCGTCAAACATGTCGGGGTCGCGGGCGGAACGCTCGCGGCACGAAGGAAGCTGCACATTTGTATCTGGAGATTGCATGGCGGACATCGCCGCACTGACCGCGCTGATCGAACCCGAGGTGAAGGCCCTTGGCTTCGACCTCGTGCGCATCAAGCTGTTCGGGTCGGGCGACGACTATACGCTTCAGATCATGGCGGAAGACCCCAAGACGAAGCAGCTCGTGATCGAGGATTGCGCCACCATATCGCGCCGCCTGTCGGACGTGCTGGACGAAGCCGACCCGATCGAGGAAGCCTATCGGCTGGAGGTCAGCTCGCCGGGCATCGATCGTCCGCTCACCCGCCTGCATGACTATCGTGAATGGGCGGGGCATGAGGCGAAGATCGCCGCGACCGAACTGGTGGAGGGGCGCAAGAGCTTTCGCGGCCTGCTGAACGGCGTCGATGGGGAGGATATCCTCTTCACCGATGCGAAGGCGGGGGATGTGCGCATCCCTTTCGGCCTCGTCCATGATGCGAAGCTGGTGCTGACCGATCGACTGATTTCTGCTACCATGCCGCTCTCTTCCGACGGGGCGGATGAATTTGAAACCGAGGAATAAGGGTTCATAACGTCATGGCCAACGCCATTTCCGCCAACAAGGCCGAGCTGATCGCCATCGCCAATTCCGTGGCGAGCGAAAAGATGATCGACAAGGCCATCGTCATCGAGGCGATGGAAGATGCGATCCAGCGTGCGGCGCGCGCCCGCTACGGCGCGGAAAACGACATCCGCGCCAAGCTCGATCCCGACAGCGGCGACCTGCGCCTGTGGCGCGTCGTGGAAGTGGTCGGCACGGTCGAGGATTATTTCAAGCAGGTCGACCTCAAGCAGGCGCAGAAGCTGAAGAAGGACGCCGTGATCGGCGACTTCATCGTCGATCCGCTGCCGCCGATCGATCTCGGCCGCATCGACGCCCAGTCGGCCAAGCAGGTGATCTTCCAGAAGGTCCGCGATGCCGAGCGCGAGCGTCAATATGAGGAATATAAGGACCGCGTGGGTGAGATCATCACCGGCGTCGTCAAGTCGGTCGAATTCGGCCATGTCGTCGTCAACCTAGGCCGCGCTGAAGGCGTCATCCGCCGCGACCAGCAGATCCCGCGCGAAGTCGTTCGCGTCGGCGACCGCATCCGCTCGGTCGTGCTGAACGTCCGCCGCGAAAATCGCGGTCCGCAGATTTTCCTCAGCCGCGCGCATCCCGAATTCATGAAGAAGCTGTTCGCGCAGGAAGTCCCCGAAATCTACGATGGCGTCATCACCATCATGGCGGCTGCGCGCGATCCGGGCAGCCGCGCCAAGATCGGCGTCATCAGCCGCGACAGCAGCATCGATCCGGTCGGCGCCTGCGTCGGCATGAAGGGCAGCCGTGTCCAGGCCGTCGTGCAGGAAATGCAGGGCGAGAAGATCGACATCATCCCTTGGAGCGAGGATACCGCGACCTTCGTCGTCAACGCGCTCCAGCCCGCGCAGGTTGCCCGCGTCGTCATCGACGAGGAAGAAGAGCGGATCGAAGTCGTGGTTCCCGACGACCAGCTATCGCTCGCCATCGGCCGCAGGGGCCAGAATGTCCGCCTCGCCAGCCAGCTGACCGGCAAGGCCATCGACATCATGACCGAGGCGGATGCGTCGGAGAAGCGGCAGAAGGAATTCGTCGCCCGCTCCGAAATGTTCCAGAACGAACTGGATGTGGACGAGACGCTGTCCCAGCTTCTGGTGGCCGAAGGCTTCGGCGAACTGGAAGAGGTCGCCTATGTCGAGGTAGACGAACTCGCGTCGATCGAGGGCTTCGACGAGGAACTGGCCGCCGAGCTGCAGAGCCGCGCGCAGGAAGCGCTGGAGCGCCGCGAGGCCGCTGCCCGCGAAGAGCGTCAGGCGCTGGGCGTCGAGGACGCTCTGGCCGACATGCCGCACCTCACCGAAGCGATGCTGGTGACGCTGGGCAAGGCGGGCATCAAGACGCTGGACGACCTCGCCGACCTCGCCACCGACGAACTGGTGCAGAAGAAGCGCGTCGATCAGCGCCGCCGCAAGAATGACAGCGGCAACGAGGACAAGGGCGGCATCCTGGCGTCCTACGGCCTCAGCGACGAGCAGGGCAACGAGATCATCATGGCTGCCCGCGCCCACTGGTTCGAAGAGGAAGCGTAAGAGACACATGCCTTTCGTCGACATCCGCCTGGCGGGCAGCGCCACTCGCGAGCAGAAGGCCGCGATCGTTGCTGACGTGACCGGGTCGCTCGTGGAGCGGCTGGGCAAGCCGGCGGCTGCCGTTCAGATCGTCATCTCCGAAATCTCCACCGAAAATTACGCGGCCGGCGGGCAATTGCTCGCCGACCGCGCCCCGACGTCTCAACCAAGGGAGGACGCCCATGCTGCGGACACTCCCCGATGAGAGAATAGCCGCTCCTCGCAGCGTTGGACTTGCCTTTCCATCCGCTCTGGCGGAGGCGCGCGCATGACCGAACGCAAATGCATATTGACCGGTGACCGCGCCGATCCCGACACGCTGATCCGCCTCGCAGTCGGGCCGGAAGGTCAGGTGCTGCCCGACATCCGCGCCAAGGCGCCGGGACGGGGTGCATGGATCGGCGTCACGCGCGCCGAACTGGAAGCCGCATTGGCGAAGGGCAAGCTCAAGGGCGCGCTCGCCCGCGCGTTCAAGGCCAACGAGCTTTCCATTCCCGACGATCTGCCGGCAATGATCGAGGATGGGCTGCGTCGCGCGCTGCTTGACCGGCTGGGGCTGGAGGCGCGCGCCTCCATGGCCCTGACGGGGTCGGAAAAGATCGACGTCGCCTGCCGCAAGGGGCAGGTCCACCTGCTGCTCCACGCCAGCGACGCCGCGGCCGATGGCAACCGCAAGCTCGACCAGGCATTGCGCGTCGGACAGGAGGCGGAGGGCACGGATTTGGCGGGGATAACCTTGCCTGTGGACCGAAACGCCCTATCTATGGCAATGGGGCGGGATAATGTCGTCCACATCGCGGTGATCGACTCGCGCGCGGCCTCGCGCCTGCGCGCGGCCATAGGCCGCTTGGAAAGCTATCTGGGTTGCGCTAACGGGGCGCCTGCGCGTGTGGGGCATGACTCCGCCGATGCGCCGGGCGTCAGCGGCTAGGCATCATATTGGGCGCCGACGGGCCTTTCCGGTCGGATGCATGTTTGAAGGGTATAGTTCAGTCGTATGAGTGACAGCAAGGAAGACAAGCCGGTTCTGGGCCGCAAGCCGCTGGGCATCAAGCGGACCGTGGAATCCGGCCAGGTGCAGCAGCAGTTCAGCCATGGCCGCAAGAATACGGTCGTGGTTGAGGTGAAGCGGCGCCGCGTTCTGGGCAAGCCTGGCGAGACGGCCGGTGCTGCTCCTGCGACTGCGCCCCAGCCCGATCCGACGCCCGCGTCGCGTCCTGCCGCGCCCGCGCCGCAGCAGCGCGCGCCGCAGCCGGCCGCGCCCGCCCGTCCGGCCGCGCCGCAAAGCCTGATGTCGCGTCAGGAATTGCAGGCCAAGCTGCTGCGCGAGGCAGAGGAAGCCCGCATGGCCGCGCTGGAGGATGCGCGCCGCCGTGAGGACGCCGCGCGCCAGGCCGCGAGCGAAGAGGAAAAGCGTCGCGCTGAGGAAAACCGCCTCGCTGCCGACGCGGCGCCTGCACCGGCCGCGCCCGAAGCGGCCCCCGCGCCGGCTGCGGTCGAGGAACCGGCTGCGCCTGCCGCCGACGAAACCCGCGAAGAAGCGCCCGCCGCTCCGGTTGCGGCCGCCGCGCCGCCGCCGCGCCGCTTCACCCCGGTCACGCCGGTCAAGCGCCCCGAACCCGCCAAGCCCGAGCGGGCCAAGCGCGGAGACGATAATCGCCGCCAGGCCGGCAAGCTCACCGTCACCCGCGCGCTCGCGGATGACGACAGCGCCCGCGCCCGCAGCCTCGCCGCGCTGAAGCGTGCCCGCGAAAAGGAAAAGCGCGCTCATTATTCGGGCGGCGCGCAACAGCGCGAAAAGCAGGTTCGCGATGTCGTAGTGCCTGAAAGCATCACGGTGCAGGAACTTGCCAACCGCATGGCCGAAAAGGGCGCGGATCTGGTCAAGGCCCTGTTCAAGATGGGCACCGCCGTCACGCTGAACCAGCCGATCGATCAGGATACGGCGGAACTGCTGGTCGAGGAATTCGGCCACCGCATCCAGCGCGTGTCCGACGCCGACGTCGAAATCGGCATGGAAGGCGAGGTCGATGCGCCCGAAACGCTGCAGCCGCGTCCCCCGGTGGTGACGATCATGGGCCACGTCGATCATGGCAAAACCTCGCTGCTCGACGCGCTGCGCGGCACCAATGTGGTGTCGGGCGAAAGCGGCGGCATCACCCAGCATATCGGCGCTTATCAGATCAAGACGAAGGGCGGCGATCTCGTCACCTTCCTCGACACGCCGGGCCACGAGGCTTTCTCGGAGATGCGCGCACGCGGCGCGAACGTCACCGACATCGTCATCCTGGTGGTGGCGGCCGACGACGGGCTGATGCCGCAGACGATCGAGGCGATCAACCATACCAAGGCGGCCGGCGTGCCGATGATCGTGGCGATCAACAAGGTCGACAAGCCCGAAGCCAATCCGCAGAAGGTGCGCGAGCGCCTGCTGAGCGAGGAAATCGTGGTCGAGGACATGGGCGGCGACGTGCAGGACGTGGAAGTCTCTGCCCTCAAGCGCACTGGGCTCGACGAGCTGCTGGAGAAGATCCTGCTCCAGGCCGAACTGCTCGAACTCACCGCCAATCCCGACCGCCCCGCCGAAGGCAATGTGGTCGAGGCGCAACTCGACAAGGGCCGTGGCGCGGTCGCGACCGTGCTGGTGCGCAAGGGCACGCTCAAGATCGGCGACACCTTCGTCATCGGATCGGAAAGCGGCAAGGTGCGCGCGATGATCAACGACAAGGGCCAGCAGGTGAAGGTCGCCGGCCCCTCGACTCCGGTCGAGGTGCTGGGTCTTTCCGGCGTGCCGATGGCGGGCGACCAGCTCACCGTCGTCGAGAACGAAGCACGCGCCCGCGAAGTCGCCGCCTACCGTCAGGAACAGGCGACCAAGAAGCGCACGACCGCTGCACCCACCAGCTTCGAACATATGTTCTCGGCGCTCAACACCACGGTCATCGAATATCCGGTGGTGGTGAAGGGCGACGTGCAGGGTTCGGTCGAAGCGATCGTGTCGTCCTTGAACCGCATCTCGACGGACGAGATCAAGGTGCGCATCCTCCATTCCGGCGTCGGCGCGATCACCGAAAGCGACGTCACGCTGGCCGCTGCCAGCCGCGCGCCGCTGATCGGCTTCAACGTGCGCCCCAATGCCAAGGCGCGCCAGCTTGCCGAGCGCGAGAAGGTGTCGCTGCGTTACTATGACGTGATCTACGACCTCCTTGAGGAAGTGCGCGGCGAAATGGCGGGCCAGCTGGCGCCAGAGCGCATCGAAACGGTCGTCGGCCGCGCCGAAGTGCTTCAGGTGTTCCCGGCCGGCAAGAAGGACAAGGCAGCCGGTCTGCTCGTCATGGACGGCATCATCCGCAAGGGCCTGGCCGCGCGCCTCACCCGCGACGATGTCATCGTGTCGCGCACCAACATCGCTTCGCTCCGTCGCTTCAAGGACGACGTCTCCGAAGTCCGTGCGGGCATGGAGTGCGGCGCGGTGCTGCAGGACACGAACGACATCAAGGTCGGCGACACGCTCGAGCTGTTCGAAGTCGAGGAACGCCAGCGCACACTGTAAGTTACAAAATTCGGTCAAGGAATTTAGCTAAAGGCTAAATTCCTTGACCGAATTTTGTAGTGAGTATAGCTTGCCACGGTGGATATCCGCTTCTCGAAGACAGCGATGAAGGCGCTGCTACGATCGAACAAGCGGACGCTCATCCGTCAGAAGATTGACGAGCTGGCGAATGACCCGGCTTCGCTGGATGTCAATGTGAAGCGCTTGCAAGGGCGTCCCGAATATCGATTGCGGGTGCAGGACTGGCGCGTCATCTTCCGCATCGATCAGGATATCCTCTGGATAGATGATATAGCGCCGCGCGGATCGGCCTATGAGGTGAACCCATGACCGTTCAGATAGTTGAAATCGCCGGGCAGAAGATCGCCATGCTGCCGATGGATGATTATCAACGGCTTGTGGATATTGCCGAGGACAAGGCGGATGTTCACGCTTCGATTGAAGCGGAACGGCGTGCGCGAGAAGGAGAGGAGTATATTCCCTCCGAGATTTTGGATCGCATCTTGGCTGGCGAAAATGCGCTTCGCGTCTGGCGCAACTATCGTGGGTTGACCCAAGGCGTTCTGGGAGGTCAGGTCGGCTGTACCTCCGAACATTTGAGCATGGTCGAGACCGGACGTCGACAGGCAAGCGCACAATTATGGCGCAGGCTCGCCGCTGCTCTTTCAGTCGATCTCGATGACATCATGCCTTTGGAAAACTGACAATGTCCAACCAACCCGAAGGCCCCTCCGTCCGCCTGCTCCGCGTGGGCGAGCAGGTGCGCCATGTCCTGTCCGACATTCTTCAGCGCGGCGACGTGCATGACGATGTGCTTGCCAGCCATGTCGTGAGCGTCACGGAAGTGCGCATGTCGCCCGACTTGCGTCACGCGACCGTGTTCATAAAGTCGCTGCTGGGGCAGGATGAGGAAGCGGTGCTGAAAGCGCTGCGCACCAACACCGCCTATCTCCAACGCGAGGTCGCGACCCGCATCCGCCTCAAATATGCGGCCAAGCTCAAATTCCTTGCCGACGAGAGCTTCGACGAAGGCAGCCATATCGACCAGCTGCTCCGCGATCCCAAGGTCGCGCGCGATTTATCGTCTGAGGAGGACGGGGAAGAATAATCTTCGCCCCGGCGCGCAGCCGCGCTACGAGTCCCCACTGATCGAAACGGGAGGTGCGGCGCACATGAAGACTATCGGATGGATCGCGGCCGCCCTGTTGCTGGCGCCCTCCGCCGCTTATGCCAAAGAGCCTGCGGCGCTGTCCGCCGTCATTGCCGACCCGCCGCCCGATGCGGCCTATCCCGCCGGCATGAGCGCCTTCGTGATTCCCGCGCAGGACGGGGCAATGAACGCCGTCATGTATACCGCTTCCGGCAGCGGCACGCATCCCACGCTGCTGTTGCTGCACGGCTTTCCGGGCAATGAGCAGAATCTCGATCTGGCGCAGGCCGCCCGCCGCGCCGGGTGGAACGTGCTCACCCTTCATTATCGCGGCAGCTGGGGCAGCCCCGGCCGCTTCTCCTTCGGCAATGCGTCCGAAGACGCCTTCGCCGCGCTCCAGTTTCTCCAGCAGCCCGCCACCATCGCGAAATTCCGCATCGACACCAGCGCAATCGTCGTCGCCGGGCACAGCATGGGCGGTTTCATGGCGGCCGACGCCGCTGCGGCCGAGCCGCGCGTCGCCGGCCTGTTCCTGATCGACCCCTGGGATCCGTCGCAGACGGCCGCCGCGCTTGCCACGCCCCAGGGGGAGGCGGCTTGGAAAGCGGAAGTAGAGGGCGACCTGCCGCCGCTCGCCGGCGCGACCTATGACAGCCTGACTGCCGAGATCAAGGAAGACAGCGCGAAGTTCGACCTCGGCCGCCGTCTCGCCGGATATGGCCGCCGTCCGCTCACCATCGTCGGCGCGGAACGCGGCATCGGCGATCAGGCGCGCCGGGCCGCCGCCGATGCGCAGGGCGCAAACCCCAATGCGCGGCTCAGCATCTGGCCGACCGATCACAGCTTCTCCGACAAGCGGATCGCGCTGGCCGACGCGCTCGTCCGTTTCCTCGCTAGCGTCGCGCCCACAATTCGCTAAGGGCCGCGCGATGGCCAAGCTCTATTTCTACTACAACTCGATGAATGCGGGCAAATCCACGACGCTGCTGCAATCCGACTTCAACTATCGGGAGCGCGGCATGGAGACGATGCTGTGGACCGCGGCGGTGGACGACCGGTTCGGGCGCGGGCGCATCGTTTCCCGCATCGGGCTGGAGGCGCAGGCGCATCTGTTCGATCCGGCAGTCGACATCTTTGCCGCCATCGCGGCCCGCCATGGCGACACGCCGCTGTCCTGCGTGCTGCTGGACGAAGCACAGTTCCTCACCCGCGATCAGGTATGGCAACTGGCCGCCGTCGCCGACCGCCTCGGCATTCCCGTCCTTTGCTATGGCCTGCGCACCGATTTCCAAGGCGAACTCTTTCCCGGCAGCGCCCATTTGCTCGGGCTGGCCGACGTGCTGAGCGAGATCAAGACCGTGTGCGACTGCGGGCGCAAGGCGACGATGAACCTGCGCGTGGACGGGCAGGGCAGGGCGATCCGCCAGGGCGCGCAGACGGAAATCGGCGGCAACGATCGCTATGTCGCGCTCTGCCGCCGCCACTTCGTCGAACAGATGCAGGGCTGACAGCCGCCGCCCGTCCGTCTAAGCCCCGCCGCCATGCATGGCTGGATCATTCTCGACAAACCCTTGGGCCTTGGCTCCACCCAGGCGGTGAACGCGGTCAAGCGCGCGCTGCGCATCCAGAGGGACGTGACCGGCGGCATGGAAAAATGGAAGGTGGGACACGGCGGCACGCTTGATCCGCTGGCGACGGGCGTGCTGCCGATCGCGGTGGGCGAAGCGACCAAGCTCGCTGGGCGGATGCTCGACGGCGACAAAATCTACGACTTCACGATCCGCTTCGGTGAACAGACCGACACGCTCGACTTGGAAGGCAGGGTGATCGCGCAGAGCGAGCGTCGCCCGACGCTGGCGGAGGTCGAGGCGATCCTGCCGCGCTTCACTGGCCTCATCGAACAAGCCCCGCCGGCCTACAGCGCGATCCTGATCGACGGCCAGCGCGCCTACGACCTCGCCCGCAAGGGGGAGGAAATGGAGATGAAGACGAGGGCGGTGACGGTGCATTCTCTGTCTCTTTCCCTCCCCCTTGGGGGGGAGGATGGCGAAGCTTGCTCGCGAAGCGCGCTAGCACAGCCTGGAGAGGGGGAAGATGTGCGATCCCCCTCTCCAATTTCGGCTAGGCTGCAAGCTGCCAAGCCTCCATATCCTCCCCCCCAAGGGGGAGGGCAGGTGGGCAGCATCACCCTCACCGCCCATGTCTCGAAGGGCACCTATATCCGCTCTCTCGCCCGCGACATCGCTCTGGCGCTCGGCACGGTCGGGCATGTCACGATGCTGCGCCGCCTGAAGGCCGGGCCGTTCACCCTGCAATCGGCGATTTCGCTGGACAAATTGGACGAAGCTGCTAGGGGCGGCGACCTCGGTGGCGTGATGCTGCCGTTGACGGCGGGGCTGGACGACATCCCGGCTCTGCCCGTCAATCCCGATGAAGCGCTCGCTCTCCGCCAGGGGAAGGTGCTGATCGGGAAACCGCACACCGGTCTCCTGCTGGCGATGTTGGGCGAAACGCCCGTCGCGCTGGTGGAGTCCAGTGGCCCGGAAATCCGGGTGGTGCGCGGCTTCAATCTCTAGACATGAAAGGAAGCCCGATGTCGATCACTGCAGAGCGCAAGGAAGCGCTGATCAAGGAACATGCCCGCGCCGAAGGCGACACCGGTTCGCCGGAAGTCCAGGTTGCGATCCTGTCGGAACGCATCTCCAACCTGACCGAGCATTTCAAAGGTCATCACAAGGATAACCACAGCCGTCGCGGCCTGCTGATGCTGGTCAACAAGCGCCGTTCGCTGCTGGACTATCTCAAGAAGAAGGACGAGGGCCGCTACAGCGACCTCATCTCCAAGCTGGGCCTGCGCAAGTAAGTCTGCTACAGAAGGAACGGCCCCCGACGGGGCCGTTTCCGATTCCGGGACGGGCGCAATCCGGCGACCCGTTCCGTCCAAGGGGCCATACGATGCTCCAAAACCGCAGCGGGCCGGTTTAGTCCGCAGATGAGGCCCCGCCGGGCAATAGGGCCATGGCGGGCGAAGGAAAAAGCATGTTTGATGTAAAGAAAGTTTCGATCGAGCTGGCAGGCAAGACCCTGACTCTCGAGACCGGTCGCATTGCGCGTCAGGCCGACGCCGCCGTGCTGGCGACCTATGGCGAGACGGTGGTGCTGTGCGCCGTGACCGCCGCCAAGTCGGTGAAGGAAGGCCAGGACTTCTTCCCGCTGACCGTCCACTATCAGGAAAAATATTCGGCTGCCGGCCGCATCCCCGGCGGCTTTTTCAAGCGCGAGCGCGGTGCGACGGAAAAAGAAACGCTGGTTTCCCGCCTGATCGACCGCCCGGTCCGCCCGCTCTTCCCCGAAGGTTTCTACAACGAAATCAACGTCATCGCCCAGGTTCTGAGCTTTGACGGCGAAAGCGAGCCTGACATCGTCGCGATGATCGCCGCCTCGGCCGCGCTGACACTGTCGGGCGTGCCCTTCCTTGGCCCCATCGGCGCGGCGCGCGTTGGCTACAAGGACGGCGAATATCAGCTCAATCCCTCGCTCGACGAAGTGAAGGAAGGCGAACTCGACCTCGTCGTCGCCGCGACCGGCAATGCCGTCATGATGGTCGAATCCGAAGCCAAGGAACTGTCGGAAGACGTGATGCTGGGCGCCGTCCTCTTCGCGCACGAAGCGTCGAAGAAGATCGTCAACGCGATCATCGACCTCGCCGAGCAGGCTGCCAAGGATCCCTGGGACATCGCCAAGGGCGACGATCTGGGCGATCTCAAGAAGAAGCTCACCAAGCTGATCGGCAAGGACATCGCTTCGGCCTACAAGCTGACCGACAAGTCCGCACGTTCCAATGCCCTCAATGAAGCCCGTGCCAAGGCGAAGGCCTATTTCGCGGAAGAGGGCCTCGACGCCCAGACGGTGATGGCCGGCATCAAGCTCACCAAGAAGCTGGAAGCCGAAATCGTGCGCACCGCCATCCTCAAGGAAGGCAAGCGCATCGACGGCCGCACCACCACGCAGATCCGCCCGATCGAGGCGATGGTCGGCTTCCTGCCGCGCACCCATGGTTCGGCGCTGTTCACCCGCGGTGAAACGCAGGCGATCTGCACGACCACGCTGGGCACCAAGGACGCCGAGCAGATGATCGACGGCCTCACCGGCCTGCACTATGAAAACTTCATGCTGCACTACAACTTCCCGCCCTATTCGGTCGGTGAAGTGGGCCGCTTCGGCGCGCCAGGCCGCCGCGAAGTGGGGCATGGCAAGCTGGCGTGGCGCGCGCTGCACCCCGTGCTGCCGAGCAAGGACGAGTTCCCCTACACGATCCGCGTCCTCTCCGACATCACCGAGTCCAACGGCTCCTCCTCGATGGCGACCGTCTGCGGCGGCTCGCTCTCGATGATGGACGCGGGCGTTCCCTTGAAGCGTCCGGTGTCGGGAATCGCCATGGGCCTGATCCTGGAAGGCAAGGATTTCGCAGTCATCAGCGACATCCTCGGCGACGAGGATCATCTTGGCGACATGGACTTCAAGGTGGCGGGCACGGAAGCGGGCATCACCACCATGCAGATGGACATCAAGGTCGCCGGCATCACGCAGGAAATCTTCGAGGTCGCGCTGCGTCAGGCAAAGGAAGGCCGTGCCCATATCCTGGGTGAAATGAGCAAGGCGCTGTCCTCGACCCGCACCGAACTGTCAGCCCATGCTCCCCGCATCGAGACGATCCAGATCGACAAGTCGAAGATCCGCGACGTCATCGGCACCGGTGGCAAGGTCATCCGCGAAATCGTCGCGGAAACCGGCGCGAAGGTCGACATCGACGACGAGGGCATCATCAAGATTTCGTCGTCCGACATCGCCCAGATCGAAGCCGCCAAGAAGTGGATCCTCGGCATCGTCGAGGAAGCGGAAGTCGGCAAGATTTACACCGGCAAGGTCGTCAACATCGTCGATTTCGGCGCCTTCGTGAACTTCATGGGTGGCAAGGACGGGCTCGTCCACGTTTCCGAGATGCGCAACGAGCGCGTCGAAAAGCCGACCGACGTCGTGTCGGAAGGCCAGGAAGTGAAGGTCAAGGTTCTCGAAATCGACCCGCGCGGCAAGGTGCGCCTGTCGATGCGCGTCGTCGATCAGGAAACCGGCGAGGAGCTGGAGGACACCCGTCCCGCCCGCGAACCGCGCGAGCCGCGCGGCGACCGGGGTGAAGGCCGTGGCGATCGCGGTCGTGGCCCGCGCCGGGACGGCGGTGATCGTGGCGGTCGTGGTGGCGATCGCGGCCCGCGTCGTGACCGTGGCCCGCGCGGCGACGGCGGCGGCCGTGGCAATGGGGGCGGCGATGACGACGGCTCCAGCGCCGGCCTGCCCGATTTTCTGACGCAGGACTGACACGCGGCATCCCGATGGATGATGGAATTGGGGCGCATGGGTCAACCCTGCGTCCCTTTTTCATGCCTGCGATCATCCATCTAATCTCGATCAATGTGCATCCGAAACTTTCTGTTACGTTGGCGTGCCAGGGTCGGGGATCAGCATGCAGCGGGTGAATGAGCGTTTCGTCGAGCGTCTGCCGCTTGTGCCGGATAGGCCAGCCTACGCTTATCTCGTCACCTTCGCCTTTTGCGTCATTGCGCTCGCCCTCCGGATGGCGGCCGGCCCGCTGCTGCCCAGTGGCTATCCCTTCGTCACCTTCTTTCCCGCCGTTATCCTCGCTTCCTTCCTGTTCGGGGTGAGGCCCGGAATATGCGCGGCGCTATTGTGCGGCTTCCTGTCGTGGTATTTCTTCATCCCGCCACATGGCCAACTGGTCCTGAACCCGGCGGTGGCGGTGGCGATGCTCTTCTACACCGGCGTGGTAACCATCGACATCACCCTCATCCACTTCATGCAGCGCGCCAATTACAACCTCGCGGTGGAACGCGAACGCAATCGCGTCCTGGCCGAAAACCGCGAATTGCTGTTTCACGAGCTTCAGCATCGCGTATCGAACAATCTTCAGGTCGTCGCCGCGATGCTGAGCCTGCAACAGCGCCATCTGGACCATGACATCGCCCGGCGCGCGCTGGAGGATGCGTCCGCCCGCGTCGCGCTCGTCGGTCGCATCAGCAGGGCGCTCTATGATCCGTCTGGCGCGGGGCAGGACATGCGCGCCTTCCTCTCGACGCTCTCGGCGGACATATTGGACGCCAGCGGGCGGCAGGACGTCGCCGTAGCCGTCGAAGCGCCGGACGGACTCAAACTGGACTCGCACGTCACCGTGCCATTGGCGTTGATCGTCGCGGAATCGGTCAGCAACGCCATCGAGCATGGCCTGCCGCATCGTGCCGGGACGATCCGCATCCTGATCGATCAGGATGCAGACGCATTGACGCTGCGCATCGCCGACGACGGGGAGGGGGTCGCCCCGGATTTCCAGATCGGCCGGGAGCATTCCTCTCTCGGACTCCGCATCGCGCAGGCGCTCGCCAGCCAGCTTGGCGGCCGTTTCACCCTGACGCCCGCGCCGGATCGGGGGGCGGTGGCGACGCTCACCCTGCCGGCGCGCGTGGCGCGCTGAACCTTCCGCCGCGCCATGCCATTCTGCCGCTTGGCGGGCGCGCGTCCCTCCGCTATGACCCGCCCATGCTGACGAAATCCCTGACGCGCATCGGCGCGGCCCCCATCACCGCTATTGCCGCACCGATCCTGCTCGCAGCCCTCCTTTCGGGATGCGCGACGTCGAAGAACAAGGCCGACACCCAATATGTCGCCCGCGACGTGTCGACCCTTTACAATAGCGGCAAGGACCGTCTGGATCGCGGCCAGTACAAGCTCGCCGCCGCGCTGTTCGACGAAGTGGAGCGCCAGCATCCCTATTCGCCCTGGGCTCGCCGCGCGCAGCTCATGTCGGCATTCAGCTACTATATGAACCAGGATTATGCCGAATCCATTTCGGCGGCGCAGCGCTTCCTGTCGATCCACACCGGCAACAAGGACGCGCCCTACGCCTATTATCTGATCGCGCTCTGCTATTATGAGCAGATCGCGGACGTCACCCGGGACCAGAAGATCACAAGCCAAGCCCTGGACGCGCTCGGCGAACTGATCCGCCGCTACCCCGACACCCGCTACGCCGCCGACGCCCGGCTGAAGGTCGATCTCGTCAACGATCACCTTGCCGGCAAGGAAATGGAGATCGGCCGCTTCTATCAGCGCCGCGGCCAATGGCTTGCCGCCACGCTGCGCTTCCGCACCGTGGTCGACAAGTACCAGACGACCACCCACACGCCGGAAGCGCTGGAGCGTCTGGTCGAATCCTATCTCTCGCTCGGCATCCCCGCCGAAGCACAGAAGGCCGCCGCCGTCCTGGGCCGCAACTATCCGGGTTCCGAATGGTATGAGCGCAGCTACAAGCTGATGGAGCGGCATGGCGGCAAGGCGTAGCGTAAACTATTCCCCTCCCTCTTAGGGAGGGGCTAGGGGTGGGTCGCGAGCGAAGCGAGCGTCCGGCCTCACCATTGCAGGCGCTGCCAAGGCGGCGCACCCACCCCCGGCCCCTCCCTGGAAGGGAGGGGGGAGTAGCTTGTTTGCTGACCAGTCTCGCCATCCGCAACGTCGTGCTGATCGAGGCGCTGGACCTGGAGTTCGGCGCTGGCCTCTCCGTCCTCACCGGCGAAACTGGCGCTGGCAAGTCGATCCTGCTCGACTCCCTCGGCCTTGCGCTCGGCGCGCGCGCCGACAGCGGCTTGGTGCGCGCGGGAGAGACGCAGGCGAGCGTGGTCGCCGCCTTCGAGCCGCCGGCCGGCAATACCCGCGCCGCCGCCCTGCTCGCGGACAATGGCATAGAGATGGAGCCGGGCGAGCCGCTGCTCATCCGCCGCACATTGAAGGCAGACGGCGGCAGCCGCGCCTTCGTGAACGACCAGCCCTGTTCCGCCGCGCTGCTGCGCGATCTTGGCGGGATGCTCGTCGAAATCCACGGCCAGCATGACGACCGCGGCCTGCTGAACCCACGCGGCCACCGCGCGCTGCTGGACGCCTATGGCCGCTGCGATGCGGCGGCGGTGGCGTCCGCCCACGCGGCCTGGCGCGCCGCTGCGGCGACCCTTGCCGATGCGCGCGCGACCGTGGACAATGCCGCGCGCGACCGCGACTATCTGACCCATGCGGTCGAGGAACTATCGAAATTCGCGCCCGAACCCGGCGAGGAAGAGATACTCGCCGCCGAACGCGCCACGATGCAGAAGGGCGCGCGCCTGTCCGACGATCTCGCCGCCGTCAGCGACTGCCTCACCGGATCGGACGGCGGCCTCGCCCAGTTGCGGCAGGCTGCCCGCCGCCTCGACCGCATCGCCGGGGAGGATGCGGCGCTCGCCGCCGTGCTCGAAGCGCTCGACAGGGCGGTGGTGGAAGCGGGCGAGGCGGAGGATCGCCTGGCCGAAGCGGCCGAGGCGCTGTCCTTCGATCCCGCCCGGCTCGACGCCATCGAAACCCGGCTGTTCGACCTGCGCGGCCTCGCGCGCAAGCATCAGGTCGCACCCGACGACCTCGCCGCCCTGCGCGACGAGATGGCGGCGAAGCTCGCCGCTATCGAAGGCGGGGAGGAGCATCTTGCCGCACTGGAGAAGGATGTCGCTGTCAAGGCGGACGCCTATCGAGCCGCTGCCCAGACCCTGTCCGCTGAGCGCCAACTCGCCGCCGGTCGCCTCGACGCCGCCGTCGCGGGCGAACTCGCACCGCTGAAGCTGGACGCTGCCCGATTCCGCACCGTGGTCGCCGCATTGGACGAAGGCCAGTGGAGCGCGCAGGGCACGGACCGGGTCGAGTTCGAAATCTCGACCAACCCCGGCGCGCCCTTCGCCCCGCTGGCGAAGATCGCATCCGGCGGCGAACTGTCCCGCTTCATCCTGGCGCTCAAGGTCGCGCTGGCCGAGCGGGGCGGGGCGGACACTTTGATCTTCGACGAGATCGACCGGGGCGTCGGCGGCGCGGTCGCGGACGCGATCGGCGAACGCCTCTCCCGCCTCGCCGAAAGCAACCAGATCCTGGTCGTCACCCACAGCCCGCAGGTCGCGGCGCGCGGCGCGGGGCATCTCCTCATCGCCAAGTCGAGCGACGGCACCGTCACGCGCACCGGCGTCCACGCGCTTGACGCCGCCGAACGCCGCGAGGAAATCGCCCGGATGCTCTCCGGCGCGGAAATCACGGCGGAGGCGAGGGCGCAGGCGGAACGCTTGCTGGAGAGGGTTTGACTCCTACCTCCGTTCGGGAAAGCAGTTAGTGACCCATAACCGTAGAGACATAATCGGCCTCTCCGCCGCCACGCTCGCCGCCAGCGCCATCCCCGCCGCCGCGCAGGAGGCGAAGCCCCGCTACGGACTCATCGGCCAGATGCTCGCCGCGCCGGGCAAACGCGACGACCTCGTCGCCATCCTGACCGCAGCCACCGGTGCGATGCCCGGCTGCCTCTCCTATGTGGTCGCGCTCGACACGTCCAATCCGGACGCGATCTGGATCACCGAAGTGTGGGACAGCAAGGACAGCCACGCCGCGTCCCTCAAACTCCCCGCCGTCCGCGCGGCTATAGCCAAGGCTCGCCCGATCATAGCCGGCTTCCCGCACAGCTTCGAGACGAGGCCGGTAGCCGGGGTATAATCCACCTTGCGCGGTGGTAGCGACGCTTTTGGATCAGGGAGGTAACTCATGCCACTTACGTTGACACAGTTCCTGTTCTCGATCCCTGTTACGGTGGGCGTGCTGTTCCTGCCCTTTTTCCTTGCAGGGATGCTGAAACGCCGCCCTCTCAAACCACTTTTAATAGCCTACCTGATCGTCAGCGCATTACTGGTAACATTCTTCTTCCTCCTCGCCTTGTTTGAGCACCTGAATAAATGACCGACCCCGCCACCCTCACCGAAGCCGAAGCCGCCAACCGCCTGATGCGCCTGGCCAAGGAGGTCGCGCGGCATAATCGCCTCTATCACGATCAGGACGCGCCGGAGATCAGCGACGCGGACTATGACGCGCTGATCCGCGAGAACAACGCGCTCGAAGCCGCCTTCCCGCACCTCATCCGCGCCGATTCGCCCAACGCGCAGGTCGGCGCGGTCCCCACCACGACGCTGAAAAAAGTCCCCCACGCCGTCCGCATGATGAGCCTCGACAACGGCTTTTCGGACGAGGACATCGCCGAATTCCTCGCCCGCGTCCGCCGCTTCCTCGCGCTCCCCGACGCCGAGCCGGCTGCGCTCACCGCCGAACCGAAGATCGACGGGCTTTCATGTTCGTTGCGTTATGAAAAAGGCGAACTCGTCCTCGCCGCCACGCGCGGGGACGGCGCGACGGGGGAGGACGTAACTGCCAACGTCCGCACCATCGCCGACATCCCGGACATGCTCGCTGGTCCGAATGCGCCCGACCTGTTCGAAATACGGGGTGAGGTCTATATGGCGAAGGCCGATTTCGTCGCCTTGAACGCCCGCCTCCTTGCCGAAGCCGAAGACCCGGAAAAGGCACGCCAGTTCGCCAATCCGCGCAACGCCGCCGCCGGATCGCTGCGGCAGAAGGACGCCGCCGTCACCGCCAGCCGCCCGCTGCGCTTCCTTGCCCATGGCTGGGGCGCGCACAGCGCCGTGCCCGCCGACACGCAACTGGGCGTCATGCAGGCGATCGCACGCTGGGGCCTCCCCGTCTCCGAGATGCTCACCCGCGTGGAGAGCCTCGAAGCGCTCATCGCGCATTATCGCGCGATCGAAGCCGCCCGCGCCGACCTGCCCTTTGACATCGACGGCGTGGTCTACAAGGTTGATCGGCTCGACTGGCAGCAGCGCCTGGGCTTCGTCGCCAAGGCCCCGCGCTGGGCCATCGCGCACAAATTCCCCGCCGAACGCGCGCAGACAACGCTGGAGGCCATCGACATTCAGGTCGGCCGCACCGGCAAGCTCACCCCCGTAGGCCGGCTCACCCCGGTCACGGTGGGCGGGGTCGTCGTCTCCAACGTCACGCTCCACAATGCCGACGAGATCGCGCGCCTTGGCGTCCGCCCCGGCGACCGCATCGTCGTCCAGCGCGCCGGCGACGTCATCCCGCAGGTCGTCGAGAACCTGACGCGGGATGAACCGCGCAATCCCTTCCTCTTTCCCGACCATTGCCCGGTCTGCCACTCCGAAGCCGTGCGCGAGGAAGGGGAGGTGGACATACGCTGCACCGGCGGCCTCATCTGCCCCGCCCAGCGCTTCGAGCGGCTGCGTCATTTCGTCAGCCGCGCCGCGCTCGACATCGGAGGGCTGGGGGAAAAGACCATCCAGGAATTTCTCGATCTCGGCTGGATCGCGGAACCGGCCGACATCTTCCGCCTCAAGGCGCACCGCGCCGACCTGCTCGGCCGCGAGGGGTGGAAGGAGAAGTCGGTCGACAACCTCCTCGCTGCGATCGAGGCCAAGCGCCAGCCCGACGCCGCCCGCCTGCTCTTCGGCCTCGGCATTCGGCACACCGGCGCGGTGACGGCGCGCGACCTGCTCAAGCGCTACGCCACGCTCCTGGCGATCCGCACGCTGGCGGAGGAGATCATCTCCCTGCGCAACCAGCCTTTCGACAGCATCCCCAAGCGCGACAAGGCCATTGCCGACCATATCGGCGTCGAGAATGTCGGCGCGGCGGTCGGGCATGCGCTCGCCGACTTCTTCCACGAACCGCACAATGCAGCCGCCTGGGACGACCTCCTCTCGGAAGTGTCACCGCCGCCCTATGTCGTCGAAACCACCGCCAGCGCCGTCACCGGGAAGACGGTCGTCTTCACCGGCAAGCTCGAAACCATGAGCCGCGACGAGGCGAAGGCGCAGGCGGAGCGCCTTGGCGCGAAGGCAGCTGGATCGGTGAGCGCCAAGACCGATCTGGTCGTCGCCGGGCCGGGCGCGGGCAGCAAGCTCAAGCAGGCCGCTGCGCTCGGCATCGAAGTGATCGACGAAGCCGCCTGGGCCGAGATCGTCAAGGCGGCGGGGTAACAACCCACACGGAGGAGAGGGGCTAGACCGCCCCCTGCAGCTTGTCCTGCGTCTTCGTGTCGAAATCGCTGGCGTCATGCCGCTCGTGCAGCTGCTCTTCCAACGGTCCATTCGCCTTGTTGACGATCCGCCCGCGTTTCACCGCCGGCCGTGCGTCGATCTGCTGCGCCCAGCGCGTGAGATTCTTGTAACTTGGCCCGTCGAGAAACACATCGGCTCCCGGATAGCTCCGCCCCAGAACGACCCCACCATACCAGGGCCAGATCGCAATATCGGCGATCGTATACTCGTCGCCCGCCATATACTCGTGATCCGCCAGATGCCGGTCCAGCACATCCAGTTGCCGCTTCGCTTCCATCGCGTAGCGGTTGATCGGATATTCGTATTTCTCGGGCGCGTAGGCGAAGAAATGGCCGAAGCCGCCGCCCAGGATCGGCGCGGCCCCCATCTGCCAGAACAGCCAATTCAGCGTCTCCGTGCGCGCCGGGCCATCCTCGGGCAGGAACTTGCCGAACTTCTCGGCCAGATAGACCAGGATCGATCCCGATTCGAACACGCGACGCGGGGGAGACACGCTATGGTCGACCAGCGCCGGGATCTTGCTGTTGGGGTTGATGTCAACGAAGCCGCTCGAAAACTGCTCGCCATCGCCGATCTTGATCAGCCAGGCGTCGTATTCCGCTTGGCTCACGCCCGCCGCCAGCAATTCCTCCAGCAGGATGCCGACCTTCTGCCCGTTGGGCGTGGCGAGCGAATAAAGCTGGAGCGGATGCTTGCCCACGGGAAGCGCCTTGTCGTGCGTCGGCCCCGCGATCGGCCGGTTGATGTTTGCGAACGCGCCGCCGCTGCCCTTGTCCCAGGTCCAGACCGCAGGGGGAATATAGGGGGTGTCGCTCAACGCACGATCCTTTCAGCAGGGAAACGATGGCGCGCACGTAGGAAGCGGGATAGGGCGGCACAAGGGTTGCGACCGGCCCTTCGCCCGCTTCGTCGCACCGCGCTCGCCAGATGCGATGCGCGGCGTAAAAAAGTGACAGAACCATCTTGACGCTCACGCCTGCGCAGCCATATTCGCGCCGCTAGCACTCTCCTTCAATGAGTGCTAACAAGGGAAAGTTCATCGGGAGCAGGACAGGCGGCGCGGGATGATCCGGCCGCTCATTCACTCCCGAAACAGCTAGGGAAAGGCACTCAACATGGCATTTCGTCCGTTGCACGACCGTGTTCTCGTCCGCCGCGTGGAAGCGGAAGAGAAGACCGCTGGCGGCATCATCATCCCCGACACCGCCAAGGAAAAGCCGCAGGAAGGCGAAATCGTCGCCGTTGGCACCGGCAGCAAGGCCGAAGATGGCAAGGTGACCCCGCTGGATGTCAAGGCCGGCGACCGCATCCTGTTCGGCAAATGGTCGGGCACCGAGGTGAAGGTCGATGGCGAAGACCTGCTCATCATGAAGGAATCGGACATCTTGGGCATCGTCGCGTAAAGCTGCGAACCGGACGTCACTTCCTATTTTCCGCGATTTTCGAACATCTGCAACGGTGTGAACTTCGCAAGTTTCGCAATTCTCAAGAGAGGTAAAGATCATGGCAGCGAAGGACGTAAAGTTTTCGCGTGACGCTCGTGAGCGCATCCTGCGCGGCGTCGACATCCTGGCCGACGCGGTCAAGGTGACCCTGGGGCCGAAGGGCCGCAACGTCGTCATCGACAAGAGCTTCGGCGCGCCCCGCATCACCAAGGACGGCGTTTCCGTCGCCAAGGAAATCGAACTGAAGGACAAGTTCGAGAATATGGGCGCGCAGATGGTCCGCGAAGTCGCTTCGAAGACCAACGACATCGCCGGTGACGGCACCACCACCGCGACTGTTCTTGCCCAGGCGATCGTGCGCGAAGGCATGAAGTCGGTCGCGGCCGGCATGAACCCGATGGACCTGAAGCGCGGCATCGACCTCGCCGTCGGCAAGGTCGTGGAAGACATCAAGTCGCGCTCGAAGCCTGTTTCGGGCTCGAACGAAGTCGCCCAGGTCGGCATCATCTCCGCCAACGGCGACGTCGAAGTCGGTCAGAAGATCGCCGAAGCGATGGAAAAGGTCGGCAAGGAAGGCGTCATCACCGTCGAGGAAGCCAAGGGCCTCGAATTCGAGCTGGACGTCGTGGAAGGCATGCAGTTCGACCGCGGCTACCTGTCGCCCTACTTCATCACCAACCCGGAAAAGATGCAGGTCGAACTCGCTGACCCCTACATCCTGATCCACGAGAAGAAGCTCAGCAACCTTCAGTCGATCCTGCCGATCCTGGAAGCGGTCGTGCAGTCGGGCCGTCCGCTGCTCATCATCGCGGAAGACATCGAAGGCGAAGCGCTGGCGACCCTGGTCGTCAACAAGCTGCGCGGCGGCCTCAAGGTCGCGGCCGTCAAGGCGCCCGGCTTCGGTGACCGTCGCAAGGCCATGCTGGAAGACATCGCCGTCCTCACCAAGGGCGAAGTCGTCAGCGAAGACCTCGGCATCAAGCTCGAAAACGTCACGCTCGGCATGCTCGGCACCGCCAAGCGCGTCACCATCGACAAGGACAACACCACCATCGTCGATGGCGCGGGCGACGCCGAATCGATCAAGGGCCGCACCGAGCAGATCCGTGCGCAGATCGAAGTTACTACGTCCGACTATGATCGTGAGAAGCTCCAGGAGCGTCTCGCCAAGCTGGCTGGCGGCGTCGCCGTCATCAAGGTTGGCGGTGCGACCGAAGTCGAGGTGAAGGAGCGCAAGGACCGCGTCGACGACGCGCTGCACGCAACCCGCGCGGCTGTTGAAGAAGGCATCGTCCCCGGTGGCGGCACGGCCCTTCTCTACGCGACCAAGGTTCTCGAAGGCGTCACCGGCGTCAACGACGATCAGACCCGCGGCATCGACATCGTCCGCAAGTCGCTGACCGCCCTGGTGCGTCAGATCGCGGCGAACGCTGGCCATGACGGCGCGGTCGTCTCGGGCAAGCTGCTCGACCAGACCGACACTTCGTTCGGCTTCAACGCGTCGACCGACACCTACGAAAATCTGGTCGCCGCCGGCGTTATCGACCCGACCAAGGTCGTGCGCACCGCGCTCCAGAACGCCGCGTCGGTCGCCGGTCTGCTGATCACGACCGAAGCCACCATCGCCGAGCTGCCGGAAGACAAGTCGGCTGCTCCCGCGATGCCGGGCGGCATGGGCGGCATGGGCGGCATGGACTTCTAAGTCCGCCGACTATCGTCAGAATAAGAACGGGGCCGGCGCAGCGATGCGTCGGCCCTTTTTTCGCGTCCGCTTGCCTATGGGCAGTGCCGGGAGGATAAGAAGCGATGCTTGTGCAGCGGCTTCACGGCGCGGACATCGCCCGGATCACGATCGCGCCCGTCTTTCTGGTCGCGGGCGGCTTCCACCTGTGGCGGCCGGACATTTTCGCGCCTCTGATGCCGCACGGCGTGCCGATGCCCTTTCTGGTGATCGCCTTGACGGGCATGGCGGAATTGGCGGGCGCCATCGGCCTGTTCGTTCCGCGCGTGCGGGCGCTCGCCGGGGTAATGCTGGCGCTCTACGCCGTTTGCGTCTATCCGGTGAACATCAACCATGCGGTCAGGGATCTGTCGACGGGGACGGGTCTTGGCTGGTTCTATCATTTTCCCCGCCTGTTCGCCCAGCCGCTGATCTGCTGGTGGGCGCTGGCTGCCGGCGGCGTGCGGCTCCGTGGCATCGACAGTTCGCCAGTGCGCAGGACCGGACAGAAAGCATCGAGGAGTGTGCGCAGATGACGGCCCAAGATCGTTCCGGCCAAGATCGTTCCGGCCTTCCCGAACGGCGTCGTCATCCCCGGTTCGCCACCGAATTTTCGGCCGAACTGATCCGGGGCGAACAAAGCTGGCCCATCGTCGTCGGCGACATTTCCGCCGGGGGCGCGATGCTCAACGACAATCGCGGGCTTGCGGTCGGCGACTGGATCATGCTCAAGGCTCGCCGGTTCGAGGCGGAGGCGCGCATCATGTGGCTGCTGGACGGCGTGTGCGGCATCCGCTTTCCCGAAGCGGTCGATCCCGCCGAAGTCATCGCCAATAATGTCCCGGTGGCGGACGATCTCTGGTCGCGCATGAAGAATCTCGGCCGCGTCGATGCGGCCACCGGGCCGGGCAAGAAGCCGGGCTGACCCTGTTTCGCCTGCATCCGGCGGCACCGGCGGGGGCTTCATCCGGCGCGTTGCAGGGCGCTCGGAATGGTTTACCAAATGGAAAGGCTATGGCGGCATTATGCCGCAGACGTGTCACCACCATTCCGCCTCCTGCCCGCAGGACTTCTGCGTCGGCGCGCCGCGCCGCTCTCCGAGCAAAGCGAGGAGGTGCGCGACGGTCTTGTGAAGGCGCTCTACGCCTCGCCGGCCTCGCTGCTGGCCGGCGCGATCTCGGGCGGTTCGTTGAGCGCGGTGCTCGCGTGGCAGGCGGCGACGCTTCCCATGACCATCATCGCCTGCCTGGTGCTGCTGGTCGGCGTCAGCCGGTCTATATCCTCTTATTATTTCCAGCGCGCGCTCGCGCATCAGGACAAGCCCGCCCGTCCGATCTGGGGCCTCGCCTATGAACTGGGCGCGTGGATCTACGCCGCGCTCCTCGGATTGCAATCGCTCGCGACGCTTGTGCTCACGCAGGACGCGACGCTGCATGTCCTGGCCGTGGGCATGGTTGCTTCCTATGCGGGCGGCATTTCGGGCCGGAATGCGGGCCGCGTGCCGGTCGCAGTGGGGCAGACCTGCTTCTCCCTCCTTCCGACCGCGCTTGGCCTCATTGTAGCCGGCGGTCTTGGCTATGTGATCCTTGGCATCCTTTGCTTCCTCATGATCTTCGCCATGGCGGAAATCACGCGGACCACGCACCGCATCGTGCTCGACGCCCATCAAGGCAAATATGAGAAGTCGCAGCTCGCTCTCAAGTTCGAACGGCTCGCTCATTATGACAGCCTGACCGGCGTCGAAAACCGCATGGCGATGCAGCGGCGGCTGCGCGACCTCTTCGACCGCCGGACCGTCGACGACGCGCCGATGGCCGTGTTGTGGATGGATCTCGACCGGTTCAAGGAAATCAACGACACGCTGGGCCATATCATCGGCGACCAGCTGCTTTGCGCCGTGGCCGAGCGGCTGAAGGTGGTGCTGGGGCCGCGCGGCCATGTCGCCCGCTTTGGCGGCGACGAATTCGTCCTCATCTGCCCGAACGCGGATCGCGACGAGGCGCGCCTGATCGCGTCCGACATCATGCGCGCGGTCGAAGGCGCGATGGAGATCGGCAGCCACCAGCTGACCGTCACCGCCTCCATGGGCATCGCGGTCGCGCCGGAAGACGGGCAGGGCGGGGACGAGCTGCTCCAGCATGCGGACCTCGCGCTCTATCGGTCCAAACATGCCGGCCGCAACCGCTTCACCACCTTCGACTGGAGTATGCGGGCGGAGCAAGACCGCACCTACGAGCTGGAAACCGGCCTGCGTGCCGCTCTGGCGAACGACGAGCTCCAGCTGCATTATCAGCCGATCTTCGACAGCGCGACAGGACGCATCGCGATGTGCGAAGCGCTGATGCGCTGGAACCATCCGGTCCACGGCCCGATTTCCCCGGGCGAATTCATCCCCATTGCGGAAAGCACCGCGCTCATCGAACCGATCACGCATTGGGCGGTGCGAAAGGCCTGTCATGACGCGATGCAATGGCCCGACTCGGTGCGGCTCGCCGTCAACATCTCCCCTGCTTTGCTCAAGGCCGACGGGTTACCCCGCTCGGTCATTTCCGCATTGCTGGCGTCGGGCCTGGCGGCGCGGCGGCTTGAACTGGAAGTTACCGAATCGATCTTCCTTGAGGACGACCGACGCACGCACCTCATCCTCAACGAATTGCGCCGGATCGGCTTGCGTTTAGCGCTCGACGATTTCGGCACCGGCTATTCGTCGCTCGGCTCGCTGCGCACGCACGAGTTCGACACGATCAAGGTCGACCAGAGCTTCATGCGCGACGTCGCGGACAATCCACGCCATCGGGTGATCGCTCAGTCCGTCTCCCAACTGGCGCGCGCCCTGTACGTCGAAACCGTGGCCGAAGGCATCGAGACCGAGGAACAGCTGCGCTATGCGCAAGAGGCCGGCTTCACCAACCTGCAGGGCTTCATCCTCAGCCGCCCCATACCGCAGGACCGGCTGCTCGCGCTGATGGAGGAACGGCACAATGTCCAGGCCGAAGCGGCGACGCTCATCCAGGCGCGCCGCTTCGGCTGACGCCGCTTTTTAACGGCCAAGCCGTGTCTGGGCCGACGCCAGGCGCCGCATCATGCGGATGTCGCGTAGATCCGTCTTCAGGGCGGACGCCGCCCAATTCTCCACAATGTCCTTCAACTCGTCATAATGAAGCGGATCGACCCGCCGTCCCGCCTCGAACACGCCGACATGGCCGGCATGATGCGGGCGGTTCTCCGTCACATAGTCCCGCACCGCCTGCTCGCCCTCGCCATCCTCCACCAGCCGGTGGACGATGCCCATGTCGTACATCTCCTCGGCGCTGTAGACCTTGCCCGACAGGATCATGCGTTCGGCAGCCAGGCGGCCGAGCTTGCGGCTGAGGATGGAATAGGCACCCATTCCCGGGAACAGGCCGAACAGCATTTCGGGCAGGCCGAACCGCGCGCTGCGTTCGGCGATCACCACGTCGAAGCAGAGCAGCGCCTCGAACCCGCCGCCCAGCGCGTCGCCCTGTGCCAGCGCGACCGATATCACAGGCATGTCGGCGTTGCGCCAGGTGCGATGCACCACATCGATGCAGGCATGGCCATAGCGCACCAGTCCCGGCAGGTCGCCGCGCTCGATGCAGCCGGCGAACAGTTCCAGGTCGCCGCCCAGATTGAAGACGCCGGGGAAACGCGATCCCGCGACCATATATTTGATCGGCAGCACGCCCGCGTCGAACAGCCGCTTCGATTCCGCATACCAATATTGGACGTCGCGCAGCATCGTCATGCTGAAATTGGGACGATGCGTAGGGGCCATATAGGCCCACAATGTCGCCGCATCGGCATCCCACCGGACATCGATCTGGCCCAGGTCGAACAAGGCCGACTGGCCTATGTCGCCCTTCGCTCGTGCTAGCGGCGGCAGGTTCTCCGCCGCGGCAAAATGGTCGTCCGATGCGTCCTCCGCATCGTGTCTGGTCGGGCTAAACCGGCCTGAATCAATCATCTGCGTCCCCGTTTTTTATTGATCATGAAGTGAACAGGCTTGCAGGCATGATGCAATCGAACGTCCATATATTGACAGGGCATTAACCATTTTTCATTGCAACTGTTGCATAGAAGACTCGTCGAATGGCGCGGAAATGGACCCCGATGTAACCGCAAAGCCACAAAAATCTTTCGGCGCGGTTCCCCGTCCCGGCCTCTAGGCCTTTGTTAACCTTCGCCATTTACGATGGGGTGATGCGCCACATCCGTTCCTCCTCGCCGTCCGTGACCCTGGCCCTGCACGATGCCACTGGTGCCCCCTGGCCCCTGCGGCTGTCTGCCGACTGCCTCCGCTTCGTTGGCCCCTACCGCCGGGTAGAGGGCTTCAACATCGATGCCATGGCCCTGTTCGACGGCGTGAGACGGGCGGGCTGACGGGCCCGATCCTTGTGTCCAGGCCCGTTCGCCCCTAGAGGCGCGGGATGATTGCACCCCGTTTTTCCTTTTCCATCGATGCGACGGACGGCAAGGCGCGCGCCGGTGTCATCCGGATGCGGCGCGGCGACATCCGCACGCCCGCCTTCATGCCTGTTGGCACCGCCGCCACCGTGAAGGCGATGCGTCCGGCCGAAGTGCGCGCCACGGGCGCCGACATCATCCTTGGCAACACCTATCATCTGATGCTCCGTCCCGGCGCGGAGCGGATGGCACGTCTGGGCGGCCTCCATGGCTTCATGGGATGGGACCGGCCGATCCTCACCGACAGCGGCGGCTATCAGGTGATGAGCCTCAGCGCCCTTACGAAGATGAGCGAGCAAGGCGTCGCCTTTTCCAGCCATATCGACGGCTCGAAACATATGCTGACGCCCGAACGGTCGATGGAAATCCAGCGTCTACTGGACAGCGACATCGTCATGGCCTTCGACGAATGCACGAAGAATGGCTGCACCCATGACGAAGCCGCCAAGTCGATGGAACGGTCGATGCGCTGGGCGCGGCGTTCGCGCGACGGCTTCGATGCCGGCGGCGATCATGCGGAGCGCGCCGCCCTGTTCGGGATCCAGCAGGGATCGCTTGACGAAGGGCTGCGTCGCGCTTCGGCCGAGCAACTGATCGACATCGGTTTCGACGGCTATGCCGTGGGCGGGCTTGCGGTGGGAGAGGGGCAGGAGGCGATGTTCGCCACGCTGGACTTCGCCCCTGATATGCTGCCTGGGGACAGGCCCCGCTACCTGATGGGCGTCGGCAAGCCCGACGATATCGTCGGCGCGGTCGAGCGCGGCATCGACATGTTCGACTGCGTCCTGCCCACCCGTTCCGGCCGCAATGGCCAGGCCTTCACCTGGGCGGGGCCGCTCAACATCCGCAACGCTAAGTTCAACGAGGATCAGGGGCCGCTCGACCCGCGCTGTGGCTGCCCGGTCTGCGCCACATGGAGCCGCGCCTATCTGCATCATCTGGTGAAGGCAGGGGAAATGCTGGGCGCCATGCTGATGACGCAGCACAATATCCACTTCTACCAGGAACTGATGCAGGGCCTGCGCGACAGCATCGCGGCGGGCAGGCTGGCGATCTTCGCCGCCGATTTCCGCCGCGACTATCAGCGGGTCTGACGGCTCAGGGCAGCACGCTGATGGCGATGGCGTAGCTGCCCGCTTCGCCGTCATGGACGAGCGGGGCGCGCAGTTGCCGCGACAATCCCGTCAGCACCCGGCCATATCGGTCGTTCAGGTGCGCGCTCATCGCCTCCGATTCCACCAGCCCGCGCGACCGCATGATCAGTTGCGCGCGGTTGGTCCCTTCCGCTTCTTCCTGCACGGCGATGTGCATCGATCCCAGCGGCGCCAGCATCATCGCCAGCTCGACCAGTTCGGTGATGAGGAAGGCGATCGGCACAGCGACATCCTGGCTGATGTTCAGATTGTCGCTTTCGATCTGGATGGCGAAGCGGCGCGCGGCGGCCGGCGCGGTGCCACGCAGGCTGGCGGACAGTTCGCTGATCAGCGCCCGCACCCCAACGCCGCGATTTTCCTCAAGCTCGGCGAAATGATTGCGGTGGACGACGGACAGCGCATCGACCCGGCGCTGGATCGACGCATAGGCCTCCACCGCTTCGGGCTCATGCGCCGACCGGGCGTGCAGGCTGATCAGGCTGGAGATGATCTGAAGGTTGTTCTTGACCCGGTGATGCACCTCGCGCGTCAATTTGCGCTGCGTCTCCAGCCCCTCGGCCATCTCCGCCTCATGGGTGGCGACATCCTCGCTGATCTCGCGGAACGTGTCGCCAAGCGCGATGATCTCCTGCGCGGGCGTGCGGACCCGCTGCATCGGCTCCAGCACTTCCCCTGGCTCGTAGGCCGCGACCACGCGCCGCAGGATGACGAGCGGGCGAATCAGCAGCCGGTTGACGACGAACCAGCCGATGGCGGCGGCGGCGAACCACATGAGCAGCGGCAGGAACAGGGACAGCAGCCGAGCCACGGTCGCGGGCGGCTCGCGCACCGTCATTGTCAGGATGATGTCGGCAGGGTCCAGCCGCGCCGACAGGCTGCTGCTTTGGCCGGGGAACACGGAGCCCGGGCGGCTGACGACCAGCTGCCTCTCACCCTGATGCAGCACAAGTTGCCTGTTCTGGATCGCCGTCGCCGGATCGGCCGCGCTTTCCAGATGCGCGCGCGAATAATAGCTGAGCGCCACCATCCGTCCGTCATCGCTCCGAACACGACTGACCAGATGCTGCGATTGCGGCAGCAGCAGCACCTGTTCCCTGTCGAACCGCTGGCCGGCGGCCAGCCCGGCAGGCTCCGGTGCTGCAGAACCGCACAGCCTGCGGCCGTTGCGATCATAGATGTAGAAGCGTCCGTCGCTGTCTTCGTTCGCGGTCAGGAAAAACCCCAGCCGCCGGCACATGCCCGGATCAACTTCATTGTGCGCGAAGGCGTTGACCGTCAGCTGCAGGGCGGTCCTGTCGGACTGGAGATCGGCGGTCAGCTTGCGCGCGCTCTGTGTCACCGCGACGCGCAGCAGCGCCTCCTTCTCAAGGTCGGCGCTGCGGATCGCCTGAAGCGACGCGATCAGGGCGATGAGGCCCAGGGGCAGGAGGGCCAGGGTCAGGATGAGGAACATCTTGACGCCGGTGGAGCGGAAATAGTCGGGAAGGCGCCGGACGGCCCCCGACGCCGGAGGTGAACTGCCTCCGCTCATGAGCGTCTCAGTCCAGCTTCTTCAGCAGGTCCAGCATTTCAGACGGAATATCCTCGTCTATCGCGCGCTGATAGACGGTGCGCAGGGCTTGCGACACATGGCCTTCCTCCTTGCCCCGACTGCGCTTTTTGGCCGAGGCGGAAGCGGTCCTGGCGCGCGTCTTCGTCAAGGTTTCGGAAGGCGTCGATGCGCCATCCTCGCCGCTGTCGGACGTGCCCCGCTCCGTCATTGAAGAAACCAAAATCAGCCCCTCTGCAAGCCTGTGTCATGCAAGCAAGCCCTGTATTTGCGGCTTTCTATCATGACGTCAATTCCGAAGCCGGCGATATCTGCGGACGCATGGCCCACAAAGTCGCCGTCCCGGCAAAAAAACCATGTGGAAGCGAAACAAATCCGGACTTTGTTGGTTCCGGCCATCGAAGCATTTTTTACGCTGCCCGATCCCCGGCGTGACGGGGGCCGGCGAAAGGGGGGACGGGGGCTTGCCATTGCGGCATGGACATTCCATCCTTCCTGCTGACGCCGATGCTTCGGGATGTGAACGCCCGACTGGGCAAGGAGACGATTTGACGATGTCGCTTGGACAGCAACTGCACCCCCATCTTCCGTTCCTGCGCCGCTATGCGCGCGCCCTTACGGGAAGCCAGGCGCATGGCGACGCCTATGTCCGCGCGGCTTTGGAAGCCATCGTCGCGGCGCCGGAGGAATTTCCGACCGATGTCGATCCGCGGCTCGGCCTCTACAAGACCTTTCACGCCATCTGGTCGTCGTCGCATCTGGAGGACGTGCCGGTCTCGCCCGGCGGCAGCCGGGAAGCGATCGCGCAGGCCCGCCTTGCCCGCCTGACGCCGCTGCCGCGCCAGGCGCTGCTGCTCACCGCGCTCGAAGGCTTCACGGTGGACGACGTGTCCTATCTCATCGACATGGAAACGACTGAGGTCGACGCCCTGGTCGAAGAGGCTCTGGGCGAGATTGAGGCCCAGACCCGCGCCAAGGTGCTGATCATCGAGGACGAACCGATCATCGCGATGGACATCGAAACCATCGTCCGCGACCTCGGCCATGATGTCACCGCCATCGCCGTAACGCGCGAGGACGCCGTGCGCGAAGCCATGGCCGATCGGCCGGGCCTGGTGCTTGCCGATATCCAGCTGGCGGACGACAGCAGCGGGATCGACGCGGTCAAGGACATCCTGTCCGAATTTTCGGTGCCGGTCATTTTCATTACTGCCTTCCCGGAAAGGCTGCTGACCGGCGAGCGTCCCGAACCCACCTTCCTCATCACCAAGCCGTTCCAGCGGTCGACGGTCAAGGCTGCCATCTCTCAGGCGCTCTTCTTTGACGAGGCCACCGCGCCCGCCTGAGTTCAGTTAGGCTGAGTTCGGGCAGGCACGAGTTTATGGGGAACCGCCCTTCGTGCGCCGCGTTAATGATGCGTAACGATCGGGAGATGCGCCATGGCGGATCAGGAAAAGCATATCGCCACCGACCAGGCGAGGTCCGGCTCGACGCCGCATGTCGTCCGCTATGTGCTCGGCATTTCGCTGGCGCTCGCCGTCATTGCGATGCTGCTGGTGATCTGGCGATAGGTCGCCTTGCGGAATCGGTATCGGCATTAATGATGGGTTTAGGGGACGGACGCGCATATGACTTTGACGATGTCGGTTCATGTGGACAGGACGGTTGCCGGCACGGGGGACGTTGCGATGGATGAAGAGGCGGGCGGCTCCGAAATCGTTGAAGTCGTGGAGGAACGCGCGCAGCTGTCCGATGCCGATTTCAAGCGGGAGTTGGCGGCGGTCATCCCGCATCTTCGCGCCTTCGGCCGCTCGCTGTCGGGCAATCGCGACCTCGCCGACGATCTGGTACAGGAAACGCTGTTGAAGGCGTGGGCGGCGCGTAGCCGTTTCCAGGCAGGCACCAATATGCGCGCCTGGACATTCATCATCCTGCGCAACCATTATCTGTCGCAGATGCGCCGCTCGCGCTTCCGTGGCGACTGGGACGATCTGACCGCAGATCGCATCCTCGCCGCGCCTGCGGGCCAGGACAAGCATGTCGAACTGTCGGACATGCAGCGCGCCCTGCTCCAACTGCCGCAACCGCAGCGGGAGGCGCTGATCCTCGTCGGCGCCGGCGGTTTTGCCTATGAAGAGGCGGCCGAGATTTGCGGCGTGGCCGTGGGCACGATCAAGAGCCGGGTCGCCCGTGGCCGCTCGGCGCTGGAACAGATACTGGAAAATGGCGATCTGCCGAGCCGCCGCAGCCAGGAAACCACCGAAACCGCGGTGCTGGACGAAATCATGGACGATGTCGACCGGCTGAGCCGGGGCCGCAGCCTTCCGGCGGACGACTGACCGGAACGTTCCTGCCTTCTCACCCGTTTCCGATGATTGGGAGACAGGTGATGCGGCATGATGCCGACAGGCATGACCGGCAGGCCGCTGACCAGAGCGACCGGTGCGGGCGACTTCGGGACCAGCCGGGGAAAACGGCGTGGTGTTCGCCCTCATCGCCTTGGCGCTGCTGGTCGCGGTCGCCTTTTTCTACCTCACCAAGGATCGGCGCGATCGCGGCGCGGACGTGATGACCCATGCCGCGGCGTCGGTGGATCGGGCCGCCAGCGCCATGGGAGACGCTTCCGGAAACGCGGCAAAAAATTTGCGGCGCACGGATTGAAACAGCGCTGGGGGGGGGCGCCCTCAAATCGACATGATTCCGCCAGCGTCGGCGGGGCATTTAACATTTCTTCGTTATTTTCCGGCACGGTGCATCCTGTGTCGGATTATCTTACACCCGTTGTAAGGCGTATCCGGCATCGTTGAAGGGCGCCGTTCCGGCTGCCGGCAGGGTGCGTGACGATGATCAGGTTGTTCAAACATTATGTGCCGCACGCGGTGCTGCTGCTGGGGCTGCTCGATCTCGTCATCCTGCTTGGCGCGGCGGAGGGCGGCTGGCTGCTGCGCGCGCATCAGATCGGCATGGACGTCGATCATATCGTGACGCGGCTTGGTCCTCTGTTCAGCTTCGCTGCCGCGGTGCAGACAGCCATGATCGCCGTCGGCGTCTACAGCCCCCAATCGCTCCAGTCGATTCGCTTCGCCTTCGCCCGGCTGCTGGTGGCGGTGTCGCTTGGCGTCATCTTCCTGTCGGTGCTGTATTTCCTGCTTCCCGGCATGACATTGTGGCGGTCCAATTCGCTCTACGCCATGGGCCTGTCGCTCGTCCTGCTCGTCGCGATCCGGCTGCTGCTCGGTTCCATGCTGGGCGGCGAGGCGTTCAAGCGGCGGCTGGTCGTGCTGGGCGCGGGCAACCGCGCCAATCGCATCAAGGAACTGGAACAGAAACGCGGCGCGGGCTTCCTCGTCGTCGGCTTCATCGCCATGAATGACGGCGCGCAGGTGATCCCGGAGGCGATCAACCGCAATGCCATCTTCAACCTTTCGGATTTCGTCGTCCGCCTGAACGCCAGCGAAGTCGTGCTCGCTCTCGAGGAACGGCGCAACGCCATCCCGATGGCGGACCTGCTGCGCATCAAGACCACCGGCGTCCATGTGAACGACCTCTCCACGTTCCTGGAGCGCGAAACAGGGCGCGTGGACCTGGCCAGCGTCAATCCCAGCTGGCTCATCTTCTCGGACGGTTTCTCCGCCGGCCGCCGCCTGTCCAGCATGGCCAAACGGTTGTTCGACATCGTCGCCAGCTCGATCCTGCTGCTGCTGACTGGCCCGGTCATCCTCATCGCGGCGCTCCTGGTGAAGCTCGACAGCAAGGGGCCGGCCTTCTACCGCCAGCAGCGCGTCGGCCTCTATGGTCAGGAATTCTGGATCGTGAAGCTGCGCACCATGCGGCAGGATGCGGAAGTGTCCGGCCAGGCGGTCTGGGCCGAAAAGGACGACCCGCGCATCACCCGCCTCGGCTATTGGCTGCGCAAGCTGCGCGTCGATGAACTGCCGCAGACATGGACCGTGCTGAAGGGCGAGATGAGCTTCGTCGGCCCGCGTCCCGAACGCCGTCAGTTCGTCGAGGATCTGGAACAGCATCTGCGTTACTATGCCGAACGGCACATGGTGAAACCCGGCATCACCGGCTGGGCGCAGATCAACTATCCCTATGGCGCGTCGATAGAGGATGCCCGGCACAAGCTGGAATATGACCTCTATTACGCGAAGAACCACACGCCCTTCCTCGACCTGCTGATCCTCATTCAGACGTTGCGGGTCATCCTCTGGTCCGACGGCGCGCGGTAAGGAGCGGTTAGCCGATGGGCGCGCTTCTCCAATTTGTCGGTGACTGGGGCCATGCGCTCGCAGCGGTGCTGTTCGCCGCGCTCGGCATCTTCCTTTTGCGCCGCAGGGACGAAACGCCCGAACCGCGCCTCATCGCCGCTGCCTTGTTGATGACCTCCTGCTGGGCGCTCTACATTTCCTTCGGCGGCGTTTCCAAATCGCTGTCGGGCATCGTGGAAAATGTCCGGAACGCCGCGTGGCTGCTGGCGCTGTTCGTCATGCTGCGCCGCGGACCGGCGGGGCGGGCGGGGTCGATGGGCGGGATTGCCGCCGTCTATGCTGCGGTCGCGGGACTGTTGCTGGTGCAGACCATTATCGACCTCTGCTGGCTTCAACTCCCCCCCCATTTGGAATTGCAAGCCGCGCTCGTCACCTGTTCGGTGATCCTGCACATGATGACCGCGATCGGCGGTCTCCTGCTGGTCCATCATCTCTACGCCGCCTGGCCTTCGCGCGAGCGGGGTGGCGCGTCGCTGCTGCTTGGCGCGCTGGCGGCGATGTGGACCTACGACCTCATCCTTTACGCATTCGTCCATCTGGCCCCCGAGCGGGTGGGCGCGCTTTATGCGCTGCGCGGGCTGATGGCGGCGCTGATGGTGCCGGTGATCGCGATCGGTCTGCGCCGGGGCATGAGCGGCCGGTTGCAGCTGTCGCACTCCATCGCCTTCCAGTCGCTGTCCGCCGCCGCGGCCGGGCTTTATATTCTGGTGCTGTTGGCGCTCGCGGTCCTCATAGAACTGGTCGCCGGACCCTATGCCCGGACGATCGAGATCGGCGCCGTCTTCTTCACCGCCGTCACCGCCCTGGTGCTGCTGCCGACGCCCGCCCTGCGCGCCTTCTGGAAGGTGCAGGTGGCGAAACATTTCTTCCAGCATCGCTACGACTACCGGACCGAATGGATGCGCTTCATCGACACGATCGGCCGGCCGGGTCAGGACGCAGCGCCGCTTGGCGAGCGCGTGGCAAGGGCGGTGGCCGACATCACCGACAGCCCGGCCGCCTTGCTGCTGCTGCGCGACGATAGCGGCGCGCTCTCGCTTGAAACCCACTGGAACTGGACTGACGCGTCTTCGGGGGTGGAGCCTGTCTCCGCCGACGCTGCCGGGCGGATCGAACGCCATGCCGGGATCATCGACATCGCCCTCGCGCGGCACGAGTCCGATGCGCGCGACCTGCCGGCCTGGATGCGCGCGGAGCCGCGCGCCTGGGCGCTGGTGCCGCTCATCCATTATGACCGGCTGATCGGCGCGGTCCTGCTCGCCACCCCGGCGGTGGATCGCAGGCTCGACTGGGAGGATTTCGACATGCTGCGCGCGGCCGGCAGGCAGGCGGCGACCTATATCAGCGAATCGCTCGGCCAGCAGGCGCTGGGCGACGCGCAGCGCTTCGACGAATTCAACCGCCGCTTTGCCTTCATCGCCCATGACATCAAGAATCTGGTGAGCCAGCTGTCGCTCCTGTCCCGCAATGCCGAGCGGCACGCCGACAATCCCGATTTCCGCGCCGACATGGTGCTGACGCTACGGGAGTCGGTGGACAGGATGAACGACATGCTCGCCCGCCTGTCGCAGCATAACAAGGCCCGGCCGGAAGAACCGCGCCCGCTCGGCCTGCGCCCGCTGCTCGACCGGCTCGTCCATATCCGCGCCCGCCAGCACCCTCTGCGCGTCTCTGGCGACGCGCCCCCCGCCATGGCCGACCCCGCGCGCGTCGAGCAGATCGTGACGCACCTCCTTCAGAACGCCATCGAAGCCAGCAAGCCCGACAGCATGGTCGAACTGCGCCTGTCGACCGATGCGACCCACGTCCTGCTCGACATCGTCGATCATGGCTGCGGCATGAGCGCCGACTATGTCCGCCGCGAGTTGTTCAAGCCCTTCTCCTCCAGCAAGGCCGGAGGGTTCGGTCTCGGCGCGTTCGAGGCGCGCAGCCTGGCGCAAGCCCTGGGCGGCAGCCTGACGGTCGAAAGCCAGCCGGGTGCGGGCAGCCGCTTCACCCTGCGCCTGCCCCTCGCGCCCCAGCAGACCCGACAGGAAAAGGCCGCCTGATGAGCGATACCCGCCCAAAATTGCTGATCGTCGAGGATGATCCGGGCCTCCAGCGGCAATTGCGCTGGGCCTATGAGGATTATCGGCTCTTCATCGCCGGCGACCGCGAGGAAGCGATCGAGATGCTGCGTGCGGAGGCGCCCGATGTCGTCACGCTGGACCTCGGCCTGCCGCCCGATCGCGACGGCACCAGCGAAGGCTTCGCCACGCTGGCGGAGATATTGCGGATCAAGCCCGATACGAAGGTGATCGTCGCGTCGGGCCATGGCGCGCGCGAAAGCGCGCTCGATGCCATCGCGGGCGGCGCCTATGACTTCTATCAGAAGCCCGTCGACATCGACGAACTCGGCCTCATCGTGCGCCGCGCCTTCCACGTCCATGCGCTGGAGCGGGAAAATGCCCGCCTTGCCGAAACCGCGCCGGAGGACGGGCGTGTGCTCGGCCGGCTCATCACCAGCGCGCCCGAGATGATGAAGGTCGCCCGCACCGTAGAGCGGGTGGCAAGCGCCAACGTCTCCGTCCTGCTGCTGGGCGCGAGCGGCACCGGCAAGGCATTGCTGGCGCAGGGCCTGCACGACGCCAGCCCGCGACGCGACGGCCCCTTCGTCGCGATCAATTGCGCCGCCATCCCCGAAAACCTGCTGGAATCCGAACTGTTCGGCTATGAGGAGGGGGCCGTCGCCGGCGCGGCCAGGACGACGCCCGGCAAGATCGAGCAGGCGCAGGGCGGCACGCTCTTTCTGGACGAGGTGGGCGAAATCCCGCTCGCGCTTCAGGTCAAGCTGCTGCGGTTCCTGCAAGACCGGACGATCGAGCGCGTCGGCGGAAGCGAGCCCGTCGCGGTGGACACCCGCATGGTCTGCGCCACCCACCAGGATCTCGACGCGATGATCGTGGGAGGCAGCTTCCGCGAGGATCTCTATTATCGCCTGGCTGAAATCGTGGTGCGCGTCCCCGCGCTGAAAGACCGTCCGGGCGACCCCGCGCTGCTGGCCCGCCATTTCCTGACTCGCTTCGCGCGCGACATGAATCCGCAGGTTAAGGGTTTCGCGCCCGACGCGCTCGCCGCGCTCGACGCCTGGGCCTGGCCCGGCAATGTCCGCGAGCTGGAAAACCGCATGAAGCGCGCGGTCATCATGGCGGACGGAAAGCTGGTCACGGCCGCCGATCTCGATCTGGACGAGGACCGGATCGACGGCGGGGAGGCGGTGAACCTCAAGGCCGCGCGCGAAATGGCCGACCGCCGGGCCATCCGCCGCGCCATCGCCCGCACGGACGGCAACATCTCGGGCGCGGCGAAGATGCTGGGGATCAGCCGGCCTACGCTCTACGACCTGCTCAAACAGTATCAGATGCAGGGCTGATCCATGCGCCGCTCCCGCCTCTTCCTGATCGCCGGTGTCGCGGTATTGCTCCTCGCGCTCGCGGGTCTGTGGCAATGGCGCGCGCACGAGCGGGACGGCAGCGCCGCGCTTTCCCGTGGCCTCGCCGCGCTGGACAAGGGCGACGCCCGCACCGCGCGCGTGGAATTGATGAACGCCATCAAGGGTGCCTCCCGCAACGCGGAGGCGCGCGCCGCACAGGCCCGCGCCCTTGTCGAACTGGGCGACGGTCCCGGTGCGCAGGCGGAAGCGGAGCGCGCCCGCGCGCTCGGCCAGCCCGCTGGCCTCACCCGCGCCGTCATGGCGCAGGCGCTCCTGCTTCAGGGCGATGCGAAAGGCGCATTGAACGAAGCCCGCGCCGACGATGTCGCGCCGGCCTCCAGGGTCCACGCCAACCGCGTCGCCGCCCGCGCTCTGCTGGCGCTGGGCGACATGGACGGCGCGCAGGCGGCGCTGCGCCAGGCGCTGGCCGCCGCCCCTCGGGACGCGGAAAACTGGGTCGATCTCGGCCGTCTGTATAGGGCGACGGGGGATCAGGCCGGAGCCATCCAGGCGGCGGATCGCGCCGTCGCACTCGCGCCAGACGACGCCAAATCGCTGTCGTTGCGCGGCGAACTAACTCGCGCCCAATATGGCCTGACCGCCGCGTTGCCCTGGTTCGACCGGGCGCTTTCCGCCGACACGGACTCGGTCCCGACGCTGGAACAGTACGCCGCCACTTTGGCCGATGCCGGGCAGGCGAGCAGGGCGCTGGCCCTCAGCCGCCGCATCCTGGCGCTCGATCCCTCCAATCCACGCGCCTGGATGCTTCAGGCGGTGATCGCCGCGCGCGCCGGAAATGACGATCTTGCCCGCCGCCTGCTCGATCGCACCGGGGGACGGCTGGACGGCGAGCCGGCCACGCGCCTGCTGCGCGGCATCCTCCAGATGGAGGGCGGCAACGCGCTGCTCGCGGTCGAGGTTCTGGCGCCGCTTGTCGATACCCAGCCGGACAACGCCCGCGCCCGTATCCTGCTCGGCCGCGCCTATCTTCTGGCCGGGGACGCCGCCAGCGCAGCCACCACGCTCGCGCCGCTGGTCGCGCAGAGGGACGCCGATCCTTATGTGCTGACGCTTGCCGCCCGCACGCAGGAAGCGCTGGACGATCCGCTCATGGCTGCAGACATGCTCGCTCGCGCCAGCTTCCCCCTGCGCGCTGCCACCGACGCAATCGCCAGTCCCCGCGACGCCGCGCTGGCGCAAACCCCGCCAGCGGGCGCGGCGACCGCCGCCGACAATATCCCCTATATCCGCGCTTTGCTCGGCACCGACCGCCTTGGGGAAGCGCTGACCCGCGCGCAACTGCTGCAACAGGCCAATCCCGGCGCACCCGATGCCTGGCTGGTGCTGGGCGACGTGCTCGACGCCGCCGGCCGTCCGGTTGAAGCAGCGCGCGCTTATGAAGCCGCCGCCAATCTCCGCTTCGACCGCGCCGCCGCCCTCCGGCTAGCCGCAGCCTGGAGCCGTGCCGGCGATGCCGCCCGAGCCGCGCAGGTCGTGCGGCTCTATCTCGGCCAGAACCCGAGCGATCCCGATGCGCTGCGCCTGGCCGCTTCGGAAGCCGCATCGCGCGCCGACTGGCGCTCGGCCCTCCGCCTGCTGCTGGCGGCGCGCGCCCGGATCGGGGACAACGACGCGTTACTAATGGCGGACCTCGCCCGCGCGGCGATGGAAAGCGGCGACGGCACCGCCGCGCGCGCCTATGCCGCCCATGCCTATCGCCTGATGCCCGGCAATCCGGTGACGGCGGACATGCTGGGATGGGTGATGCTGCGGCGTGGAGAGAAAGGGCCGGCAACGCTTGATCTGCTTGAAAAGGCGGTCGCGCTCGCCCCGCAAGCGCCCGCCTTCCAACTGCATCTGGGGCAGGCCTATGCCGCAGCCGGCGACAAGGCTCAGGCACGGCTTGCGCTTGGCCGCGCAATGGCGGTCGCCGGGTTTGAGGGTCGGCAAGAGGCGCAGGACGCGCTCGCCCACCTCTAAAAAAATTCAATCAGGCCTTTGCCATGTCCAGATCGGCGATCCGCAGGCCCAGCCGGCGCATCTGCGCCGCCACCGGAGGCCATACCGCCTCCAGGAACCGTTCCCGTTCCGCCTCGCGCAGCCGCCGCGTCGCGCCGTCCGCCACGAACATGCCGACGCCGCGCTTCACCACGACAAGCCCATCGTCCTGAAAACTCTGATAGGCCTTGGCGACGGTCAGCGGATTTGCGCCTTGCGCCGCCGCGAACGCCCGCACCGACGGCAGCAACTCGCCATCGGCAAATTCTCCGTCAAGGATGGATGCGGCAATGATCTCCCGCAGGCGGAGATAGACAGGTTTGGAGTCTTCGGCCATAGTGCAGCAGTGCCATAACACAGCGAGTCAGGTCAAGTTGTAAAATTGCGCTTTGACTTTTGTCCGAGTAATTATCTGTCCCAAGTCGATACTATAGCATCATAATCTGGCCGGGGTCGCTCTTCCTGCGGCCGGCCGGGCGTGCCGATGAAGACGAACCCCGCAATCGTCTCGCCGTCCTTGCCGAATGCAGCGCGAACATCCTCATTATAGCTGGGCCAGCCGGTCAGCCATCCGCCCGCGAACCCCAGCGCGTGGGTCGCGTTCAGCAGGTTCATGATCGCCGCGCCCACGGACAATTGCTGTTCCCACAGCGGGATCTTGCTGCCGGAAACGGGCGCGGAAAGCGCCACGACCAGCGTCGGGGCCTGATGCGCGAACTGGTGCATCGCTTCGATCTCCAGCCGCCCGGCGTCCGGCTTCTCCCGGCGATAGGCCGCCTCGAGCAGGTCGGCCAAAGCGGCGCGCCTGTCCTGCGGCACGATCACGAACCGCCATGGCGCCAGCTTCCCATGATCGGGCGTGCGCAGCGCCACTTCCAATATCTGCCGCAACTGGGCGTCGTCGGGGCCGGGCGCGATCAGGTCGCGGGGCTTGCCCGACCGGCGCGTTTGGAGGAGGGAGAGGGGGGTGGTGCGGTCGTTGAACATGGTCGCGACACATGGCGTTCACGTCGCTTAGACGCAAGGGCAGGCTGCCCTTTTGACAGGATGAACCTATCGGCTCTACGCTGCGCCCCATCGCACGGCCGCCGGGCATGGCAGGCCGGACAGGCATTATAAAAAGGGCGCCTAATGGCATCTTCGGACATGATGGCGGCCGGGCAGGGCAAGACCTGGCTCGGCCACCCGCGCGGGCTGTATCTGCTCTTCTTCGCGGAAATGTGGGAGCGTTTCTCCTATTACGGGATGCGCGCGATCCTGATCTTCTACCTGACCAAGCATTTCCTGTTCGGCGAGGACAAGGCCTACCTCCTCTACGGGGCCTACACTTCGCTGGTGTACATCACGCCGGTGATCGGCGGTTATCTGGCCGATCGTTTCCTCGGCCCGCGCAAGGCGGTGACGGCGGGCGGCGTGTTCATCGCCATCGGCCATTTCCTGATCGCGATCACCGAGGGGCCAGGGGGGCAGCAGCCCTTCTTCCTCAACGGCTTCTACCTCGCGCTCGCCAGCATCATCGTGGGCACCGGCTTCCTGAAGGCCAACGTCTCCGTGCTGGTGGGCGAGCTCTACCCCCGTGACGATCATCGCCGCGACCCGGCCTATTCGATCTTCTATATGGGCATCAACATGGGCGGGATGCTGGGCCCGATCGTCTGCGGCCTGCTGGGCGAACTGTGGGGCTGGAGCTGGGGCTTCGGCGCGGCCGGCGTCGGCATGCTGCTTGGCCTTGCCGGCTTCGTGTGGCTCAAACCCTGGCTGCTGGGCAAGGGCGAGCCGCCGGCACCGCAGCAACTGCGCCAGCGCACCGCAGCCGGCCTCAATCGCGAATGGACCATCTATCTCGGCGCGGCGCTCGGCGTCGTCGCAATCTGGGGCGTGATCCGCTATGCCGAACTGCTGGGCTATGCGCTGCTCATCTTCTCGGCCCTCACGATCCTCTACATCGTCTGGCGCAGCGTGATGACGCTGCCCCGCGTCGATCGCGACCGCATGTTCGCCGCGCTGTTCCTGATCGCGCTCAATCCGCTCTTCTGGGGCCTGTTCGAGCAGACGGGCTCGTCGCTCAACATCTTCACCGACCGCAATGTGGACCGATCCATCTTAGGCTGGGAAGTCCCAGCTTCGCTGTTCCAGTCGGTCAATTCCATCTTCATCATCCTGCTCGCGCCGCTCTTCGCCGTGCTCTGGACGATTCTCGACAAGCGACGGCTGGAACCGTCCTCGCCGGCCAAGTTCGGCATCGGCCTCATCCTGTGCGGCGCGGGCTTCCTGATCCTCGTCGCGGGTGCGGCCATGGCGGGGCAAAGCCTCACGCCCGTCATCTTCGTCTTCCTCATCTACCTGTTCCACACCATGGCCGAACTCTGCTTCTCGCCGGTGGGCCTGTCCGCCATGACGCGGCTGTCGGTGTCGTCGATGGTCGGCCTCGTCATGGGCACCTGGTTCCTCGCCATGGCGGCGGGCAACTTCATCGCCGGCCTCATCGCGCGCGCCACCGGCAGCGGGGAGGCGGGAAATGTCACTCAAGTCCTTGACGTCTATACGCAAATAGGATGGTTCTCGGTCATAGTCGGGGGCGTGGTGCTGCTGCTGTCACCCTTCGTCACGCGCATGATGCATCTGGACAGCATCGGATTGGAGGAAAAGGCATGACAGGGGGCAACAGGGGCTTGATGCTGCTGATGGCGGCGTTGCTGGCGAGCGCCGCGACCCCGCTGGCGGCTAAGAAGGAAAAGGAAACGCCGCCTTCGCAAGGCTCGTCCGCCGAGCCGGAAAATCCCTATCCCTCCACCTACAAGCCCTATCCGGGCCGCCCCACCGTGCTGCGCGGCGCGACCATCTTCGACGGCGAAGGCGGCCGCATCGACAATGGCACTGTCTTCCTCTCGGACGGCAAGGTGACGGCGATCGGCGGCCCCGACACGCCGATCCCCGCCGATGTGCTGGTAATCGACGCGCAGGGCAAATATGTTACCCCCGGCGTCATCGACATCCACAGCCATCTGGGCGACTATCCTTCGCCGGGCGTGGAGGCGCTGTCGGACGGCAACGAAGCGACCTCGCCTGTCACACCGCACGTCTGGGCCGAGCACAGCATCTGGCCGCAGGACGCCGGCTTCACCCGCGCGCTCGCCAATGGCGGCGTCACCACGCTCCAGATCCTGCCGGGTTCCGCCAACCTTTTCGGCGGGCGCAGCGTGACGCTCAAGAACGTCCCCGCCCGCACCATGCAGGGCATGAAGTTCCCCGGCGCGCCGCAGGGCCTCAAGATGGCGTGCGGCGAAAACCCCAAGCGCGTCTATGGAGCGAAGGGCCGCGAGCCTTCCACCCGCATGGGCAACATGGCGGTCAACCGCCAGACCTGGATCAAGGCGCGCGAATATCAGAAGAAGCGCGCTGCGGGGAAGGATCAGACCCGCGACCTTGCCATGGAGACGCTGGCCGACACCCTGGAGGGCAAGATCCTCGTCCACAACCACTGCTATCGCGCGGACGAGATGGCGAACGTCATCGATATGAGCAAGGAGTTCGGCTATAAGGTCGCCGCCTTCCACCATGCCGTGGAAAGCTACAAGATCGCGGACCTGCTGCGGGAAAACGGCATCTGCTCGGCCCTGTGGGGCGACTGGTACGGCTTCAAGATGGAAGCCTATGACGGCATCAAGGAAAATATCCCGCTGGTCCACCGCGCCGGCGCCTGCGCCATCGTTCATAGCGACGATCAGGACGGCATCCAGCGCCTCAACCAGGAAGCGGCCAAGGCGCTGGGCGCGGGTCGCCGCATGGGCATCGACATATCGGACGAAACGGCATGGACCTGGCTCGCCATCAATCCGGCAAAGGCCATGGGCATCGCGGAGCGCACCGGCAGCCTGAAGGTCGGCAAGATGGCTGACGTCGTGCTGTGGAACGGCGACCCGTTCAGCACCTACACGCGGCCTGAAAAGGTCTGGATCGACGGCGCGCTGATGTTCGATAGCGCCAATCCGAAGATGCGGCCGGTGGTCGATTTCGAACTGGGCCAGATCGGATCGGGAGACGTGAAATGAAGAAAACTCTCTCCCTCATCCTCGCCGCATCGCTGGCGAGCGTGTCCGCCCCGGCTTTCGCCCAGTCCATCGCCATCATCAACGCCACGCTCGCCATCGGCGACGGGTCGGAGCCGATCAAGGGCGGCACGGTCGTCATAACCGCAGGCAAGGTCGTCGCCGCCGGCGCGGGGGTCGCTGTCCCGGCCGGCGCGAAGACGCTCGACGCCGGGGGCAAATGGGTGACGCCCGGCCTCGTTTCCGGCTTCTCGCGCGTGGGCCTAGCCGAAGTGCCGGCCGTGCGGGAGACGAACGACACCCGCGCCGCGCGCTCGCCCTTCTCGGCGGCGATCGACGTCGCACCCGCGATCAACCCGCTCGCCAATCCCATCGCCATCAGCCGCACCGCCGGCATCACCCGCGCCGTGGTCGCGCCCGCCGCCGCCGCCTCGATCTTCGCGGGGCAGGGCGCGGTCATAGACCTGGGCGCGGACATGAACCCGGTCACGAAGGCGCGCGCCTTCCAATATGTCGAAATGGGGGAGGAAGGATCGGCTGAGGCGGGCGGCAGCCGCGCGGCGATGATCCTGACCTTCCGCATGATGCTGAAACAGGCGCAGGATTATGCGAAGGCTCCGGCTGCCTATGATGGCAACAGCCGGGACGCGCTGCTCAACCGCGTCGACGCCGAAGCGCTGGTGCCCGTTGTCACTGGCGCCACCCCGCTGATGATCCATGCCGAAAGCGCGCGCGACATCCTCGCCGCGCTCGCCGTGCGACAGGAGTTTCCTGCACTCAAACTCATCCTCGCCGGCGCGACCGAGGGCTGGATGGTGGCGAGCCAGATTGCCGCTGCGAAAGTGCCGGTCATCACCGCCGGGCTTGAGGATCTGCCCTCCAGCTTCGAAAAGCTCGCCGCCACGCAGAGCAATGTCGGCCGGATGGTGAAGGCGGGCGTCACCGTCTCCATGGGAATGCTGACCGGCGACGACGCGCTGCAACTGCGCGCCGCGACGCAGCAGGCGGGTAACATGGTCGCACTGACGAAGGTGCCGGGCGCGACGGGCCTCAGCTGGGGACAGGCGCTGCGCACCATCACCTCTGCGCCTGCCGAGGCGATGGGTCTTGGCGACCGGTTCGGTTCGCTGAAGGCCGGGCGGGCCGGCGATGTCGTCCTGTGGGACGGCGATCCGCTGGAAATGACCTCGGCCCCGGTCGGTGTCTGGATCGACGGGGTGCAACAGCCGCTCGACAACCGCCAGACCCGCCTGCGCGACCGCTACGCCAACCCGGCCGAAGGCGCGCTGCCAAAGGCTTATGACTGGTGAGAGGAGAGGGGGCCAAGCCGCCCCCATCCGCAGCCGCTGATCCGTCCGATGCCTGTCCTATCCGGCCTCCCGGCGCTATGGCCGACATAGGCTCAAGGGTCACGACGGACATCCCGGAAATGTCCAACATAGGACATTCAATGTCGCGTTCTGCGGGACATATGCGAAGTTAAGCGGCGGAAATCCTATTTGTCGGTCGCGCCCCACAGGTCGCTCGCCTTCGCATAGCCGCGCTGTCCGTGCACGTCGATCGCGCACCAGCCGCCGCCGCAATCGGACAGCCGGCCCACCACGCCGCGCTCCGCCCGGAACAGCGTCCGCGCCCCGTCGCTGGCGGATTCGCGCATCGGCGCTTCGCCCACCCGGACGATCGCGGTCGCCGTGTCGCTCAGCAGGCGGACATGCATCCATCCCTGCACCCCGTCGGGATCTTCGACCTTGCGCCACTGGCCCAGCACCTGCACCACCTTCACCGGCAGGTCGCGGCGGCGATAGACCCAGTTGGACGGGTAATCCAGGCTCGGCCCCACGCGCATCCGCGCCTCGTCCTGCGATATCGACGCCCAATAAGGGGTCGGCTTCGCCGGAGCCGCCACCGCCGCGCCGGCCGCAGCCATCAGTCCCAGTGCGGCCACGCCTGCCCATATCCGCTTCATGCGCACCTTGTCGCCGCTGTCCGTCATACCGCCGTCCATAGCGCCTCCCGCCGGGCCGCGACAGTCTTTCCATGCGCCGCCGCGCCATATCCGCTTGACCCGTGCCACGCCGGGGAATAGCGGCGGGGCATGGCCCCTCAATCGCGCCCCGCCAAGCCGCGCGTCATCGTCACGCGCCGCCTGCCTCCCAATGTGGAAGCGCGCATGGCGCAACTGTTCGACGCCAGCTTCAACGTGGGCGATGCGCCGATGAGCCGGGCGGAACTGGCCCGCGCCATGAGCCGGTGCGACGTGCTGGTGCCCACCATCACCGACCAGATCGACGCCGCGCTGATCGACGGCGCGTCCGACCGCCTGCAACTCATCGCCAGCTTCGGCAGCGGCGTCGACCATGTCGATCTTGCCGCCGCCCGGCGGAAGGGGATCATCGTCACCAACACGCCCGGCGTTCTGACGGAGGACACGGCCGACATGACGATGGCGCTGATCCTGTCGGTGCCGCGCCGTCTGGCGGAGGGTGAGAAGCTCGTTCGTGCCGGCGAGTGGCGCGGCTGGAGCCCCTCGGTCATGCTCGGCCACCGCATTGGCGGCAAGCGGCTGGGAATCATCGGCATGGGCCGCATTGGCCGCGCCGTCGCCCGTCGCGCCCGCGCCTTCGGCCTGTCCATCGCCTACCACAATCGCAATCGGTTGCCTTTCGAGGTGGAGCAGGAACTGGAAGCCCAATGGCATGGCGACGTCGATGGCCTGCTGGGCGAGAGCGACATCCTGTCCATCCATTGCCCGCTCAACGCCGACAGCCGTGCGCTGATCGACGAACGGCGCATCGGGCTGATGCGCCCCGACGCCTATCTCATCAACACGTCCCGCGCGGAAATCACCGATGAGCGCGCCCTCGTCGCCGCGCTGGAGGAAGGGCGGCTCGCCGGTGCGGGGCTGGACGTCTATACCCACGAACCGGCGGTCGATCCGCGCCTGCTGGCGCTGCCCAATGTCGTGCTGCTGCCGCATATGGGCTCCGCGACGTTCGAGGGGCGAGACGCGACCGGCGCGCGCGTCATCGCCAATATCCGTACCTGGGTCGATGGCCACCGCCCGCCCAACCAGGTGCTCGAAGGCTGGGTCTGATCCGTTGCGCGGCTGGAACATCGCTCCGGCCCGTCCGTTGGCGACACATCTGCTCCACGGAAGGACTTTCCCATGATCAAGCTCGCGATCATCTCGCTCGTCATCGCGGCCGTGCTGGCATTGCTCGGCTTCGGCGGCGCGGCCGGCACCTTCGTCGGCATCGCCAAGATTCTCTTCTTCATCGCCCTGGCGGTCTTCGTCCTGTTCCTGGTGCTGGGCATCCTGGCGGGCAAGGGCGTCAAGGACGCGATCGACTGACGCCCATGGAAATCGGTGCTGGAGTGGACGAGACCGGCAGGCTGCTGCGTGATGAGGCCGGCTTCCTGCTCCAGCGCGATTCCGGCGGCAGCTACCGGTTGGTGCTGCTGCGCGTGCCGGTCGATCATGTCGAAAAGCGGGTGCGGGTGAGGGGCTTCTACGCCGGGGACGGCATCGTGGAGGCGGACGGCGTGGCGCCCGCCTGATCCTCTTGCCAAACGAGCCGCAACGCGCGAACCATTGCGTCCATGCGTAAGATTCTGTCTCTCCTCGTCGCCGTCGCCATCCCCGCACTGGCGCAGGCCCAAAGCCCGCAGGGCGACCTCGCTAAAATCATCGACGACCATTGGGCCTGGTATCTCTCCACCCATCCCGTCGAGGCCACGGCCAGGGGGGTGCGCACCTATGACGATCGCATCGGCGACATGTCGCTTGCCGCCCGCGACGCGCAGATCAAGGCGGAGCAGGGTTTCGCCGCCCGGCTGGAGGCGGTCGCGACCGATGGCCTCACGCCTGCCGACCGTGTGAACCGCGACGTGCTGCTCTGGATGCTGCGCGAGGATATCGACGGCGACCGGCACCAGGCCGAGCGGCTCATGCTCTTCACCACCTATTATGGCTGGCATCAGGGCTTTTCCGGCATGGCGGACGGGCTGCCCTTCTACAATCGCGCCGATTATGACAGCTATTTGAAGCGCCTCGCCCTTTATCCCAAGATGAACGGCGACGCGCTCGCCATCACGCGGCAGGCGATCGACGGCGGCTATGTCCAGCCCTGCTCCGTGCTGAAAAACTATGCATCGACGATCAGCGGCATCGTCGATGGCAAGCCGGAGGACACGCGCTTCTACGACCCCTTCAAGCGCGCCAGGCCTCGCGACATCAGCGACGCCGACTGGTTCGCGATGCAGGCGCGCGCCGTCACGCTGATCCGCGACGTCCTGACGCCCGAATATCGCAAGTGGCACGACCTTTTCGTCACCGACTATCTGCCCCATTGCCGCAAGAGTGACAGCGCCTCCGCTCTGCCCGGCGGCGCGGCCTGGTATGCGGCGCGGGTGAAGGCGCACACCACCACGGACCTGACGCCGGACCAGATCCACCAGATCGGTCTCGATGAAGTCGCCCGCATCGCCAAGCGCATGGACGAGATCGCGGCGAAAGCCGGCTATCCCAGCCGTGCCGCCTACATCCAGCATCTGCGCACCGATCCGTCCTTCTATGCCAAAACGCCGGAGGAACTGCTGCGCGTCGCAGCGCGGCAGGCCAAGTCGATCGATGGCCTGCTGCCCCGCTATTTTGGCACGCTTCCGCGCCTGCCCTATGGGCTGAAAGCCATTCCGGCGGCGGAAGCGGAAGGGACGACCACCGCCTATTATATGCCCGGTGCGCCCGAACGCGGCATATCCGGCACCTATTTCGTCAACACGTCGAAACTCGACCAGCGGCCCTTCTGGGAACTGCCCGCGCTCACCGCGCACGAGGCCGTGCCGGGCCACCACAACCAGATCGCGCTCCAGCAGGAACTGCCCCTGCCGCCCTTCCGCAAATATCTTGCCGGCTTCACCGCCTATGTCGAAGGCTGGGCGCTCTACACCGAATATCTGGGCGAGGAGATGGGCCTCTATGACACGCCCGAAAAGATGATGGGTCGCCTGTCCTACGAGATGTGGCGCGCCTGCCGCCTGGTGGTCGACACCGGCATTCACGCGAAGGGCTGGGACAAGGCGAGGGCCGTCGCCGTCATGCGGGAGAAGAGCGCCCTGTCGGACGCGAACATCGATGCGGAGGTAAACCGCTACATCAGCTGGCCGGGCCAGGCGCTCGGCTACAAGCTGGGAGAGATCAAGATTCGCGAGCTGCGGACAAAGGCCGAAGCCGCATTGGGGCCAAAATTCGACCTGCGCCGTTTCCACGACGCCGTGCTGGCGCAGGGTGCAGTTCCGCTGACGGTGCTGGAAAGCCAGATCGACGGCTGGATCGTGGCGGAGCGGGCGCGGTAATCAGGCGATCGGCAAGCGATCCCGCAACTGGGCCCGCGTGGGGCCGGTCACGCTCCATCCCCGATAACCCAGGTCGATCGGCAGCGCGGTTTCGCAGCAGGCGCATTCCGCCATGATGCGCCCCACCAGCCATTGTCGCTCGCCGCAGGTGGGGCAGGGGATGGCCCGGCCGGGCCGGTAGGACAGCATCGGCGCGTACGCCTCCGCCGAAGAAGCCGATATGGTCAGCGTCATGGGCATGTCCCCCTCGTTACATGCGCCAAACGTCCCGACACGAAAATGTTTCCGTCTTGGTAGCGCTACCGGGCGGAAATCCCTCACGGCGGCGGAAACAGGCCCTTTTGTCCATTTGACTTGGCCCTCTCAATCTGTATGGCACCGCAGCATCGGGACATACCTGCTTCGACCAGCGGTTGGGGCGCTTTGCCCGCCACCTTGCCTCAACCGGCGAGCTTCTGGTGGAATCGCGTCATCCGCTGGCCGGGCCATGCGAGGAGACGCACATCTTATGACCGCCATCGGACAGGACACTCTGGGCACGCGCGACACGCTGAACGTCGGCGGCAAGGACATCGCCTATTATTCGCTGAACAAGGCAGCCGCCAAGCTGGGCGACGTATCCCGCCTGCCTTTCTCGATGAAGGTGCTGCTCGAAAACCTGCTCCGGTTCGAGGATGGCGTCACCGTCACCACCGACGACATCCAGGCGATCGTCGATTGGGCGAACGACCGGGGCAAGTCCGAGCGTGAAATCCAGTATCGCCCCGCGCGCGTGCTGCTGCAGGACTTTACCGGCGTTCCCTGCGTCGTCGACCTTGCCGCCATGCGCGACGCGATGAACGCGCTGGGCGCCGACGCCGGCAAGATCAACCCGCAGGTTCCCGTCCACCTCGTCATCGACCACTCGGTCATGGTCGATGAATTCGGCACGCCCAAGGCGTTCGAGCAGAATGTGGAGATCGAATATCAGCGCAACATGGAGCGCTACGACTTCCTGAAATGGGGCAGCAAGAGCCTCGCCAATTTCTACGCCGTGCCCCCCGGCACCGGCATCTGCCATCAGGTGAACCTCGAAAATATCGCGCAGGCCGTCTGGTCGAGCGGAGACGCCAGCGGTGCGCTGGTCGCCTATCCCGACACCTGCGTCGGCACCGACAGCCACACCACGATGATCAACGGCCTGGGCGTCCTTGGCTGGGGCGTCGGCGGGATCGAGGCGGAAGCGGCCATGCTCGGCCAGCCCGTCTCCATGCTCATCCCCGAAGTCGTCGGCTTCCGCTTCACTGGTGAACTCAAGGAAGGCGTGACCGCGACCGACCTCGTCCTCACCTGCACCCAGATGCTGCGCGCTCGCGGCGTTGTGGGCCGTTTCGTCGAATATTTCGGCCCCGGCCTCGCCAGCCTGTCGCTGGCCGATCGCGCCACCCTCGCCAACATGGCGCCCGAATATGGCGCGACCTGCGGCTTCTTCGGCATCGACGACAAGACGCTCGACTATATGCGCCTCACCGGCCGCACCGAGGAGAATATCGCGCTGGTCGAGGCCTATGCGAAGGAGCAGGGCTTCTGGATCGACCCGGCGGTCGAACCCGTCTTCACCGACACGCTCGAACTCGACCTCGCAACCGTCGTCCCCAGCCTCGCCGGCCCCAAGCGCCCGCAGGATCGCGTCGCGCTCCCGGAAGTCGATGACGTGTTCAACGCCGACATGGAAAAGACCTATAAGAAGGCGCAGCAGCGCGTCCCGGTCGAAGGCAAGGATTTCGACATCGGCGACGGCGACGTCACCATCGCCGCGATCACCAGCTGCACCAACACGTCGAACCCCGGCGTCCTCGTCGCCGCCGGCCTCGTCGCCAAGAAGGCGAACGAGCTGGGCCTCAAGCCCAAGCCCTGGGTCAAGACCAGCCTCGCGCCGGGCAGTCAGGTCGTCACCGACTATCTGGAAAAGGCGGGGCTCCAGAGCCATCTCGACGCCATCGGCTTCAACCTCGTCGGTTATGGCTGCACCACCTGCATCGGCAACTCCGGCCCGCTCGCTGAACCGATCAGCAAGGCAATCAACGACAATGGCCTCGTCGCCGCCGCCGTGATCTCGGGCAACCGCAACTTCGAAGGCCGCGTGTCGCCTGACGTGCGCGCCAATTTCCTCGCCTCGCCGCCGCTGGTCGTCGCCTATGCGCTCAAGGGCACGGTGATCGAGGATTTCATCACCACCCCTATCGGCACCAGCAAGGACGGCGAAGCCGTCTATCTCCGCGACATCTGGCCGACCAATGACGAAGTCGCGACCACCATGGCGGGCTGCATGGATCGCGGCATGTTCCAGGCGCGCTACGCCAATGTCTACAAGGGCGACGCCCACTGGCAGGCGATCGAGGTGACCGGTTCGGACACCTACACCTGGCGCGCCGGTTCGACCTACGTCGCCAACCCGCCCTATTTCGAGGGGCTGAGCATGACCCCGGCGCCCGTCACCGACATCGTGGACGCCAAGCCGCTCGCCATCTTCGGCGATTCGATCACCACCGACCACATCTCGCCGGCCGGCTCGATCAAGGCGGACAGCCCGGCGGGCAAGTGGCTGCAGGAGCATCAGGTCAGCAAGGCCGACTTCAACAGCTACGGCGCGCGCCGCGGCCATCATGAAGTCATGATGCGCGGCACCTTCGCCAACATCCGCATCAAGAACCAGATGCTCGACGGCGTCGAAGGCGGCCTGACGCTCTACAAGGGCGAAATCATGCCGATCTACGACGCGGCGATGGCGCACAAGGCGGACGGCACGCCGCTCGTCGTCATCGGCGGCAAGGAATATGGCACCGGCTCCTCGCGCGACTGGGCGGCGAAGGGCACCAACCTGCTCGGCGTCCGCGCCGTCATCGTCGAAAGCTTCGAGCGCATCCACCGCTCGAACCTCGTCGGCATGGGCGTCCTCCCGCTCCAGTTCAAGAATGGCGAAACCCGCGAGACGCTGGGCCTCAAGGGCGACGACAGCTTCACCATCGAGGGCGTGGCTGACCTGAAGCCCCGCCAGGACGTGACCGTCAACGTGACCCGCGCCGACGGCTCGACCTTCAGCTTCACGGCGCTCTGCCGCATCGATACCGTCAACGAACTGGATTATTTCCTGAACGGCGGCATCCTCCAGTACGTGCTGCGCAAGCTCGCGGCCTGATCCAACAGGTAAAGGCGTAAGTGGAAAGGGCTTCTCCCCAATGGGAGGAGCCCTTTTCCTTTGAGCATGGGGCGGTTGCGCTGCGCATCAAGCCCGCGATAGCCGCCGTTGAAGACAGTCAAGAAAGGCTCGCCTTGTACCGCGTGCCTCTCGCGCTACCAAGATACGGAAATGAAAACCGCTCTTATCGTCCGTCACGTTCCGCGGGAAGGCGCTGCGGGCTATCTCCAGCCGATCGAAGCAGCCGGCTACCGGATAGACCGGATCGACGTCGCCAGTCCCGACTTCCCAGGCGTCGATCTGTGTCATCCCGACCTGCTCATCATGATGGGCGGGCCGATGGGTGTTTACGAAACGGACATCCACCCCTGGATCCCGACCCAGATCGAAAAGCTCGCCGCGCGCCTTGCCGCCGACCGGCCGACTCTCGGCGTGTGCCTGGGCAGCCAGATGATCGCCGCGGCGCTGGGCGCGTCCGTCTATCCCGGCGGCCATATGGAACTGGGTTTCGCGCCCGTCAGCCTCAATGCCGCCGGGCGCGGCTCGCCGCTGCGCCATATCGATGGGGTGCCAGTCCTCCACTGGCATAGCGACACGTTCGACTTGCCCGCCGATGTCGAACTGCTCGCGTCCACCGATCATTATCCGCATCAGGCGTTCCGGCGCGGCGCCAACCTGCTCGCCCTCCAATTCCATGCGGAAATGGGGGAGGATCCGCGCTTCGAGGATTGGCTGACGCATTTCTGGGCGGACCTGGACACCGCCCGCCAGTGCGTCCACGCGCTGCGGCAGGATCATGACCGCCACGGCCCTTCCGCGGTCGCTGCGGGCAGGGCGATGATTGCGCAATGGCTGGCCGGCATCGAAACAAAGGCTTGATCTCGACCCCGAGTTGCTTTCTAGTCTGACAAATGAGGATGAACTGGAAAGCGAGCCGCCGCGATCTCATCGCCGGCGGCGTGGCGGGACTGACGGCAGCGGCGGCTGCGTCCACTGCACATGGTCAGGCAGGGGCGAAGCGCGCCATGCTCGCGCCGCGTCCGCCGATGGGCTGGAACAGCTGGAACAGCTTCGCCACCACCATCACCGAAGCCCAGGCGCGCGACATCGCTACCATTATGTCGGACAAGCTGCTGCCGTTCGGTTACGACGTCTTCACCGTCGACATCCAATGGTATGAGCCGGAGGCGTCCAGCTACACCTATAATGCGGCGCCAAAGCCGGCCATGGACGCGTACGGCCGGATGATCCCCGCTCCCAACCGCTTCCCCTCCAGCGCCGGGGGCAAGGGCTTCGCCCCGCTGGCGAAGGCGGTCCACGATCTCGGCCTCAAATTCGGCATCCATGTGATGCGCGGCGTCCCCCGCGCCGCCGTGGAGCGCAACCTGCCCATCCTCGGCACCCGCTACCGCGCCGCCGACATCGCCGACAGGAAGAGCATCTGTTCCTGGAACCCGGACATGTATGGTGTCGACATGCGCCATCCCGGCGGTCAGGCCTATTATGACAGCATCTTCCGCCTCTATGCCGACTGGGGCGTCGATTTCGTGAAGATGGACGATATGAGCCGCCCCTATGACGCCCACGCGCCGGAGATCGAGGCTGCGCACAAGGCGATTCAGGCGACGGGCCGCCCGATCATCCTCAGCCTGTCGCCGGGAGAAACGCCCGTCATCCGCGGCGACCATGTCCGTCGCTTCGCGCAGATGTGGCGCATTTCAGATGATTTCTGGGACGAATGGCCGATGCTGGAGGCGCAATTCACGCGCCTTGAAAACTGGACGCCCTATCGCGGCCCCGGCAGCTGGCCCGATGCCGACATGCTGCCGCTCGGCCGCCTCGCGCTGGGCGAACGCGACACGCGCTTCACCCCGGACGAGCAGCGGACGCTGATGACGCTCTGGGCCATCGCCCGCTCGCCGCTCATCATGGGGGGCGACCTGCGCCATCTCGACGCCGCGACGCTGGCCTTGCTCACCAACAAGGAGGTTCTCGCCGTCAATCAGGCGAGCCGGGACAATCGCCCCCATTTCGTCGAGGATTTCATGCGCATCTGGTCGGCTCGGCCGGAGGACAGCGCCGATCATTATCTCGCCTTGTTCAACACCGGCGACAAGCCGCGCGAGGTCGGCCTGTCCCTGCGCGATCTTGGCATTGCCGGGCCGGTGTCCGTCCGCGACCTGTGGGCTGGCAGGCCGCTCGGCCGCCAGACCGGGCGTGTCGCTGTCACCCTGCCGCCGCACGGCAGCGCGCTGTATCGCCTGAGCTGAGCGCCCTTTACTGCCGCGCGACCGCGCTCTGGTCGCGAATCGCCTTGAACTCCGACCCGGCTTTCCACTGGGGCCAGCGCGTCGATCCCGCCAGATCGCGCCCGATGTCCAGCATCAGCCCGACATCCTGCGCCGCGCCGTCGAGCTTCCACGTCTCGTCCACCGCGTCACAGGCCTGATGATAGCATTGGCCGGTATAGACATCGACCCAGGCCTGTCCCGCCGTCCTGCCGCCTTCGACCAGGTCGGACGCGCCAGCGATTCCCATCAGTAGAAGGACCGGCACGCCGCGCTTCGCCATCGAAAAATGGTCGGCGCGATAGAAAAGGCCGCGTTCCGGCAGGCTTTCCTGCGTCACGACCCGGCCCTGCTGCGCGGCGAAGCGGGCCAGATCGTCCTCCAGCGTGTCCTGCCCCTTGCCGACCAGGATGACGTCCTTCGCCTTGCCTGCGGTCTGGAGGATGTCGATCGTCAGGTTGGCGACTGTCTTGTCGAGCGGCCAGACCGGGTTTGCCGCATAATGTTCCGACCCCAGCAGTCCGCGCTCCTCCGCCGTCCAGGCGGCGAACAGGATCGACCGGTCGGGGGCAGGGCCGGCCTTGAAGGCGCGCGCGATCTCGAACAGGGATGCGATGCCCAGCGCATCGTCATTCGCGCCCGCGCGATACACGCGTCCCTTGGCGTCCGGCGCACCCTTGCCATAGGCATCCCAGTGCGCGCCATACATCACCGTCTCGTCCGGCCGCTTGGCGCCCGGAATGCGGGCCAGGACATTGGCGCTCTTCACCACTTCCTGCGCTACCGGGAAAGCGGCGGAGAAGGTCGCCCCCTTCAATTCCAACGGCCGGAAAGACTTCGACCGCGCCTGCTTCCGCAAGGCCGTCAGGTTCAGCCCCGCGCCGGAAAACAGCGCATCGGCTGCCGCACCCTCGATCCAGCCCTGCACCTGAAGGCTGGTGATCTTGTCCGCCGCGCGCACCAGGTCGTAATTCTCGCCGCCGGGGCTGACCACGACATTCCAGCCATAGCCCGCGCCGGGCGTGTCATGCACGATCAGCGCGCCGACAGCGCCCCGCCGGGCCGCTTCCTCGAACTTGTATGTCCAACGCCCATAATAGGTCATGGTGCGCCCGCCGAACTTGCCGGCGGCGTCCTCGCCCTTGGCTGCCTCGAAATCCGGGTCGTTGATCAGGAAGACGGCGACCTTACCCTTCAGGTCCACGCCCTTGAAATCGTCCCAGCCGCGTTCCGGCGCGGACACGCCATGGCCCACGAACACCAGCGGCGCCTTGTCGACCGCGACGCTGTCCTTGGGCTGAAGCGTCGAAAGATAGACCTGCTTGCCGAAGGTCCAAGGGGTCGCGGACCCGCCCTGCGCCACGCCCAGCCCTTGCGCCGCCCCCAGCTTCGTGTGGAGCAGCGGCACGGTCTGCACCCATTGGCCGTCCGGCCCGCCCGGCTCCAGCCCCAGCGCCTCGAACCGCGCGACGAGGTAGCCGATCGTGCGCTCCTCGCCCACCGTGCCGGGCGCACGGCCCTCGAACAGGTCGGATGCGAGCGTACGGACCGATCGTTCCAGCCGCTGCGGCTCGATGGTCTGGGCGTGGACAGCCGAATGGAAGGGCAGGGCGGCGGTCAGGGCGGCGATCAGGCCAAGCGTGCGTATCGTCATGCCCCAGCCCTTACGCCCCGTAGTCTAAGGGGGGAAGGGGGCTTTAGAACTCCGTCTCCAGCTCGATCAGTTCGTCCGGCTCGGCGCGCGCGGCCTCGATCCACTCGCGCATCAGCGGCCAGGCGTTGATCGTCTGGCAATATTGCGCTGCCCGCTGCGACAGCGGCACGGCATAGGTCAGGAAACGCTGCGCCACCGGCGCGAACATCGCGTCGGCAACCGTGGGCCTGTCCCCGAACAGCCAGGGGCCGCCATAGCGTTCCAGACATTCTTCCCAAATGGTCTCGACCCGCTCGATGTCGGGTTTCGCCCCTGAAAAGATCGGGAAGCGCGCATGGCGCACCTTCAGGTTCATCGGCAGGGCGGATCGCAGGTTGGTGAAGCCGGAATGGATTTCGCCCGACACCGACCGGCAATGGGCGCGGCCGATCCGGTCCGCCGGGTACATGCCGGCATCGGGGTAAAGCTCGTGCAGATATTCGGCGATCGCCAGCGTGTCCCACACGCTCGCGCCCTCATGCGTCAGTCGCGGCACCAGGACGGACGGGGACAGAAGCAGCAATTCCGCCCGGTTATCCGGATTGTCGAGTGCGACCATCTTCTCGCGCACGTCCAATCCGGCGAGCCGGCAAAGCAGCCATCCCCGCAAGGACCAGGACGAATAATTTTTACTCGACAGGGTGAGTTCCGCGATAGCCATGGCCGTCCTCCCGCTGATCCGATTAACTCACATTTATGATGATGCAGTGCAACACAAAATGCCTGTATAGCGTTTTGGTCGAAGATCGATTCGATTCATGGGTTCAATATAAGGCAATTTTGCGACGATGCGGATGCTCTACAGCGGCTATCAGGCGTTTAACGACATGCTGGCCCCGGCGCGCCTGGGCGCGGAATGGGCGCTGGGCCTGCGCGATCGCATGGGTCCGATGGCCGATTGGGCGATGCCGCGCCGCATGTTTGCGCTGATGGACGTGTTCCAGGGCGCGAAGCTGACGCATACGCGTCCCGGCTACGCCATCGACATGGTGCAGAGCGGCAACGCGCAGGTGGCCGTGCGGGAAGAGGTCGTGCTCGACATGCCGTTCGGCAACCTTCTCCATTTCGCGAAGGACGATGTCGAGGCGGCGCAGCCCAAGGTGCTGGTCGTCGCGCCCATGTCCGGCCATTTCGCAACCTTGCTGCGCAGCACGGTCGCAACATTGCTGCGCGATCATGATGTGTACATCACCGACTGGAAGAATGCGCGTGACGTCCCGCTGGAGGCGGGACGGTTCGGCTTCGACGAATATGTCGATTATGTCATGACCTTCCTGCGCGACCTGGGGCCGGGCTCCCACCTGGTGTCCGTGTGCCAGCCCTGCGTCCCCGCGCTCGCCGCGGTCGCCCTGATGTCGGAGGACAAGGACGAAGCGACGCCCCGCTCGATGACGCTGATGGGCGGGCCGATCGATCCCAATGCAGCGCCCACCGCCGTCAACGATCTGGCTAATGAAAAATCGATCGAGTGGTTCGAAGAGAATCTGATTTCGGTCGTGCCGTTCCGCTTCGCCGGGCGCGGCCGCGAAGTCTATCCGGGTTTCCTGCAACTCTCCGCCTTCATGTCGATGAACATGGACCGGCACAGCGCCCAGCACCGCGAACTCTACCAGCTGCTGGCCGACGGCCGGACCGCCGAAGCCGACAAGATCAAGAATTTCTACGGCGAATATTTCGCGGTCCTTGATCTGACGAAGGAATTCTACCTCGAAACCGTCGACATGGTGTTCCAGCGGACGCTGCTGGCCAAGGGCGAACTGACGGTGCGCGGCCGCAGGGTCGATCCCGGCGCGATCCACCGCACCGCGCTGCTCACCGTGGAAGGCGAGCGCGACGACATCTGCGCCGTGGGCCAGACCTCCGCCGCCCATGCGCTCTGCTCGGGCCTGCGCCCGCATCTCAAGCGGCACCATCTGCAACTGGGCGTCGGCCATTACGGCGTCTTCTCCGGCAGCAAATGGGAAAAGCAGATCTATCCGCAGGTGCGGAACATGATCCTCGCCATGAACTGACCCCCCCGCGTCCGGGCGGGACTCCTCCCGGTGCGGAAGAGGACGCGTCAGAGGAACTGCCCGCCCTTCATGATCCGCCGTACCCGGCCCTGCACCGGCAGCCGGTCGAACGGCGTGTTGCCCGCGGCCGCCGCCATCCTGCCGGAATCCACGATCCACGGCACATCGGCATCGACAAAGATCAGGTCCGCGGCAGCATCGCTCGTCAAGCTGCCCGCATTCACCCCCAATATCCGCGCCGGATTGGCCGACAGCAGCGCCATCAGTCGCCCCATCGACACCAGCCCGTCCCGCACCAGATTGAGCGACAGCGCCAGCAGCGTCTCCGCCCCCGCCATGCCCGGCGCTGCGTCGGCGAAGGGCAGGCGCTTGTCCTCCGGCCCGCGCGGGTCATGGCTGGATGTGATGACATCGACTGTCCCGTCCGCCACTGCGGCCAGGCTCGCCTGCCGGTCCTCCTCGCTGCGCAAGGGCGGGGACAGGCGCGTGAAGGTCCGGAAATCCGTCACCGCCTGGTCGTTCAGGAACAGGTAGGCGGGGCTGATCCCGCACGTCACCCGCAATCCTTCCGCCTTGGCGGCACGGATCAGGTCGAAGCCGGCCCTTGTCGTCACCAGCCGGAAATGGATGGTCGCGCCGGTCTGCCGCACCAGCATCAGGTCGCGCGCGATCGCCATCGCCTCGGCGCAGGCCGGCGCGTGGGGCAGGCCAAGGCGCGTCGCCGTCTCGCCGCTGGTCGCGACCGCCTTGGCCGTCAGCCCGCCATCCTCCGCATGGGCGATCACCGTCAAGCCCAGCCCGCTGGAATAGGACAGGATGCGCAGCATCACGCCCGAATCCGCGATCCACTGCCGCCCGGTGCCCACCGCCTTCGCGCCCGCCGCCTGCATCAGGCCGATCTCGGCCATCTCATGGCCAGCCAGCCCCCGCGTCGCCGCCGCGATCGGATGCACCCAGAAATCGGGCTTGCCCGCCCGCGTCGCCTGCCGGATGAGGCCCACCTCGTCCAGCGGCGCGCTCTGGTCGGGCATCAATGCCGCGCGCGTGATCCCGCCAAAATGAAAGGCCGGCTTGTCCGTCGCGAACACGCCCAGATCGACCAGGCCCGGCGCGACCACCAGCCCCTGCGCATCGATCCGCTCCGCGTCGGACGGCACATCCACCGTGCCCGCCGCGACGATCCGGTCGCCCTCGATCAGCACCACGCCAGGGGCAGGCGCATCGCCCGCCGGATCGGCCAGCAGGCCGTTGACGATCGCGATACGGCTCACGCCCATCCCTTGTTCCTTCTCGGTCGGGACGCTCAAGACCATCCCTCCACGCCGCGCGCGCCGCGCGTCAGCACGTCCAGGCACGCCATGCGCACCGCCACGCCCATCGCCACCTGCTCGGTAATGGCCGACCGCTCCGGATGGTCCGCCACCGAACTGCTGATCTCCACGCCCCGGTTCATCGGCCCCGGATGCATCACCAGCGCGTCGGGCTTGGCTTGTCCCAGCCGTTCCGGCGTCAGGCCGTACAGCGCATGATATTCCCGCGCCGACGGGATGAAGGCGCCGTCCATCCGCTCGTTCTGGAGCCGCAGCATCATCACCACGTCCGCGCCGTCCAGCCCCTCGTCCATGCGGGTGTAGGGCGTCGCGCCCAGCATCTCCACCTCCGGCGGGAGCAGCGTGGGCGGCGCCACCGCGCGCACCTGCGCCCCAAGCGCTGCAAGGCACAGCATGTTGGACCGCGCGACCCGGCTGTGCAGCACATCGCCGCAAATCGCGACCACCAGCCCCTCGAAGCTCCCCTTGCGCCGGCGGATGGTCAGCGCGTCGAGCAGCGCCTGCGTCGGGTGCTGGTGCCATCCGTCGCCCGCATTCAGCACCGGGCAGTCCACCTTGTCCGCGATCAGCGCCACCGCGCCCGAACTGGCATGCCGGATCACGATGACGTCGGCGGCCATGGCATTCAATGTCATCGCCGTATCAATCAGCGTCTCGCCCTTCTTCACGCTGGATGTCGCCGCCGCCATGTTGACCACGTCCGCGCCCAGCCGCTTGCCCGCAATCTCGAACGACAGCAAAGTCCGCGTGCTGTTCTCGAAAAAGGCGTTGATCTGCGTCATTCCGGCAAGGCGATCGTCATGCTTGCGCGCCCGGCCCTGGTTCGCCTGCGCCCATTGTTCGGCTTCGTCCAGCAGGAAGCGTATTTCCCAGGGCTTGAGGTCCGCGATCGACAGCAGATGCCTGTGCGGAAACAACGCCCGCCCGCTAAGGTCAGGGGCGGCGTCGGGAATGAAGATGTCGGGCATGAGCCGGTGCTTTAGGACAGGTCGCGGGGCAGGGCAAGGCGCTAGGCCCGCCCCCTCAACCATCCCGTCAGACTGCCATCCTTCAATATCGCCCGCGCGGCATTATGCCCCGGAGCGCCGGTCACGCCGCCGCCCGGATGCGCGCCCGCGCCGCACATATAAAGCCCCTTCACCGGCCCGCGATAGGCACCGTGGCCCAGCACCGGCCGCGCCGCCCACATCTGGTCCAGCGACAGGTGGCCGTGCATGATGTCGCCGCCGACCAGCCCGAACTTGCGCTTCAGGTCCAGTGGCGAATGGATCTGCCGCGCGATCACACTGTCGGCGAACCCCGGCGCATAAGCATCGACGGTCGCGATGATCCTGTCCGCCGCCGCCTCTCGCTCCTCGTCCCAGCTCCGCCCGTCCGGCAGGGTCGGTGCGAATTGCTGGCAGAAGAGGCTGGCGACATGGGCACCCTCCGGCGCCAGGCTGTCGTCCACCGTGGAGGGGATCAGCATCTCGACGATAGGCTCCCTCGACCATCCGTCGCGCTTCGCGTCGATAAAGGCCCGGTCCATATAGTCCAGCGTCGGCGCGATGATGATGCCAGACTGGTGATGCTCGCCCGTTCCGGGCAGGCAGGAGAAGTCGGGCAGGGCGGATAGCGCCACATTCATCCGGAACGTGCCCGACCCCGTCTTGAACGCCCCGATCCGCTTCACGAAATCGGCGGGCAGGTCGGTCGTGTCCATCATCCGCTGGTACAGCAGCTTCGGCCCGACATTCGCAGCCACCACGTCCGCCAGGATCTCCTCCCCGCTCTCCAGCGTCACGCCGACCGCCCGGCCACCGTTCACCAGCACGCGGGCGACGGGCGATTCCAGGCTGATCTCCACGCCCATGGCCTGCACCACCCGCGCCATCGCCTGCGTGATCGCGCCCATGCCGCCGACCACATGGCCCCACGCGCCCTTCTTCCCGTTCACCTCGCCGAACACATGGTGCAACAGGACATAGGCGCTGCCGGGCGTATCCGGGCTGGCATAATTGCCGACCACCGCGTCGAATCCGAACGCCGCCTTCACCGCCTCGCTCTCGAACCAGCTGTCGAGCACGTCCCGCGCCGACTTGGTGAACAGGTCCAGCAGGTCGCGTTGCTGTTCCAGCGACAACCGCGCTACCCGCCGCCCCTGCTTCAGCGCGGCGACGATCATGTCCATGCCGTCGCCGACATTGGGCGGGCAGGCGAGCACCAGGTCGCGCAGCAGATCCGCCGCCACTTCCAGCGCATCAAGATATGCGGGCAGGGCGGCGGCATCCTTCGCACTGAACCGCGCGAACTCGGCCTGCGTCCGCGCCAAACCGCCGCCCAGCTTCAGATAGCCGCCGTCCGGCTGGGGCAGGAAATTGCTGATCGGCCGCTCGATCACGCGATAGCCATGGTCTGCGAGCGTCATGTCGCCGATGATCTTGGGGTGAAGCAGGCTGACGGTGTAGCTGGCGGTCGAATTGCGGAAGCCGGGATGAAATTCCTCCGTCACCGCCGCGCCGCCCACTACCGCCCGCCGCTCCAGCAGGCGCACGCGATAGCCGGCCCGCGCAAGGTAGAAGGCGCAGACCAGCCCGTTATGGCCCGCGCCTATGATGACCGCGCTCCTGGATTTTCCCATAACCGCCCTCCAGCCCCGCTATTTTACCTACGTAAAACAGCTATCGTGCATATTGCGAATCAGCTGTCCACTTCGCTGTCTCTTTTCCCGTCCGCTTGGCTCCCATATCGCCGCGCCAGCCAGGCGCAGGCCATCAACTGGATCTGGTGAAACAGCATCACCGGCAGCAGGATCGGACCCGCCGCGCTCGCCGGGAACAGCACGCCCGCGATCGGCACGCCCGAAGCCAGGCTCTTCTTCGACCCGCAGAATTGCAGCACGATCGCATCCTCGCGGCTCAGCCCCAACATCCGCCCGACCGCATAGGTGAACAGCAGGATTGCGATCAGTAGCGCGACGCAGATCGCCGCCAGCACGGTCAGTTCCTCCGCCGACACCTTGCTCCACAATCCTTCCACCACTGCCGCCGAAAAGGCCGCATAGACGACCAGCAGGATCGACCCGCGATCGACCCGGCCCAGCATCGCCTTGTGCCGATCCACAAAGCCGCCAATCCATGGACGCAATAGATGCCCGACGACGAAGGGCAGCAGGAGCTGCGACAGGATTCCCTCCACGGACGAAAGCGATATGAGCCCGCCGGTCCCGCTCCGCTGCATCAGCAACGCCACCAGCAGCGGCGTCACCACGATGCCCAGCAGGTTGGAAAAGGAGGCGCTCACCACCGCCGCGGCCACATTGCCCCGCGCGATGGCGGTAAAGGCGATGGAGGATTGCACGGTCGAAGGCAGCAGCGTCAGGAACAGCAGGCCAGCCCGCATATCTGCCGGCACCAGTCCGACTCGCCCGATGATCAGTCCCATCAATGGAAAAGCGACGAAGGTCGTGCCCAGAGTCGCCAGATGCAGTTTCCACGCCTTCGCCCCGCCCCAGATCGCTCCGCGCGACAATTTGGCGCCGTGCAGGAAAAAAAGCAGCACGATGCCCGCGTCCGCCAGCCCATCGGCAATGCGCGCGCCTTGGCCCCGCGCCGGCAGCACGGACGCTAGGGCGACGGTCGCGATCAGCAACAGCAGGAAAGGGTCGAGCGCTTGGCGGAGGCGGTTCATTACAGGATCGCAGGTGGAAAGGGGATGGAGGGGGGATAGACGCCGCGCCCCGGCTGCGCCAACAAATTCCCCTTGAACAGAGACAAGCAGAGGATGCGTCATGACCGAAGCCATCGTCATCGTCGATCAGGATGGCGTGATCGAAATCCACATCGATCGCCCCGACAAGAAGAACGCGCTCACCGGCGCGATGTACCGCGCCATGACCGCCGCCCTGACGGAGGCGGCCGAACGGCCGGACGTGGCGGCGGTGCTGATCGCGGGGCGCGGCGATGCCTTCTGCGCCGGCAATGACCTGGGCGATTTCATGGCCGGCCCGGAAGGCGGGGCTGCCGCCTTCGCCTTCATTCAGGCGATCGCCGCCTTCTACAAGCCGCTCGTCGCTGCGGTTCAGGGGCTGGCGGTCGGCGTCGGCACGACGATGCTGCTGCATTGCGACCTTGTCTATGCCGCGCCCGACGCCCGGTTCGTCATGCCATTCGTCAACCTGGGGCTGGTGCCGGAAGCCGCGTCGAGCCTGCTCGCGCCGGCCCTGCTGGGCCATGCCAAGGCGGCCGCGATGCTGCTGCTCGGGGAGCCGCTGGATGCCGAAGCCGCCGACCGCGCGGGCCTCGTTACCGCTATCGTCCCCAAGTCGGACCTGCTGGATCACGCCCGCGTCAAGGCTGCCGCTCTGGTCGTCAAGCCGCCCCGCGCCCTGGCCGACACGCGCCGGCTGATGCGGGGGGACCGCAGCGCGCTCGCCGCGCGGATGGAGGAAGAAGCCGTGCTGTTCCGCGCGGCGCTTGGTTCTGCCGAAGCGCAGGAAGCCTTCGCTGCCTTCCTCGAAAAGCGTCCACCGCAATTCAGGAGGGGCTAGCGCTACGCGGCCCGACCACGAGGTTTGACGGCGGAGGAGAACATCTGGCTGGGGCGGGAGGATTCGAACCTCCGCATGGCGGTACCAAAAACCGCTGCCTTACCGCTTGGCTACGCCCCAGCAGGACCGGCGTGTCGCCGGTGCGGACCGCCATATAACGCGTCGCTGCGGAAAGGAAAGCCTAGTCATGCTAGTTTGATGCGGCCAATATGACAGCTGCCCTTTCCCGTTGGATCGCCATCGTCATGCCCGCTTCGCCCCCGCCCACGACCCAGAGTTCCCCGGCCCAGTTTTCCCCGGCCCAGATTTCTTCAGCATCCCCGCTGTTCCTGCGTGAAGACGAGATACGCCGGGGCATCGAGATGCTCTATTTCGGCTATTCCGCGCTCACCCGCTCGATCGACGAGGGGCTCGCGGCGGAGGGGCTCGGCCGTGCTCATCATCGCGCGCTCTACTTCATTTCGCGCCAGCCGGACCTGACGGTCAAGGATCTGCTGCGCCTGCTCGCCATCACGAAGCAATCGCTCGGCCGGGTACTGAACGACCTCATCGAGCGCGGCTATATCGAAACCCGCCCCGGCACGAGCGACCGCCGGCAGAAGCTGCTGCGATTGAGCCCCGCAGGCCAGGCACTGGAGGCGGAACTCTTCCGCGCGCTGAGGGAAAAGATGGCGGCGGCTTATGCGCTTGCGGGGCAGGGGTCCGTGACCGGATTCTGGCGCGTTCTGGAAGGGCTCATCCCCGAAGCCGACCGGTCCATGGTCTTTGGCCTGCGCGGTCGATAGTTGCCTTAACGCAACTTTATTCCTGTTCCGGCGCTTAACCCGCTCCATCATCTATGGGGTAAGAGGAGACATATATGCGCAAAACCCTGATCACCGGCGTCGCCGTTCTGGCCGTCGCCGGCTTGTCGGCCTGCTCGGAAAAGGCCCAGGACAATCTGGAAAATGCCGGATCGGCCATCGGCAATGACGTCAGCAATGCGGTCGACACGGCCGGCGAGAAGATCGACAACGGCCTCGACCGGGCCGGCAATGCGATCGACAATGGCGCGGACAGGGTTGGCGCGGCGACCGACAATGCGGCGGCCGACGCCCAGCGGGAAGCGGGCGAGGCGAAGCGCGACGTCGGCGGCGCGCTGGAACGCGCGGGCAACGATATCAAGAAGGACTGATCGCCTTCGTCCGGGCGCGGATGAATGTCCGCGCCCGGATCGCCGGCTTGAGGGCAGCCGTCTCGGCCTCAGGCCGCGCTCTGCGCCCGTCTGGCTGCCGCATGGCGATTTTCCGGCTCGGACAGGCCCAGATGCGCGCGGAAGGTCGTTCCTTCATACTCCGCGCGGAACAGTCCGCGCGCCTGCAGGATGGGCACCACCTTTTCGACGAACAGCTCGAGCTGTCCCGGCAACGGTTCGAAGATCACGAATCCATCCGCCGCGCCTTCTTCGAACCATTGCTGCAACTGGTCCGCGACCGTTTCCGGCGATCCTACGAACGCGCCGCGCGGCGTCGCCAGCCGCTCCGCCACCTGCCGCAGCGTCAGATTTTCCGCCCGCACCTCCGCCAGGATGCGCAGCGTGCCGCTCTGCTGGCTGTCGAGTCCGATATGCGCGACATCCGGGAAGGGCGAGTCGAGATCATATTGCCGGAAATCATGGTCGTTGAAGGTGCGGGATAGGAACCCCAGGCCCGTATCGATGGATTCCAGCGCTGCGAGTTCCCGATAACGCGCCTCGGCGTCCTCGTCGCTGTCCCCCACGATCGGCGCGATGCCGGGGAGGACGAACAGCTGGTCGGGATCGCGGCCGAAGCCTCTGGCCCGCGCCTTCACGTCCGCGACATAGGACTGCCCCTCTTCCTTGGTCGGCGCGTGGGTGAAGATCACCTCGGCATGGCGCGCCGCGAAGCTGCGCCCGTCCTCCGATGCGCCGGCCTGGAAGATCACCGGCTGGCCCTGCGGCGTCCGCTTGATGTTGAGCGGGCCGCGCACCTGGAAAAATTCGCCCTGATGGTCCAGGCGGTGCAGGCGATCGGGATCGACGAACTGGCCGCTTTCCTTGTCGGCGACATGTGCGCCATCCTCCCAGCTGTCCCAAAGCCCCTTCACCACGTCCAGATATTCTGCGGCGATCTTGTAGCGGGTGGCATGGGCGGGATGCTCGGTCTTGCTGAAATTGGCTGCCGTGTCGCCCAGCCAGGACGTGACCACGTTCCATCCCGCGCGCCCGCCGCTCAAATGGTCGAGGGAGGCGAACTGACGCGCGACGTTGAAGGGTTCGGAATAGCTGACGGTCAGCGTACCGACCAGGCCGATGCGCGATGTCGTCGCGGCCAGCGCGGACAGGATGGTGATCGGCTCGAACCGGTTGAGATAGTGCGGGCTCGACTTTTCCGTGATGGACAGGCTGTCCGCTACGAACAGGAAGTCGAACTTGCCCCGCTCGGCGGTCGCCGCCTGCTGCTGATAGTGGGACAGGCTGGTGCTGGCATTGACGTCCCGGTCGGGATGTCGCCAGTCGTTCCAGGTCCGGCCGACGCCGTGCAGAATGAAGCCAAGTTTGATGTGGGGGGATTTTGCCATGCGCCTTACCTTTCGGATGCGGGATTTGACGCCAGCATAGGAGCAGAGGCGTCGGCGCAACCAACGCGAAGTCGTGGATCGGTTATGACTTGGGCAAATAGGTGACGGGTTTCAAAGCCCCGCCGCCTCCACCCAATGGGCGTGGCTTATCTCGCGGGCGAGCGTCCACACCTGCCGCTTGATGTCGGGAACCGCGACGATCTCCCAATGGGCACCACGCGTCATTGGACCGACGACGCGCAGGCGGTCTTGCGCGTCACCGGATGCAGCGATGGCGCGACACTGGCGATCGACATCGATGCCGATTGCCAGCGGATCGGGCCAGATCGCGCCCTTGTCGAACAGCGTGCGCAGCAACGGGTCGCGCACCCGGCGCAGGTCGCCGAGCGGACCGGTACAGTTGACCACGCGGGCGAAGCGCCGCCACGCGACCATATCCCTGCCGCGCGATCGAAGGGCGACAGCGATTTGGTCACCTTCCGGCTCCGCCTCCACGACTTTCGCCGCTTTTATCTCCATCTTCCCTTCGGCCCGCATCGCGGCCAGCCGCTCGGCCACTGCCGGCGCGATGCGATGGCGATGCACGTCCCAATAGGGGCGCAGATGACGTAGAAAGCGTGTCCGGTCGCCCGCATCCGCCGCGCGCCAGATATCCTGCGTGAAGGGTCGCAACGCATCAATCGCCGCGTACCAGCCGACCGCTTCCGCCTGTGTCCGCACCTGCCGCAGCAGCGCGGACGCCGATCCGGTCGGCCGTTCAGGAAGAGGCTTCGCCGTCTTCACCGATGCGTGGGCATGGGGCATCAATCCGCGACGCGAGACCGCGACGATGCGTCCCGCGAAGCCTGCCGACGCGAGGCTCAGCGCGCAGTCTACCGCCGTAAGGCCGCTGCCGAGCAGCAGCACTTCGTCCCTGGGATCCAATCCTTCGCCCAGACCGGTCGTCCAGGGATCATCGACATAGGCGGGATGCGACAGGCCGGCGAAGGCGGGCAGGTCGTGCGGCGGCAGGTTGCCGGGCGCGATGACCGCAATGTCCGCGTCCACGCGCGCGCCGGAACGAAAGCGGATGCTGGCACCAAAATCGGAAAGAACAATGTCGATCGCCTCATCCTCCACCAGCCGCAGCCGGTCGCCCGCATCCCCCAACGCGTCGTTGAGCAGGTCGCGCAGATAGTGCCCGTAGGTCTGGCGCGTCGCGAAGCTGGCCTGTTGTCCAGCCTCGCGCGCTTTCAGCCACTGCGCAAAATGGTCGGGCTGGTCGGGGAGGGCGCTCATATTGGCAGCGCGGACGTTCAGAATGTGGTCCCCATGCGCCGCGCCAAAGGCCAGGCCGCAGCCCAGCCGGTCGCCCCTCCGCTCGATCAGGGTCACGCGCGCGTCGCCGTGCCGCAGCAGGTTGATGGCCAGCAGCGTGCCACTGAAGCCACCGCCCACGATGGCGACATGGCCGGCGCTCAGCATCGATCAAGCATTTCTAATGGGTCCGGCAGCATCGCTTGTGGGACATATCTCTACTCATCTCATAGATAAATAGCTGTCTACAGAGATTCGGAGACAAATATCTATGGCACATCTGCGATCCCTGCTGATCCGGTGGCAGCGTTTCAGAGACACCGCGGCGCGGGAAATCCTGCGCGATCCCAACGTCATCCTGTTCGAGCGCGCGGCCGAGCCGCTGGCGACCCGGGAAGGCGCGCGTGGCGGCTGAAGGCTTTTCCCGCCGGTTGCTGCTGGGTGGCAGCGCAGCCTCCTGCCTGCTGCTCGCGGCCTGCGGCTCGACCAAAAGCGCCAAGCCCACTCTGCGCGTGTCGATCACGGGCAAGGGCGACGGCGATTCGCGGCTGCTGTTCAAGTCCGCCGGAATCAAGCCCGAAGGCTTCGACATCGCCTACAGCGAGTTCCAGTCGGGCCATCTTGTGGTCGAGGCGTTGAACGGCGGCTCGCTCGATTATGGCGGCATGAGCGAAATCCCGCCCATTTTCGCCGCCGCTTCGACCATTCAGAGCTTCCGCCAGATCGCGGTCGCGCATGGCGACGTCAACAATCAGGTCGTACTGGTGCCGAAGGGATCGACCGCGAAGAGCATCGCGGACCTTAAGGGCAAGCGCGTCGGCTACGTTCGCGCCACCACATCGCAATATTTCCTCATCCGGATGCTGGAGGAGGTTGGCCTCAGCTGGGACGACATCAAGCCGGTGGCGATGGGCGTCAGCGACGGGGCAGCGGCCTTTTCGCAGGGCGCGCTCGATGCCTGGGCGATCTACGGCTTCCCCATCCAGCGCGCGATCGCGACCGAAGGCGCGCGCATCCTGCGCACCGCCTATGGCATCCTGTCGGGCAATTATCTCGTCGCGGCGCATGTCGATGCCCTGGCCGACCCGGAGAAGGCGAAGGTCATCGCCGAATATCTGGGCCTCATTCGACAAGCCTACGACTGGGCCGCCGCGCATCAGGACGAATGGGCCCGCGTCGTGTCTCAGGATATCGGGGTGCCGCTCGCCTATGTGCAGGACCAGTTCAAGCGCAAGAGCGCCACCTACGAACTGCGCCCGGTGACGCCCGAAGCCATCGCGTCGCAGCAGAAGGTCGCCGACCTTTTCTACGCGCAGAAGCTGCTACCCAAGCAGGTCGATATCCTTCCGCTGTGGGACGATCGCTTCAATTCCGCCATCCCGAAAAGAGGCTGACCATCATGGCAACCCGTCTCGCCGCTTCCGAAGATCTTCCCGAGATCACCGACGATTATCTCGATTGGCTGACACGCGAGTTGGCTGCTCATGCCGAAGCTTATGATCGCAGCGGCGAATTTCCCCGTGCGCCCTTCGATCTGCTGGCGCGGGAGGGGCTGATCGGCCTTACCGTGCGGCCGGAACTGGGCGGGCGCGGCGCGAACCTGTCAGAGGCGCTGCGCGTGCTCGCCGCCGTGGCGAAGGGTGAGCCATCGACCGCGCTCATCCTCTTCATGACCTATCACTATCATGCCAACCCGCATCGCGCGCAGGGCTGGCCCGCCATCTATGAGCGGCTCGCTGCCGATGCGGTCGCGGGCAGGGGCCTGATCGGGGGCTTGCGCGTCGAACCCGAACTCGGCACCCCGGTGCGCGGCGGCCTGCCCGCCACGATCGCGCGGCGCACGGGTGACGGCTGGGCGATCAGCGGCACGAAAATCTATTCGACCGGATCGACCGGACTGGACTGGTACTCTGTGTGGGCCAAGACCGACGAGGAAAATCCCCGCGTCGGCAATTTCCTGGTGAAGGCCGGCAGCCCCGGCGTCACGATCGAACACGCCTGGGATCATCTGGGGATGCGTGCCACCGTCAGCCACGCCGTCCATTTCGCCGACACGCCGACGCCGCTCGACCATGCCGTCGATGTGCGCCTGCCGCAGCAATGGGCGGCGGCAGCGGGCGACCCCAGCCTCGCCATCTGGAACGCGCTTGCCATCTCAACCATCTATGATGGGGTGGCGCGGGCCGCGCGCGATTGGCTCGCGGCCTATCTCAATGATCGCATACCCTCCAACCTCGGCGCGTCGCTCGCCACCCTGCCGCGCGTACAGGAGAAGTTTGGGGAGATCGAAGCGTTGCTCCAGGTCAACGCCACGCTGATCCGCGATGCCGCCGCGCGCTACGACGCCGGGTCGCCGCCCAGCGCGATCGCGGTCAACACCATCAAATATGTCGCGACCGCCAACGCCATCCGCGCGGTGGAGATCGGCCTGGAACTGACCGGCAATCCCGGCCTCAGCCGCAAGAACCCGCTCGAACGCCATTATCGCGACGTGCTGTGCAGCCGCATCCATTCGCCGCAGACCGACACGATATTGGTCGCCGCCGGCCGCGCGGCGCTGGGGCAGTAACCATGTCGCTCATCATAGCCAGCCAGCTGGACGCTGATTTCAACAAGGGCCTGGGGCAGCATCCGATCGCACCGGTCGTCATCGACGTGGCGGAGGACGAACCCTGGACCGCCGCTGCCGAAGCCGACCTGCTGCTCGTCCGCCCGTCGCCCGCCTGGCGTCAGCCTCGCGTGCAGCGGCCCTCGCTTTGGCCAGGCCGGCTGAAATGGGTCTATAGCGCGTCTGCCGGCATCGATTTCTATCCGGACTGGCTGCTCGACGCGCCGCTCGTCACCTGCGGCCGGGGCGTCGCATCGGACGAGATCGCCGACTATGTCATCGCCGCCATCTATGCGCAGGCGAAGAATCTGGAGGCAGTGACGGTCCGCTCTCGCGCGGAATGGAAACAGACGCCCCTCGGCCGCGTGTCCGGCACCACAGTCGGCATTGTCGGGCTGGGCGCGATCGGCCGGGCGGTGGCGCAGCGCGCGCTCGCCCTGGGTGCGCAGGTGGTGGCGCTGCGTAGATCGGGCGCGCAGGCGGGGATCAGTGGCGTCGAACTGCTGCACGATCTGCCCGCGCTGGTCGCCCGCGCCGACCATATCGCGATCGCCGTGCCCGCCACGCCGCAGACACGCCATCTCTTCAACGATGCACTGCTGGCGCGGGTGAAGCCCGGCGCCCACATTATCAATGTGGCACGCGGATCGGTGGTGGACCAGGACGCCCTGATCCGGGCGCTCGACCGGACGGACGGCCCCGGCTTCGCCACGCTCGACGTGACGGAACCGGAACCGCTGCCGGATAGGCATCCGCTTTATGTCCATCCCAAGGTGCGCCTGACGCCGCACATCTCCAGCAATTACACGCTGATGCGGCACCGCCTGCTGGAAAAGGTGCGCGACGACATCAGCCGCTTCGTACGCGGCGAAACGCCCACAGACGTGATCGATCCAGCGCGGGGTTACTAAACGGCATCGGCGCGTCAGAGCGCCTGCACCGTCTCCCGCGCCAGTTCCGTCAGCCGTTGCGCCGCGCTGTCCAGCTTGTCGCCCGCCCGCAATATGGCGGCAACGCGCGGCAGCTCGGGCAAGCGATCATGCGCCAGCGCTTCCTGTTTCCCGATGAAGAGGTGGGTGCGGCAGGTGATGCCCAACCCCGCGCCGACCGCTGCCTTCAGCGTGGCGAGATTGGGCGTCTCCACCGCGATCCGCCATTGCAACCCGGCGTCCTCCAGCAACCGGATCGCCGCCTCGCGGAACCGGCACGGTTCTTCCAGCACGGCAAGGGGGATGACGGGACGATCGAGGAGGCCCGCGTCGCCATACCAGCTCATCGCCGCGACCGTCACCGCATGGGGATCGTTGGGCGCGGCGAAGCCCAGCACGATGTCCAGCTCCCGGCGATCCAGCAGCGCCTGCAACTCGGCGGTGCCGGCGACCCGGGCGTAGATTTGCGCGTCGGGGTGCAGCTCCGAAAAGCGCGAAAGCAGCCCGGACAGCAGCGTGTCCGCGAAATCCTGCACCATCCCGATCCGCGCCGGCCCGGCGAAGCGCCCCGCGCTCACCGCCGCCACCGCCTCATCATGTAGGAGCAGCACGCGGCGCGCATAATCCAGCATCACCTCGCCCGCAGTCGTGAGGTTCAGCCGCCGTCCTTCGCGAAGGAACAGGGTCTGCTGCACCAGCTCCTCCAGCCGCTTGATCTGAAGGCTGAGCGCCGACTGGGTGACGAACACCTGTTCCGACGCGTTCAGCATCGATCCGGTATCCACGATGGCGACGAAGCTGCGCAGCAGGTTGGTGGGAAGGTTGACCGGCACGACGGACTTTCTCGCAGAAGGGGAGGACAGGCCCGACCCAGCGGAGGGAACGGAGCCTCTCCTATCGCCTGCACTTATATATCGAGCAAAATAGTAGAGATTGATGGACGGCAAATAAATCTTGATCAGAACGAGAGAGGGGCCGCGATCCGCCATTTTCTGCGGTGCGTCGACGCTCCGGAGCGCCAAATCGAACCTTATGATCATCGCTCATAGGTCAGCGGAGAAAAACTTAATTGAATTGGTAGACAATACATGATGGGCTTTGCCGCATCTGAATGAAGAAAGCGGATCATGGCAAGTTTGGCGATTGGACAGTCACACCCGAAGACGGCGCGGCAGCGGAGCTTTTCGCTCTCCCGTTTTGGCGGCCGCTGGCTTTCGCCGGTGCTGTTGCTGCTGCTGTGGGAACTGGGATCGCGGTCGGGCCTGATCCCTGAACGCACGTTGGCGGCGCCCTCGGCGGTGATCGGCACACTTGTTGAGATGGTGATCTCGGGCGAACTGCCCTCCAACCTGCTCGTCTCCTTCGCCCGGGTCGCCGCGGGCCTTTTGATCGGCGTAGGGCTGGGTCTTGCCCTCGGCCTCGCCGCCGGCCTTTCCCGCGCTGGCGAGCTGGCGGTCGATCCGCTCATGCAGATCAAGCGCACCATCCCCGCGCTGGCGCTCACCCCGCTCTTCATCGTCTGGTTCGGCATCGGCGAAACGCCCAAGGTGGCGCTGATCGCCTTCGGCACCATCTTCCCGGTCTATTTGAACCTCTACAGCGGCATCCGCGGCGTCGATCCGCGCCTGCTCGACGCCGCCAAGAGCTTCGGCCTCAGCCGCGCCGAACAGATCTGGCATATCGTCCTGCCCTCGGCGCTCCCCTCGCTGCTGGTGGGCCTGCGCTACGCCCTCTCGGTTTCCATCCTGGTCCTGGTCGTCGCGGAGCAGATCAATGCCTCGGCCGGTCTTGGCTACCTCATCAACAACGCCCGCGATTTCATGCGCACCGACATCATCGTCGTCTGCCTCATGGTCTACGCGATCCTCGGCCTCGGCGCGGACTGGCTGGTCCGCGCCCTCGAAGCCCGCGCCCTCATCTGGCGCCCCAGCATAGTGGAGCAATAAGCATGGATGCTCGCCTCGGCTTTTCCGCGGTGGACACCGCCGTCCACCAGCCCCGTCCCGATCCGGTCGTTCGCCTGCGCGGCTTCACCCGCCGCTTCGGCCCCAACACGATCATCGACGGCCTCGATCTCGACATCGCGCCCGGCGAGTTCATCGCCCTGCTGGGCCGCTCCGGCTCAGGCAAGACGACGCTGCTGCGCACGCTCGCCGGCCTCGACGAAGTGCAGGGGCAGGATGTCGAAGTGCCTGACAGTCGCGCCGTCGTGTTTCAGGACGCGCGCCTGCTTCCCTGGAAACCCGTCTGGAAGAATGTCGGTCTCGGCCTCAAGGGCGACATCCGCCCCCGCGCCGAAGCGGCGCTGAAGGAAGTCGGTCTTGGCCACCGCATCGACGCCTGGCCGCTGACCCTCTCGGGCGGGGAGGCGCAGCGCGCCGCGCTCGCTCGCGCGCTGGTGCGCGAACCCAAGCTGCTGCTCCTCGACGAACCCTTCGCCGCGCTTGACGCGCTCACCCGCTACAGGATGCACGACCTCGTCCTGTCGCTCTGGCGCAGGCACCGCCCGGCCGTGCTGATCGTCACCCATGATGTCGAGGAAGCGATCGCGCTCGCCGACCGCGTGTTGGTGCTCGACAAGGGCCGCATCGTCGCTGAAGAACGCATCACCGCACCGCGCGGCGAGCGCGCCAGCTTCTCCGCCCGCCTGCGCGAAAAGCTGCTCTCCACCCTGGGCGGCGACGATCATGGCGTTGTCCCTTTCGCGCCCACGCTGGAAGCCGCCGAATGACGGCAGCAGCCACCCTCGAACGGCCGATCGACACGACCCGTCTGCGCGGCTTCGTCACCGCCTTTGCCGATCTGCTGGCGGCAACCCGCGATGAACAGGCGATCCTCGACAGCGGCAGCGCCTTGCTCGCGCGCCTGATCGCCACCGACGACTGGCTGCCGCAAGAGTTCGCCCAGCCAAATCCCGATCGCTACCAGCAATATCTGCTCCATTGCGACAGCCGCGAACGCTTCAGCGTCGTCAGCTTCGTCTGGGGCGCCGGCCAGTCCACTCCCATCCACGACCACAGCGTCTGGGGACTCGTCGGCGTCCTGCGCGGTGTGGAGAAGGTGGAGCGCTTCGACCGCCTCCCTTCGGGCGAACTGGTGGCGCAGGGGGAGGAGCTTCTGCGCGCCGGCGAAGTGGACGCCGTCTCGCCGCGCATCGGCGACATCCACCGCGTCACCAACGGCCTTGCAGACCGGCCGTCCGTCAGCATCCACGTCTATGGCGCCAATATCGGCGCGGTCGAACGCGCGACCTACGCTCTGGACGGCACGCCCAAGACCTTCATCTCGGGATACGCCAATCGCGTCATCCCCAACCTCTGGGACAGATCGAGAAACGCATGACCACCGACACGCTTGACCGCATCCAGACGTCCACCCCGCAGGACATCCGCCACGCGCTCCTGATCGGCAGCGAGATCGCCCTGATCGACGTGCGCGAGGAGCATGAGTTCGCGCAGGGTCATCCGCTTTTCGCCGCACAGATTCCCCTCCGCCGCGTCGATGAAGAAGCGCGCTGGCGCATCCCCCGTCTCGACACGCCGATCGTCGTCTATGACAATGGCGAAGGCCTGGCGCACAAGGCCGCCGTTCGCCTGGAGGCGTTGGGCTATACCGATGTGCGTGAGCTGGAAGGCGGCCTCACCGCCTGGCGCGACGCCGGCTATGAATTGTTCGAGGACGTCAACAGCTACAGCAAGGCGTTCGGCGAACTGGTCGAACATCGCCGCCATACCCCCAGCCTGCCCGCCGAGGAAGTCCAGGCCCTGATCCGCGAAAAGGCCGACATCCGCATCCTCGATGCCCGCCGCTACGACGAATATAACACGATGAGCATCCCGACCGGCACCAGCGTGCCCGGCGCGGAACTGGTGCTGCGCGCGCAGACCATCGCGCCCGATCCCGACACCACGATCATCGTCAACTGCGCCGGCCGTACCCGCTCGATCATTGGCGCGCAGTCGCTGGTGAATGCCGGCATCCCGAACAAGGTCTACGCGCTGCGCAACGGCACGATCGGCTGGACGCTCGCGGGGCAGGATCTGGAAACCGGCCAGACCCGCGCCGCGCCTGAAGTGGACGACGCCGCGACCGAGGAAGCGCGCGCCCATGCCCGCGACGTCGCCTATCGCGCCGGCGTCAAGCGGATCGGCTGGGACGAGTTGGAGGCGCTGAAAGCCCAAACGGCGCGCACCCTCTATCTCTACGACGTGCGCCAGCCGCGCGAATATGAAAGCGGCCATTTGCCCGGCTTCCGCAACGCGCAGGGCGGCCAGCTCGTGCAGGAAACCGATCATAATGCGCCAGTGCGCGGCGCGCGCATCGTCGTCACCGATCCCACTGGTGTGCGCGCCGACATGACCGCCTCGTGGCTCGCGCAGCTGGGCTGGGAAGTCTATGTTCTGGACGTCGACTGGTCCGCCGCGCAGCTGGAGCGCGGCCCTGACGGCGCGCCGTCGCCCCGCGGTCCCGAAGGTCGCTACAAGCGCCCTTATGAAGGCACCGACAACAAGGCCGCCGCGATGCAGGCCTATCTCGACTGGGAATATGGCCTGGTCGCCCAACTGGAGCGCGACGGCACCCACGGCTTCTACGTCATCTGACCAGACCGAACTCAGGATCGAGGAGGACGCATCATGAGCGTCAAATTCATCGGCTATATCGGCTTCAACAACGCTTCCGAAACCCAGTCGGCCGTGCGCAGCCGCGCGCTCGACATCGACTATGTCGATGCGGCGGCGAAGGCGCAGGAGGAGGGCGGCTTCGACCGCGTTCTCATCCCCTTCGGCTCCAACAGCCCGGAAAGCCAGATCGTCGCGGCCCATGCCGCCGCGCGCACCACGCGCCTCGGCTTCCTCGTCGCGCATCGCCCCGGCTTCACCCAGCCGACCGTCGCCGCGCGCCAGCTCGCGACGCTGGACCAGCTGTCGGGTGGCCGCGTCGCCGTCCACATCATCACCGGCGGCCCCGATGAAGAAATGGCGCGCGACGGCGACACGAAGACGGTGAAGGCCGACCGCTACGCCCGCACGGACGAATATCTGACCATCCTGCGGCAGGAATGGACCGCCGCAAACCCGTTCGATCATCAGGGCAAGTTCTACGACATCCGCCAGGCGTTCAGCGCGATCAAGCCCGACAATCTCCCCGTCTTCTTCGGCGGATCGTCGGACGAGGCGATCGATGTCGCCGGTCGCCATGCCGACGTCTATGCGCTCTGGGGCGAAACCCTCGCCGCCGTGCAGGACACGGTCCGCGCCGTCCGCAAGTCCGCCGTGCGCTATGGCCGCAGCCCCGGCTTCTCGCTCTCGCTCCGCCCGGTCATCGCCGACACTGAGGAAGCAGCCTGGAAGCGCGCTGCCGAGATCGAGGAACAGGTGCGCGAAAATCGCGTCGCCGCCGGCCTGCCGCTCACTGGCCATCGGCCGCCCAATACAGGCTCGCTCCGCCTCCTCGAAACTGCCAGCAGCAACCGGCAGGACAAGCGCCTGTGGACTGGCGTCGCGGCGCTGACCGGTGCGGCTGGGAACAGCACCGGCCTCGTCGGCACGCCAGAGCAAGTGGCAGACGCCATGCTCGACTATTATGACATCGGCATCGACCATTTTCTGATCCGCGGCTTCGATCCGCTGGGTGATTCCGTCCTTTACGGCCGCGAACTGCTGCCGCTCGTGCGCGCCAAGGTGGCGCAGCGCGACGCGGCCGGCCTCGCACTGGCGGGCTGATCCATGTCGAAACGAAAAGTCGCCTTCCTGTCGGCGGCCATTGTCGCGGTGGCGGGCCTCGGCCTTGCCGCCGCGACCTTTCATCGCGGCGACGACAAGGTGCTGCGCGTCGCCAACCAGAAGGGGCAGGTCAAGGCGATGATGCTCGCCTCCGGTGCTCTGGAAGGCGCGCCCTACACCGTCGAGTGGTCGGAATTTCCCGCCGCCCAGCCGCTGCTGGAGGCGGTCGGCGGCGGCGCTGCGGATCTGGGCCTTGCTGCCGACGCGCCTTTCATCTTCGCCTATCAGAGCGGCAGCCCCGTCAAGGCCATCGCCGTGCAGGCCCCCGCCAACCAGGCGCCCGAAGCGCTCGCCATCCTAGTGAAGAACGGTTCGCCCCTGCGCGGCCCGCAGGATCTGGTGGGCAAATCCGTCGCGACTACGCGCGGGTCGATCGGCCATCATCTGCTGCTCCAGACGCTGGAGCGCGCCAAAATCCCGGTGGACAAGGTGCGCGTCACCTTCCTGCCGCCGGGCGATGCGAAGGCAGCGTTCGACAGCGGCTCCATTGACGCTTGGGCCACATGGACGCCCTATACCAACGTCGCCATCAAGGAAGGCGCGCGCGCCGTCGCGGACGCGAAGGATTATGGCCTGCCGCTCTATATCGACATCGCCCATGCGGATTCGATCGATCCCAAGCGCGCCCTGCTTGCCGACTTCCTGAAACGGGAAGCGAAGGCCGTGGCCTGGGCGCGGCAGCATCCCGATCAGTTCGCGCAGGTGCTCTCGAAGGAGACCGGTCTGCCGCTCGACATCGCGCGCGCCAGTTTCGAACGGAGCAATCGCGTTTCGCGTCCGATCGACGCCGGCATCGTCGCGCATGAGCAAGCGATCACCGCCCGCTTCCAGAAGGCCGGCCTCATCACCGGCCCGCGCGACGTGCGGCTCGCCTTCGACGGCAGCTTCGGCAAGGGCCAAGAATAAGTTTTCCGCAACCAAGCCGATCTTCAGTTTAGCTGAAGTCATCGATGGATGACCGAACTCATTTATCAACTAAATCCATAGAGAATAGACCGCCCTCAACATCCTGTGGGGGACTCATTACAATGATCAAAAGCCGCCTATTTCTTTTCTCGACAGCGCTTTCGGCTGTCACCTTCGCTGTCTCGCCGGCCGGCGCGCAGAGCGTCTCCGCGCCCGATCAGGCCGCCGCGGACGCCGCGGCCGACGCCGGCACGATCATCGTCACCGGCGTTCGTGGCGCGCCCCGCACGGTCGCGGAAAGCCCTGCGCCGATCGATGTCGTGGGCGCGGAAAAGCTGCAGGCGACCGGCTCGGCCGAGTTCGGCGAGGCGCTGTCGAAGCTGCTTCCGTCGCTCAATTTCGGCGCGACCCATGCCGGCGTCTTCTCCATCGGCCGCCCCGTCACCAATCGCGGCCTCGCGCCCGCTTATACGCTGGTGCTGGTGAACGGGAAGCGGCGGCACAACGGCGCGTTTCTCAACAATTCGACGGCCGACACATCGGGCGCGAACCCGGTCGACATCGACCTCATTCCCACCAGCGCGATCGACCGGATCGAAGTGCTGAAGGATTCGGCCGCCGCCCAATATGGTACGGACGCGATTGCCGGCGTCATCAACATCCAGCTCGCCAAGAAGGAAGGGCTGAGCGGCGATTTCACCTACGGCACGCTCTACGACGCCAATGGCAAGCCGGACAGCTGGAAGGGGACGATCCGCTACGGCACGAAGATCGGCGACAATGGCGGTTTCCTGACGATCAGCGGCGACATCCGCAAGCGGGGCGGCGCATGGTGGAACCTGCCCGCCACCGACACCAACCTCTATGGCCTTCCGCCCGGCCGCACCATCGACCAGGTGGTGGCGACGAGCGGCCTCACCCGCGCCCAGGTGGAGGCGAACGTCGCCGCCGCCAACGCCCGCAACGCGCAGTGGAACCGCGACGGCGCGCATAATGGCGATCCTCAGATCAAGGCGTTCAACCTCAGCTACAATGCCGAGCTGCCGGTGACGGAGACTGTCACCCTCTACAGCTTCGGCACCTATGGCGAGCGTGACGCGCAGATCGGCAACAACTTCCGTCGCCCCAACAGCACCGCCAATTTCACGGCGCAGTTCCCGGACGGCTATTATCCGCTCAACAATATCGAGGAAAACGACTTCCAGTTCGTCGGTGGCCTGCGCGGCACGCTGGCAGGGTGGGACTATGACGTCTCCTCCTCCTTCGGCCGCAATTACAGCCATCAATTCTCCAAGCTGTCGGTCCGTCCCTCGCTCGGGCCGACCGGCCCCACGGAATGGCCCAACCTCGCCAATTTCGAGTTCCGCCAATGGACCCACAATGCCGACCTGCACCGCAGCGTCGACATCGGCCTCGCAAAGCCGCTCGAAATCTCGATCGGCGGCGAATATCGGCTCGACCGCTTCCGCACCTTCGCCGGCGATCCGCTCGCTTATCAGCCCGCGACCTACACCTTCAAACCCGGCGATCAGCAATATGACTGGAATGTCGGGCGCATCGCCTCGCCGGTGGTGCAGGGCGCGATCGTCCTCTCGCCGGCGGACGAAGCCGACATCAGCCGGAAAGTCTATGCCGGCTATGTCGACCTTGGCATCTACCCCGCCGACGCCTGGTATATCGGCGCGGCAATCCGGGCCGAACATTATGACGACGGATCGGGCAGCCCCATCGGCCTCAAGCTCAACAGCCGTTACGAATTTAGCCCCGCGCTGGCGATCCGCGGCACGGTCGGCACCGGCTTCCGCGCGCCTTCGCTGACGCAGATCGGCTATGCGCAGACGGACGGCCGCACCTCCTCTTTCTTCAACCCCGCCACTGGCCAGACCGAACTGCGCCCCACCGTCGCCAAGCTGGTGACGGCGGACTCGACCGTCGGCCAGTTGCTGGGCGCCAAGCCGCTCAAGGCGGAAAAGACCTGGAACGCCGGCCTCGGCTTCGTCTTCACGCCAACGCCGGCGCTCTCGATCACGCTCGACGGCTATTATATTCGAATCAAGGACCGAGTGGAGAGGACCGGCCGCCTGTTCGGCCCCGGCATCTCAGCGATCCTCGCGGCCAATGGCCTCTCCGACATCGAACAGGCGGAATATTTCATCAACGCCGCCGACACGGAAACCAAGGGGTTCGACCTCGTCGCCGATTATAGCCGCACCATTGGCGATCTCGGCAAGTTCGGCCTGACGCTGGCGTTCAACTATTCCAAGACGGACGTGACGGATGTCGTCGCCACCCCGTCGCAGCTCTTCGCCGCCAACGGCACGTCGCTGCTCGGCGCCGGCTCCGTCTTCTTCGGCGGCGACAAGATCGGGGAACTGGAAGTGCTCCAGCCCCACACCAAGCTGGTGAGCACGCTCAACTGGTCGAAGGGCATTTTCGGCGTCAGCGTCACCGCCACCCGCTACGGTAAATATACCCAGCGCACGGCGGCCGGCGACGACCGTTATTTCGGCGCGAAGATCATCACCGATGCCAGCATCAGCGCGAAGGTGACCGACTTCGCAACCCTCTCGGTCGGCGCGACCAATCTCTTCGACGTCCGCCCCGAAACCAACGGGCCGGGCAATCCCCAGACTGGGCAGGGCTATTATGGCCCGTCGCCCTTCAACCCGGCAGGCGGCTATTATTATGGACGGATCGCTCTTGCATTCTGACCGGCGCACCTTCCTTGCCGGCGCGGCCGCCCTTGCCCTGTCCGCCTGTGGCGGGGGCGGGAAGGGCGGTGGCACCAAGCTGGTGCTGGGCGATCAGGTCCATCTCCTCCAGTCGAAGGCGGAGGCGGCGCATGCACTTGGCAACCTGTCCTACGACATAGAATGGGCGAATTTCGTCGGAGCCGCGCCTTTGCTCGAAGCCCTCAACGCCGGGGCGGTCGATATCGCGCCGGCGGGCGACCTGCCGGTCGTGCTCGCGGCAGCGGCGAAGGTGCCGTTGAAGATCATCGCCGGTGCCGTCTCCTCCACCCGCGACATCGGCATCATCGTGCCGCCCGGCTCTCCGATCCGATCAGTGGCCGAGCTTGCTGGCCACCGCGTCATCGTCTCCAGCGCGCGCGGCAGCATCTCGCACTATCTCCTCCTCCAAGCGCTCAAGGAAGCGAAGCTCGACCGGCGGAAGGTCGACATCGGCTTCATGCTGCCCAACGATGCCGCCGCTGCCTTCGCCGCCGGGCGGATCGACGCCTGGGCCACCTTCGGCACCTATCAGATCGCGGCCGAACAACGCGGCGCGCGCGTGTTGCGGGACGGGCAGGGAATCAACACCGGCCTCACCCTCATCGCCGCGTCGCAGGCCGCGCTGGACGATCCCGCCAAGCGGGCCGCGCTCAAGGACGTGCTCGCCCGCTTCCGCAAGGCCAGCCTCTGGGCGCAGGCGCACCCGGCCGACTATGCCGCCGTCTTCGCAAATGCCACCGGCGTCGATCCCAAGCTCGCAAAACTGATCGTCGAGCGCCAGAATCCGGTGCTGATCGCGCCTGACGCCGCCGTCATCGCGCCGCTTCAGCGCGTCGTCGATCGCTTCCATGCCGATGGCGAACTGCCCGCTCATGTCGATGTGGCGTCCATCATCGATCCCGGCATCTTCCCGGCATGAGCGGTGCTTCGCGACCCTTCAGAAATCCTCGTTGGGCGGCCCCATGCCGTCCCTCTACACTTGCGCCCAAAGGAGCATCGCCATGGCTACAGTCCTGAAAGACGACCGGTTCCGCCATTCCGACATCAGCGAAGCCGAATGGAAGGTCCGCGTCGATCTTGCCGCCTTCTACCGCCTCTCCGCCCTCTATGGCTGGGATGACTTCATCTACACCCACATCTCCGCGCGGGCGCCGGGACCGGACCATCATTTCCTCATCAACCCCTTCGGGCTGATGTTCGACGAGATCACGGCGTCCAGCCTGGTAAAGGTGGATCTCGATGGCAACGTCATCGGGGAAAGCGACTATGGCATCAACTATGCCGGCTATGTGATCCATTCGGCGATCCACGGCGCGCGCGAGGACGCCCACTACATCGCCCATTTCCACAGCGCCGACGGCATGGCGGTTTCCGCCCATGCCGAAGGGCTGCTGCCGCTGAACCAGCGCGCGCTCGCCCTGATCCCGCGCCTGTCCTATCATGACTATGAAGGCGTGGCGCTGAACCTGGACGAGCGCGAGCGGCTAGTCGCAGACCTTGGCGACACCAAGGTCATGCTGCTGCGCAACCATGGCACGCTGGCCTTGGGATCGTCTCCGGGCGAGGCATTCAGTGGCATCTATCATCTGGAGGAAGCCTGCAAGGCCCAGGTCCGCAGCCTAGCCGTCGGCCGCGACAATGTCCTGATCGCGCCCGAAGCCGCGCAGGAGGAAGTGCGCCGCCAGATCAGCCGCCAGCGCAAGCCGGTCGAGGGCGGCAAGTCGCATTACGACCTCGTCTGGGAGGCCGCCCTGCGCAAGGCGGAACGCCAGTCGCCCGGCTTCGACGCCTGAAAGGGCACGCCATGACCAAGCGGCAGTTGAAGCTAGGCCTCGTCCCATCACCAGCGCCAGTCCGCGCGGCAGGACGCTCCCTGACGCGCAGACACATAATCTATGAAAAATCATCGCTTTTTCAGCAGCAACTCTCGTTGGCGGCAATGACGCTCCGCCATCATCATGGATCGAACCCGTATGGAGCTCCGACTATGGCGACACTTCTCACCCACTCCCTTAAAAGCCGCTACGCAGCCTTGCAGGCGGAAAGAGAGCGGAGCTGGGCGCCCGCCCAGCTGGAAGCGAACGCCGGCCAGCGCCGCGTCCTGACGGAGCGCTTCGATCCCACGGCTATCGCGCAGCCGGGCGACGCGCTTCCCGACTTCGCCTTTCAGGAGGTCGGCGGAGAGCGGCTGACGCTGGAGGAATTGACGCAGAGTCGCTCCGCGCTCTTCATCTTCTTCCGCTTCGCGGGCTGTCCCGCCTGCAACATCGCGCTGCCCTATTATGCCGAAACGCTGTACCCGGAACTGGCGGAGCGCGGCATCCCGCTGGTGGCGCTCAGCCCGCAGCGTGCGGATCGTCTGATGGACATCAAGGTCCGGCACGATCTGCCTTTCGCCGTGGCGACCGACACCGACAACGGCCTTGCCCGCCACATCGGCATCGCCTTCGATCCCGACGACCGGCCTTCGCCGCCGCCGGTCGGATGGATCGGCGAAGTCACCGGAACGGGCAGCTGGACGCTGCCCCAACCCGCCGTGCTGCTGGTCGGCCCCGGCCGCGTCGTCCGCGCGCTTCAGGTCAGCCCCGACTGGCTCGACCGGCCCGAGGCGGACAGCATCCTGGCGCTGCTTTAGGGCCGCGCCCTTTCGATCCATCCGTCAGCTAAGGATGCGGACCGGCACGCCCTTCGATGCTGGCGTCTTCGACTGCTCGTCGTGCAGCCACAGCGGGATCAGCGGGTTGAGCTCGGGATAATAGCCCGCCAGGCAGCCGCGCGGCAGCAGGAAGGGCGTGACGGCAAGGCCGTCGACCTGGCGATGGACGCCGTCCCCCGCGTCGCTCGCCAGGCTGACGCGTTGCCCCCGGGTCAGGCCCGCCGCCGCCATGTCGTCCGGGTTCATCAACACCACGTCGCGCGTCCCCTCTATCCCGCGCAACCGGTCGGAATAGCCGTAGATGGTGGTGTTGAACTGGTCATTGGATCGCAGCGTCATCAGCCGGAAACGCCCCTCCGCCGGCGCGAAGCCGAGGGCGTTCATCCGGGTCGGCACGGTAAACTGCGCCTTGCCGCTCTTCGTCTTCCATATCCGCTCCCGCGCGCTATTGCCGCGGTAAAAGCCGCCGGGCGTGAACACGCGCGCGTTGAAGTCGTGGAACTGCTCGGGATAGGTTGCTTCGATCGCGTCGCGGATGCGCGCATAGTCGGCCGTCCACGCGTCCCAATCCAGCCTCGGATTGGGCGCGAGCGTTGCCTTCGCCATGCCCGCGACGATCGCGACCTCGGATCTCAGATGCGCCGACGCCGGCCGGTTCTTGCCCAACGAACCATGGATGCAGGACAGCGAATCCTCCATCGTCACCGCCTGCGCGCCGCTCTCCTGCATGTCCTGCTCCGACCGGCCGAGGCAGGGGAGGAGGTAGGCGACCTTGCCGTTGACGAGGTGGCTGCGGTTGAGCTTCGTCGCGATCTGCACCGTCAGGTTGAGCTTGGTCCAGGCCGCTTCCATGTTCTCGCTTTCGGGAATGGCGCGCAGAAAATTGCCGCCCAGCCCGATGAAGGCGCGCACCTCGCCCGACAGGATCTTCTCGCATCCCTCGACCGTGTTCATCCCTTCGTCGCGCGGCGGTTCGAACCCATATTGCGCGGCGATCCGGTCCAGCGGCACCAGCTCGGGCTTCTCCGAAATGCCGACGGTGCGCTGCCCCTGTACGTTGGAATGACCGCGCACCGGCGATATGCCCGCGCCTTCGCGCCCGACATTGCCGCGCAGCAGCCACAGGTTGGTCAACATGGTCAGGTTGTCGAAGCCGTGGACATGCTGGGTCAGCCCCATGCCCCACATGCAGATAGCGCGCTCCGCCTCGACATAGATCTGCCCCGCCGCTTCCAGATCGGCGCGGGACAACCCGCTCTCCCGCTCTATCTCGTCCCATCCGGTCGCGTCGACATGCGCCTTCATCGCGGCGAAACCGGCCGTGTGCTGCTCTATGAAGTCGATGTCGAGGACATGGGCCTGCTCCTGCGACCATCGCCGTTCCTCGGCCGCGAGCACATATTTGATGAGGCCGGTGATCGCCGCGATGTCGCCGCCTGTCCTGACCTGCAGATAAAGGCTGGAGATGCGCGTCGCCTTGGGCGTCAGCATCTCCACCGGGCTTTGCGGATTCTTGAACACCTCCAGCCCCTTCTCGACGATCGGGTTGAAGGTGACGATCTTGACGCCGCGCTTCACCGCCTCCTGCAAGGGATGCAGCAAACGCGGGCTGTTGGTGCCGGTATTCTGGCCGAAGAAGAAGATGGCGTCGCAATGGTCGAAGTCGGACAGGACGCAAGTGCCCACCGGCGAACCGATCACGGTCCGCAATGCCACCGACGTGGTTTCGTGGCACATGTTGGAACTGTCGGGCAGGTTGTTGTGGCCATAGGCGCGGGCGAACAGCGCGTAGAGATAGCTGGTTTCCAGGCTTGCCCGCCCGGACGCATAGAATATGGCGGACTTGGGATCGATCGCCTTCAATTCCCGGCCGATCGCCGCGAACGCTTCGTCCCAGGAACAGGGGACATAGATGTCCTGCTCCGCATCGAACCGCATCGGGTGGGTCAGGCGGCCAAGCTGCTCGAGATCATGGTCCTTCCATGTCTTGAGGTCGCTTGCCTTGTGCCTCGCCAGCACCTCGGGCGTGCAGCGGCGGCTGGTCAGTTCCCATAGCGTTGCCTTCGCGCCGTTTTCGCAGAATTCGGCGGCATGGGGATGTTCGGGCTTCCCCCACGCGCACGACACGCACATGAAGCCGCCCGCCTTGTTCATCCGCCGCAGCGTGTCGATCGCCGCGAGAGTGGGCCGCTCGCGCCACGCGACTTCCGCTATGCCCCTCAGCGATCCCCATCCGCCTTTGGTCCCGTTGTAATGGACCGTATCCTTCCGCTTCGCCATCCGGGCAGTCTCCTGGTGCGATCGATTGCGCATCGGGCACGCGGCGCGACCGATCCTCATTTTGAGGACGGACGCGTCGGTCGTATCGCCGCTCGGGCGAAACAAGAAACGCGTCCGTCGCTGGTTGCCGGAAACTGGCGGGAGAGGCAATTTTTATCGGGCGTGGCGGACCTGCCTATTCATAGCGAAGGGCATGGATGGGATTGGTGCGCGCGACGCGAAAACTGTGCGCGCCGATGGTCGCCACCGCGATCAGCAGCGCCAGCCCGCCCGCCAGGATGAAGGGCAATGGGGTCAGCGTGATCCGCGCGTCGAACCCGTTCAGCCAGTCGCGCATCACCCACCAGGCGATCGGCCAGGCGATGATGTTGGCGATCAGCACCGGGCGGCTGAACTGCCACACCAGCAGCTGCACGATCCGTCCCGTGCTCGCACCCAGCACCTTGCGGATGCCGATCTCCTTGGTGCGCCGCTGCGCCGTGAAGGCGGAGAGGCCGAACAGCCCCAGGCAGCCCACGATCACCGCCAGCAGGGCGAAGGCGGCAAAGGCCTGCGCGCGCGATTCCTCGGCATGGTAGAGGTCTCGCACGATGTCGTCGCCGAAGCGCGCGCTGAACGGCACGTCGGGGGCCAGCCGCTTCCACACCGCCTCGATGCGCGCCAGCACGGTCGCCGGATTGCCGCTATAGCGCACCAGCATCTCGTTATGATTGTCCCGGTCATAGTAGAAGAAGATCGGGTCCAGCGGATCGCGGATCGACCGGAAGCGGGAATCGCGCACCACGCCGATGATGGTGACGGGCACGCTGCCGCCATATTCGTCCTGCACCAGGCTGGCCCGGACCTGCTTGCCGATCGCCTCCTGCGGCGATCCGAAGCCCAGCCGGCGGACGGCCAGTTCGTTGATGACCGCATTGGCCCCCCGCGCGGCAAAGGCCCGCTCGGCCGCCGGATCGGCGGGAAAAGGCCGCGTCGCATCGTCGATCGGGCGGTTGATGTCGAATGTCCGTCCGGCGATCAGCTTGATGCCCATCGTGTCGAAGAATTTGGTGTCGACCTGATAGCTGCCGATGTTGATCGGGTCGTGCCGCCCCGGCACGATGATGCCGTTGTTGGTGCTGTTCTTGGTGTTGATGCCGATGGTGGTGCGCCCGACCGCCGTCACGCCGTCCAGCTTGCCGATTTCCGCGACCATGGTGTCCAGCACGGGATTGAGCTGGGGGCGGCTGATCCCGGAAATCTGGATCAGCCCCTCCCGCTTGTAGCCGGGGTCCGAATTGCGGGCGTAGATCGTCTGCGCATAGACGACGGCGGTGCAGATGATGAGCCCGATCGACACCGCGAACTGCGCCACCACGAGCGCGCTGCGCAACCGGCCCGATCCTTCCGCGTCCGCCGCCGACTTGTTCGCCTTCAGCACCCGCGCCGGCTGGAACCGCGACAGGTAGAAGGCCGGATAGGCTCCCCCCGCAACACCGACGAACAGGACGAGACCGACGATGGGCAGGATCAGCCCGCCGCTGCCGAAATAATGCAGCGTCAGCTCCGCGTCGAGGAAGCGGCTGACGAGCGGCAACAGCAATTCCGTGAGCGCCAGCGCCACCAGCATCGCGACCGCCGACACCAGGATGGATTCACCGATGAATTGCAGCACCAGCTGCCGGCGATTCGCGCCCAGCACCTTGCGCAGCGCCACTTCGCGGGCGCGCTGGCTGGCGCGGGCCGTCGCCAGGTTGACGAAGTTGACGCAGGCCATGCCCAGGATCAGCAGCGCGACGATGGCGAAAGTGACGATCGACCGGCGATCGTTGCCCGGCGTCATCGCCCCGTTCTGCGCCTTGCCCAGATGCACGTCACGCACATTGACCAGCGCGAAATCCATGTCGTCGCCCTGGTTGAGCCGGCGGCCGCCGAAAAACTGGTCGGGAATATTGCGCTTCTCCCATTGCGGCAGCTGCGCATTGATCGTGGCCACGTCCGCGCCGGGCTTCAGCCGGGTGTAGATCCAGCCCGACTGCCAGCCATATTCGCGCAGGAAATCGGGCAGCTGCGCCCAGAAACTCACCGGATCGTAGCGCGCGAGCATGGAAATTTTGAGGTGCGACGCCTTTGGCAGATCCTTCAAGATACCGGTGACGCGATAGTCGGCCGAATTGCCGCGGGAGATCAGCGTCAGCGTTTGCCCCATCGGGTTCTCGTCGCCGAACCGCCGCTTCGCCTCGCTCTCGCTCAGCACCAGGTCGCCCGGCTTGGCGAGGGCGGTGCGCGGGTCGCCCCTGACCAGCGGCAGGTCCAGCACGTCGAACAGCGGACCGTCGACATATTGCATGTCCTCAACCTCGCTCGCCTCACCGTTGCGCAGCACGACCGGCCCGGCCGACAGCATATGGACCGAAGCCTCGATCTGCGGGAAATCCTTCCGCAGCGCCGCCTGCGCAACATAGGGCGCCATCTGCAAATTATTCTGCTGGCCGTTTTCGGGATCGGTATAATAGGTCTGGACCTGGAATGTCCGGTCCGCATGCCCCATCCACCCGTCGAACGTCAGCTCGTTGCGCACGAACAGCAGGATGATGAGGCAGGCGGCCATTCCGGTCGCCAGTCCCAATATGTTGATCGCCGCATAGGTCCGGCTCTTGAGCAGCGACCGCAGCCCGACCGTCAGATAATTGCGCCACATGGGCTCGTCTCCGTGCGCTTGAGGGGTAGGGGGTCAGGCGGCGCGGCGCCGTTCCTGCAGGACGCGGCCGTCCAGCATATGGACGACGCGGCTGGCATAATCCGCATGGGCGGGCGAGTGGGTGACCATGACGATGGTCGATCCTTCGGCGTTCAGCGTCTGGAGCATCTTCATCACTTCCTCGCCATGGCTGGTGTCCAGGTTCCCGGTCGGCTCGTCCGCCAGGATGAGGCGCGGCTGCGACACCAGCGCGCGGGCCACCGCCACGCGCTGCTGTTGGCCGCCCGACAGCTGGCTCGGCCGATGGCGGGCGCGATGGGCGATGCCGACCCGGTCCATCACCGCCTCGACCTTCGCCTTGCGTTCGGACGCGGGCATGGCGTGATACAGCAGCGCCAGCTCGATATTCTCAGCCACGGTCAGCTCGTCGATCAGGTTGAAGCTCTGGAAGATGAAGCCCAGATGCGTCTTGCGGATGCCGGCCAGCTTCGGTTCGGGCAGTCCCGCAATCTCGATGTCGCCAAAGCGGTAGGAGCCGCTCGACGGGCTGTCGAGCATCCCGATGACGTTCAGCAGTGTCGACTTGCCGCAGCCGGACGGTCCCATCACCGCCACGAACTCGCCTTCGAAAATGTCGAGGTCGATCGCGTCGAGCGCGGTCGTCTCCACCATGTCGGTGCGATAGACGCGGCTGAGTTCACGCAGGCTGAGCATCGCTTGGGTCATGTCTTTGCCTTTCATTTCTGTTCGAGAACCAGCCGATCCTTGTCGGCGAGACCGGAATAGGGGGATGTGAGCACCTTCTCGCCGGGCTCCAGCCCGTCGAGAATTTCGATGTAATCGGCATTGCGGCGGCCCAGCCGCACGGCGCGCTTCACTGCCTCGCGGCCATCGGGCGTCACCACGAACACCCATGCACCGCCGGTTTCATTATAATAGCTGCCGTTGGGGATCAGCCGGGCACGCACCGGATCGCCCAGCGTCAGCTTCGCCTGCAACGTCTGGCCGCGCTGGATCTGCGGCGGCTCGCCTGCCAGGAACTGCAGGTCGATCTCGAATTGCCCGTTGCGCACCGTGGGATAGATTTTCGCGACCTTCATCGGGTAGCGCTTGCCGTTCCACTCCACGTTGGCGGTCTGGCCCAGCTGCACGCGCGGCAGATAATATTCGTCGATCGCGGCCACCAGCTTGTTGCGGCCCGGGCTGTCGATCTGCCCCAGCCGCTCGCCCCGCGCCATCGACTGGCCCACCTGGATCGAGAAAGCGGAAACCGTCCCGGCCACCGGCGCGCGCAGGTTCAGCGCTTCCAGGCTGCCGCGCGCCACCGCCAGGCTGGATTGCAGCGTGTCGGCCGATGCGCGCAACTGGGCGAGCTGGCTGGTCTGCAGCCGCTCGTCGTTCCGCTGGGTCGTCGCCAGCACGGCGTGCCGGTCGCGCTGATAGGCGATGTCGTCGCGCGTGTCCTCAAAAGTGCGCCCCGCCACGAAGCCGCGCGCGGCCAGAGGCGCCTCGCGGTCATATTGCCGCTGCGCCTTTTTTAGCGCGAGATCGGCCTCCAGCAGCGCGCGGCTGTTCGCCAGCCGGGTCTGCGACAGCGCCAGTTCCTGGCTGCGCATGGAATTGAGCTGCTGCGTCACTTCCGTCTGGCGCGCCAGCACGGACAGTTGCAGTTCCGCGTTGGACAGCCGCGCCAGCAGCTGGCCCTTCTGCACGGTGGCGCCGTCCTCGACCAGAACCTCCTCGACCCGGCCGCCTTCGATCGCGTCGAGATAGACGGTGATGAGCGGCGTCACCCGCGCGCGCAGCGGCAGGAAGTCGTCGAACCGCCCCTGCGTCACCGTCGATACGACCACGCGGTCGGTCGGCACTGTCTGGCTGCTGCTGTCCGGCATGGCGAACCACGCGACGCCCAGCAGCGCGGCCGCGCCCACAGCGCCGAGCGCCAGCTTGGCCTTGAGCGGCAGCGTCCGCCGCTGCACCACCTTGTCCATCGCGCCGCCGCTGCGCGGCTGTTCGGCGCGCTTGGGTTCGGCTGCCATGCTGACCACGCTCATGCCCGCTTCCTATGCTGTCCGATTTCGATCATCCCTTGTCCGATCCCGAACATCAGGCCAGAAAGGGCTTGCAGGTCGCCGCCGGGCGAAGCGGGCAACGGGGCGTGGCGTCCCGCGCCGTCATCTGGCGCGGCGTTTCGCAGCCAAAAGCACGGGAGGCGGCCATCGGCGCGCCCGAAACCAGCAGGATGGCGGCAATGCCAAGGGGCACGAAGAGGAATGGGGATAATGAGGAGCGGGGGCGCGGATACATTCTCAAATCTCCCTTTGGCTTTGGCGGCCGGGCCGTTCGGCTATCCCGTCGCAAAGGGCGTGCCATTTGCGGCAACAGCGCATCTTTCGCCGCTGTCGGGCAAGCCACGCGCATATGGCACGATTATTGATTGCGCGGTTCCGGACAGTGACTGTGCGGGAGCGGACAGATGACGCCGGCTAAGCCCTTCGACCTCTGCGTCGTCGTCGACGACGATGACGACATATTGCTGGCCGCCCGCCTGCTGCTGCGCAGTCTGTTCCGCGACGTCCAGACCTATCCCGATCCCGAAGCCGCATTCGCGGCGACGGCGGGCCTCACGCCCGAAGCGATCCTGCTCGACGCCAATTTCTCGCGCGGCGCGACCAATGCGGCCGAAGGGTTCGAATGGCTCGGCCGCTTCCTCGCGCGCGATCCGCAGGCCGTAATCGTGATGATCACCGCCCATGCCGGGGTGCAGGTCGCGATCGAGGCGATGAAGCGCGGGGCGACCGATTTCGTGACGAAGCCCTGGTCGAACGAGCGGCTGCTCGCCACCGTGCGGACCGCAGCCGCGCTGCGCGCATCGCGCCGGGATGTGGCGGAAAAGGACAAGGTGGCGATGATCGCCGCGGCACCCACCGGGGAAACGCCGCTGTTGGGCACATCGCGCGCCATGGTCAGGGTGCAGCAGTTGATCGACCGCGCCGCGCCCACCGACGCCAATGTCCTGATCCTGGGCGAAAACGGCACGGGCAAGGAACTGGTCGCGCGCGAACTGCACCGCCGCTCCGGCCGCGCCGACCGCATCATGCTGCCGGTCGATCTCGGCGCGGTGGCCGAAAGCGTGATTGATTCCGAACTGTTCGGCCATGTGAAGGGGGCCTTCACCGACGCGCGCGCCGACCGCATCGGCCGGTTGCAGGCGGCCAATGGCGGCACGCTCTTCCTCGACGAGATCGGCAATCTGCCGCTGCATCTGCAACCCAAGCTGCTGACCGCGCTGGAACAGCGAAAGGTGACGCCGGTGGGCGCGAACAAGGCGGTGCCGGTGGACATCCGCGTGATCGCCGCCACCAACTTGAGCGCCAGCCAGATCGCCGACGAACGCCGCTTCCGCCAGGACTTGCTGTTCCGCCTCAACACGGTCGAGATCGTCCTGCCGCCCCTGCGGGAGAGGCGGGAGGATATCCCTGCGCTCGTCGCCCATTATCACGCGCTCTACGCCCGCAAATATGGCGAGCCGGTCCATCCGATCGCGCCGGACCTGATGGCCGCGATGGTCGCCTATGACTGGCCGGGCAATGTCCGCGCCCTGCGCCACGCGATCGAGCGCGCGGTCATCCTCGCGGGCGATGCGCCCTTCGGCATGGACGATATTTCCCTCCGCCCGCCCGAAGGCGCGCCGCCGGTCCGCGTCGATCGCGCCGCCGTGGTGGAGGCTGCCCCGCCGCCCGACGACATGAACCTCGAACGGGTGGAGCGCCGGCTGGTCGAGGCGGCGCTCACCAAACATGGCTACAATATCTCGGGCGCGGCCGCCGAACTCGGCCTGACCCGCGCCTCCCTTTATCGCCGCATGGAAAAACATGGGCTTTGATCGTCACTACGCGCTGGGCCTCGCCCTGCGCCTTCTGCTGGTGCTGGCCTGCCTCGCGGCGCTGGCCTGGTCGCTGCTTACGCCCGGCCTCGGCGCGGTCCGCATCCTGTGTGCGGCGGGCGCGGCGGTCAGCGCCATGGCACTCTGGAGCCATGTGCGCCGCGCCAATCACGAAGTCGCCCGCTTCGTCGAGGCGATCCAGTTCGGGGATCTTCAGGCGCGCTTCGCCCGGCCCGGATCGGACAGCGGCTTCGACATATTGGGCGACGCGCTCGACCGTGGCATCCGCAAGCTGCGCGACGACCGGGTGCGCTTGCAGGAAGCGTCCCGCTTCTACGAGGCGCTGGCCGACGACGCGCCGACAGCCCTGCTCACCGTCGATCCCGAAGGGCGGATCGAACCGGTGAACAAGGCGGCGCGCAAGCTGTTCAACCGCCATGTCGGCGTGCGCCCGGACGACTATGCCTGCTATGGCGGCCATTTCGCCGCGACGCTGGGCGCGCTGGAGCCGGGGCGCAGCCAGACGATGCTGATCGAAACCGACATCGGCCCCCAGCGCGTCCTCATCCGCTGCGGCAGCCTGACGCGGCTTGGCGGCGCGACCCGCGTCATCGCGGTTCAGGTGATCCAGCAGGCGCTCAATGCCGTTGAGGTCGCCGCGCAAAGCGACCTCATCCGCGTGCTGACGCATGAGATCATGAACTCGATGACCCCCGTCACCTCGCTCGCCCGCACCGCGTCCGACCTGATGGAGCAGGCCGACGATGGCGGGAACGCGCTGATCGCGGATGCGCGCGCGGCGGTCGACACGCTCGCCCGCCGGGCGGATGGCGTCATGCATTTCGTCGAAACCTATCGCACCATCACCCGCCCGCCGCAGGTCGATCGTCGCCTCTTCGCGGCGCGCCCCTTCGCTGACGAACTGGCGAAGCTCTTCTCCGCAGACATTGACCGCTCCAGCATCCGCCTCGACGTCAGCGTCAGCCCGGCCGACCACCGTATCGACGCGGACCCGGACCTGCTCGCCCAGGTGGTCATCAACCTGTTGCGCAACGCGGCCGACGCTGCGGAATGCCATCGCGACAATCCCGAAATATCGCTCGGCATCACCGCCATCAGCGCCGGCCGCACCCGGATCGAGGTGGCGGACAACGGCCCCGGCGTGCCCGAAGCGCTGCGTCATGACATCTTCCTGCCATTCTTCACCACGAAGAAGACCGGCAACGGCATCGGCCTCAGCTTCGGGCGGCAGGTGCTGTTGGCGCATGACGGCAGCATAGAGATCGACGCGGCACCGTCCGGCGGCGCGCTGTTCCGCCTGACGCTCTAGCCTGCGCGCCTCGGTGCAGGGCGCTTGACGCCGCCCGGCACCGGCCATAGGGCTTCGGCACGGCTTGTTGCGGCATCGGAGACACCCGCCCGTGGAGGAAATCGCCCTGGAGCGTCCGCCGGGATACCGCTATTCCCGGCGCGGCACGCTACCGTTGATCCGGCAGCTGTCCGTCATCGATAATCGCCGCAATGCCATCCTGCTGCTGCTCCAATGGGCCATCATGATCGCTGCCTGCGCGCTCGCCATCCGCGTCGACAGCGTGCCGGTCTATCTGATCGCAGGCTTCGTCATCGGATCGCGCATTCAAGTGCTGGCGGTGATGATGCATGACGCGTGTCACGGCATGTTGTTCAGCAATCGCCGCGTCAACGACCTCGTCGGAGACCTGTTCGTCGCCTATCCGCTCGGTTTCAGCATCCATCTCTACCGCGCCAATCATCTCTATCACCACCGCTACACCAACACGCTGCGCGACCGCGATTATCGGGTGCAGCGGCGCGATCCCGACCAGCATTTCCCCAAGAGCCCCGCCGCCATGGCCTGGCTGCTGGTGCGCAGCGTCACCGGCCTCAACTTCTATCGCATGGCGCGCGACAGCCGCATCTGGGCACCCTTCGCCAATTTCCACAATCCCGGCCGCTTCGGCTATGACTATCCACTGGCCCTGCGCATCCGCTACGTGGTCTGGGCGGTCGCCTTCTACGGCTTCATCCTCTGCCTGCCATGGCGCTGGCAGATATTGGGGCTGCTGCTGATCCCGCAATTCATCTGGGCCAATGTCTTCAACCGGATCAGGGCGATCGCGGAGCATAATGGCGTCGCCAACGAACGGGAATTGAACGGCACGCGCACGATCATCCCGACGCTGCTCGACCGCTTCCTGATCGCGCCGCTCAACGTCAGCTATCATCTGGAACATCATCTGTTCCCCTCGGTCCCCTGGACCAACCTGCGCCGGCTGCACCAGCACCTGATGACCGATCCCGCCTTCGCCGCGCACGCCCATATCTCGCAGGGCTATTGGGGCGTGATCCGGGAACTGATGCCGCCCGCAGCGCCTCGCGCCCCTGATCCCAAGGCGCGCGCCTGATGGAGACCATCGGCCGCGATCTCAATGAGATGCAGCGGGTGCCGCTCGCCCCCAACCATGTCCAGGCGTTGCGCGCGGCGGGAGCACCCGCCCACTATCCGGCGGGGCAGACAATCGTGCAGCCCGGCGACCCGGTCGATAGCTTCGTCTATGTCGAGGATGGCGAGATCGAGGTGGTCGATGCCTATACCGGCGGCCGCTACGGTTCCTCGACGCTTGGCCCCACGCAGTTCATGGCCGAAATCTCCTTCCTCAGCGGCGGCGTGTGGACCATGCCGATGCGGGCCGTGCGCGACACCCAGGTGACGGAAGTGCCGCGCGACGCCATGCTGCGCCTGATGGCGGAAATGCCTGAAATGTCCGACATCATCATCACCGTCCTGTCCGCCCGGCGTCGGCGGCAGCTCGACAATCGCAACGGTGCGCTCGTCCTCATCGGGGAGGAAGAGGATCGCGACATACGCTGCATCGCCGAATTCGCCAGCCGCAATCGCCTGCCGTTCGCGTCCCACCCCATCGGCAGTGCGGAGGCAGACCGCATCACCGCCAGCTGCGCCATCCCTTCGGACCGTCCGGCGGTGATCTTCGGCCGCGACCGGGTGATAGAGGAGCCGACGCCGCACAAGGTCGCCGAACTGCTCGGCCTCAACCGCGACGTGCGCGAATGCGAGGCGTTCGACGTGATCATCGTCGGCGGCGGCCCGGCGGGCGTGGCGGCGGGCGTCTATGCGGGCGCGGAGGGGCTGAAGGCACTGGTCGTGGAGGATATCGCCATCGGCGGGCAGGCGGGCACGTCCAGCCGGATCGAAAATTATATGGGCTTCCCCACTGGCATCTCGGGCGCGGACCTCGTCTGGCGTGGCGAGGTGCAGGCGATGAAGTTCGGCACCCGCTTCGTCATGCCGCGCCGGGTCGATCAACTGCACCGGTTGGATGACGGCCAGTTCTGCGCCACCTTCGACAATGGGCATCAGGTGCGGGCAGGGGCCATCATCGTCGCGACCGGGGTTCAATATCGTCGCCTGCCGATTCCCCGCTTTGCCGAATTTGAAGGGGCGGGCATCTATTATGCCGCGACCGACAATGAAGCGCGCTATTGCCAGGGTGCGGAGGCCATCGTCATCGGCGGCGGCAACAGCGCGGGGCAGGCGGCCATGTATCTCAGCCGCACCGCCGCCCATGTCCGCCTGCTGGTGCGCGGCCACACGCTCGCCACGTCCATGTCCCATTATCTGTCCAGCCGCCTGGAGGCCGATCCCGCCATCAGCATCGAATATGGCGCGCAGGTGGTGGCGCTGCACGGATCGGGAACGCTCGACGCGGTGACGATCCGGCAGGAAGGCGTGGCCGAGGACCAGACCGTGCCGACCTGCGCCATGTTCGTCATGGTGGGCGCCGCGCCCAATACGGACTGGCTGACCGGCCTCGTCGCACTGGACGAGAAGGGGTTCGTGATGACCGGGGACGCGGTCGAGGGCGGATCGCCCTACGCCACCTCCTGCCCCGGCATCTTCGCGGTGGGGGACGTCCGCTCCGGCTCCGTCAAGCGAGTCGCGTCGTCTGTGGGCGAAGGGTCGGTGGTCATCTCGCGGGTCTGGGACTATCTCAACGACTGACCGCCGCCCTCAAAAGCGGCCTGTTGCATAATCCAATCGCGAAGGCATCGCATCGCCTCATTTTCCGGCCGCGACATCAGGCGGGTCAGCCAGTAGCCTCCTGCGTCGATCACGATCGGGAACGGCTGGACCAGTTGTTCCGCCGCCAGTTCCCGCATAAACATCGCCGGGGGCGCAAGGGCCACGCCAAACCCCCCGATCGCCGCTGATATCATCAGGGCGGAACTGTCGAACATGGGGCCTCGCTGCAACGGAACCGGCGCGCCCGCCGCCTTGAACCAGAGCGTCCACTCATCGGGGCGGTAGGATCGAAGCAACCGCTCTTGGGCGAGGTCGGCGGGCGAGGTCAGCCGCGCCGCAACGGCCGGCGCGCACAGAGGAGTGAACGGCGCGTCCAGGATCGGATCGGCATGGGTGCCGTGCCATGCGCCGTCCCCGAACCGGATCGCGAAATCCAGCGCTTCTCCCGCCAGGTCGACACGGTTGTTGTTGGTGGAAATCCGCAGGTCGATGGCCGGATGCGCGCGGGCGAACGCATCGAGCCGCGGCAGGAGCCATCCGGTCGCGAACGTCCCGACCACCCCGATCTTCACCACCTCGCGAAAGCGGCCGCCTTCATACTGATCCAGCGTCGCGCCCATGCGGTCGAACGCATCGGCCAGGATGGGGACCAGCGCATGCCCTTCGTCCGTCAACGCCAGTCCGCGGGGCAGGCGGTGAAACAGGCGCGCGCCGATCCGTCGCTCAAGCTGTGCCACATGATGGCTGACAGCCCCCTGGCTGACGCACAGTTCGATCGCCGCCCGCGTGAAGTTCAGGTGTCGCGCCGCCGCCTCGAAGGCGCGCAGGGCGTTGAGGGGGAGCTGGGCGCGATCCATAATCCTGTCATCAAATAATCTCATGGCTTTGTCGAGGAATGATGCTTTGTGCCCTTCTCACCGGATCGGCATCTCCGTCGCGAAGGGAGATGAAAATGTCTGCAGTGTTACGCCTCGCGGCGGCGGTCGCCGTCCTGAACCTTATCCCCGGCGTCACGGCGGCGGGGGCACGCCCCATTGCTACCGGCGACGGCGTCGCTCCGGCGGACGATCCGCTGACCCGCCCGATGGCCCTCGACATGGCGGGGGAATGGCTCGCCCCTGTGCCGCCGCAGCGGGTTTTCGGCCGCAGCTATCTGGTGGGGTTCGGCGGACTGAGCGTGGCCCTGATCGACACCGGCGCTGGCCTGATCCTGATCGACGCAGCCTTGCCGCAGGCCGCGCCCGCCATATTGGCGAATGTCCGCAAGCTGGGCTTCGATCCCAAAGACATCAAATTTATTCTGAGCACCGAGCCGCATTACGACCATTCCGGCGGCATTCCCGCTCTGGTCCGCGCGACGGGCGCAGTCGTGGTGGCGAGCGTGCAAGCGGCAGAGGGGCTGCGCGCCGGTCGTCATGCAGCCAGTGACCCGCAACATGGCTATGGCGGCGCGTGGCCGGCCGTGGCGCGGGTCCGCACGGTACGCGACGGCGAGCGCGTGACGCTGGGCCGCACGGCGATCACGGCGCATGCGACGCCGGGGCACACGATGGGCAGCATGAGCTGGAGCTGGAATGCGTGCGAAGGCCGGAAATGTCGCCAGATCGTCTTCGCGTCCAGCCTCAACCCGGTGTCCGCGCCGGGCTATCGCTTCACCGCGCCGTCAAGCGCCCCCATCCTGAAAGGATTCGCGGCCAGCTATCGGGGCATGGAGGCGCTCAAATGCGACATTTTGATATCGGCACATCCCGACAATGCGGGGAGCGGACGCTATGCCAGCGGTCCTGGGGCCTGCCGCCGCTATGTCGAACGGTCCCGCCGTCTGCTGGCGAAGCGCCTAGCTTCGGAGCGCAAACGCCCCTGATTCGTTCTGCCCCGAGGAACCCATGCCGACCAGCCGGGGAGGCGTCGCGAGCGCGTCCGAAGCGCGTCGGGGAAGCGTCGGGAGCGCTTCGCGGACGCTTCGGAAGCGTTTTCGGCGGATTTCCGGGGCCAGACGGTATGAACTTCGTAGGAGCGCTCGAACGTCCACCCCAGCGCCGCTTGCATGCCCCAAAGCAAATCCTTCGCTTGGCGCGGAGCGGCCCGCTGCCTATCTCTGCCCCATATCGAATCGCTATCTAAGTGAAAGCCTGACATGAGCGCCACCCATTCCACCCGCATGTTGATCCTGGGTTCCGGCCCCGCCGGCCTGTCCGCCGCCATTTACGGCGCGCGCGCCGGCCTAGCGCCGATCGTGGTGCAGGGGATGCAGCCGGGCGGCCAGCTCACCATCACCACCGACGTTGAAAATTATCCCGGCTTCCGCGATGTCATCCAGGGCCCCTGGCTGATGGAGCAGATGCAGGCGCAGGCCGAGCATGTCGGCGCGCAGATGATGTACGACCAGATCGTCGACGTGGACCTTTCCGAACGGCCCTTCCGTTTGCGCGGCGACAGCGGCACGCTCTATGTCGCTGACACGCTTGTCATCTGCACCGGCGCGCAGGCCAAATGGCTGGGCGTCGAGGGCGAGGAGCATTTGCAGGGCAAGGGCGTTTCCGCCTGCGCCACCTGCGACGGTTTCTTTTATCGCGGCAAGAAGGTGGTGGTGATCGGCGGCGGCAACACCGCGGTCGAAGAAGCGCTCTACCTCACCAACCACAGCCATGACGTGACGCTGATCCACCGCCGCGATTCGCTTCGCGCGGAAAAGATCCTGCAACAGCGGCTCCACGCCCACCCGAACATCAAGATACTCTGGAACAAGGCGGTCGAACGCTTCGTCGGCGGCGGCGCGCCGGAAGGGCTGGTTGGCGTCGACCTCATCGACACGGTGACGGGGGAGAAGAGCCATGTCCCGACCGACGGCGGCTTCGTCGCCATCGGCCACCATCCCGCGACCGAGCTTTTCGCTGAGAAGCTGCCGCTCGACGAAGGCTATATCGTGGTGGAAAAGGGCACGACCCACACCGCCATTCCCGGCGTCTTTGCAGCAGGCGACGTCACCGACAAAATCTATCGCCAGGCGGTGACGGCCGCAGGCATGGGCTGCATGGCCGCGCTCGATGTCGAGCGCTTCCTGCAGGAACAGGATTTCGAGGAACTGGTGGAGGCCTAAGCAATTTCGAAGCGGACGAATCGTCCGCTGGCTCGGAAATGCGGCAATTAGAACGTTCTAAGCCTCGGCCGTCTTCATCCGGGTGAAGGCCAGCAGCGACCCGAACGTCTCGAACGTGTCGCCGTCGATATCCTCATCCTCGATGAGGATGCCGAACCGGTCCTCCATCTCTGTCAGCAGCCCGGCGACCGCCATGGAATCCAGTTCGGGCAGCGCGCCGAACAAGGCGGTTTCGGCGTCGAAGCCATCGACCCGCTCCTGCGTCAGGCCAAGCACGTCACGCAGCAGCGTGCGAAGCTGGGTTTCCACATCGGCTATCCGGTCGACCGGTTGGGATTGATGGGCTTGCATGGTGCGCGCTACGTAATGGCTGCCGGCTCAGCCGACAAGCGCGGAAATCGCCGTCCGCGCCGCTGGCAGCCAGGCGGAAGCGAAGCGCGGGTTGAAGGCGTCGATGCGGTGGAGGGGCAAGCGCACATCCATCCAGTCGCTCTTATAGGCATTGTCGCCGGTGCCGTAATCGATCGTCTCGACCCGGTCGACATCGATGGCATGGGCGAACATGGCGTGGCTGAGCAGCGTGCCGGGCGATCGCGCGTCGAGCGCGCGATCATGATTGAGCTTGTGGATCAGCGCCGCGCCGCCCTCCACTGTCCACAGCTGCGCCGCCACCGCACGGCCGTCCCGCCGCGCGAAACCCAGCCGCAGCCGCCCCGCTGCGCCCTCCCGTTCCGCGATCTCCCGCAACAGCGCCAGCCCGCCCGCCGGCTCTGGCTCTTTCCAGCTACTCTCATGGACCGCGACATAATCCGCCCACAGCGCGTCGGAGAGCATGTCGTGAATGGACAGCGCGAATGGATCGGCACGTCCCTTGCGCCGCACCAGCGCCCGCAACCGGCCCGGCCGCCCCGACCAGTAGTCGGCGAAGCTGCGCCCCTCGACCCGCAACAGGTGCCGTCCGCCCATCGGCCTCGCCACTGCGAACCAGCCAGTCCGGCGTAGCGCCGCCAGCAGTTCGTCCGGCGCTTCCAGCGGATAAAGATCGACATGCGCGCGCCCGTGCATCATCTGCCGCGCCGCCGCGTCCAGCAACCTGACCCGCGTCTCGCCGTCCGGCTCGCCCAGAAACAGCGGTGCCCAGCGGAAACTATACCAGTTGGCGAGCGCGGTCGCCTGCCGCGGCGCGGGAGACGCCAGCATCATCCAGACTTCGGCATGGCCCTCCACCGCCTGAATGATGCGAGGGGATGTTCCGGCCAAGCAATGGCGATGCAGCGCCTCATACCACTCGATCCGGTCGAACAGCGAAGGCAAGGGCACGGGGGACAGCCGGGACGCAAGCGCGCCCCGCACCTCCTCCATGCTGTGATATTCCCTTGACGCCAGCAACCGACTATCTCCACCGCACGCTCGCGCCACCTGTAGGACCAAAAGATCGCCATGGAGTTAAGCGCCTGTGACTGAAGCCCATCCGTTGATCGACGGCGCGGAGTTTCGTCCGATCGACCATCTGCTGCTGCGCGGCAGCGCCGAGCGCATGGCGCTCGACGGGCGGTCGGGCAGCTATGACTATGCGGAACTGGAGCAGGCGCTGGGCCGGCTGGCCGCCTGGCTAGCCGGTTTCGGGCTGGAACCCGGCGCGCGCGTCGCGAGCTGGATTGCAAAGGGGCCGGTCGCCGCGCTGATGCCGCTCGCCGCGCCACGCGCCGGCCTCGTCCATGTGCCCATCAACCCGCTGCTCAAACATGCGCAAGTCTCGCACATCCTGTCGGACAGCGGCGCGCGGCTGCTGATCGGCACCGCCGCCCGGCTCGATACCCTGCTGGATGGCGACGTGCCCGCCGATTGCCAGCTTCATAGGGAGGACGACGCAGCCTGCGCCATGAGCGGTGGTGATCCGCTCGGCCCCTCATCCGCCACGCCAGATGGTATCGCTGCGATCCTCTACACCAGCGGATCGACCGGACGGCCCAAGGGCGTGGTCCTGACCCACGCCAATCTTTGGCTGGGGGCGGTCGCCGTGGCCGACTATCTGGAGCTAACGGCGGAGGATCGCACCGCCTGCGTCCTGCCCTTCAGCTTCGACTATGGCCAGAATCAGCTGCTTTCCACCTGGTATGCGGGCGGGTGCGTCTATCCACTCGACTATCTGACGCCGCGCGACGTCATGAAGCTGGTCGATCGGCGCGACATCACCACGCTGGCCGGCGTCCCGCCGCTGTGGGTGCAGCTTGCCGAACTGGACTGGCCTGCGGAAACAGCCGAGAAGCTCAAGCGCCTGACGAACAGCGGTGGCGCGCTGACGCGCCCACTTGTCGCGAAGCTGCGCGCGCTGTTTCCCGACGCCCATCTCTATCCCATGTACGGCCTCACCGAAGCCTTCCGCTCGACCTATCTCCCGCCGGCGCTGGTGGAAGCGCATCCCGATTCCATGGGCCGCGCCATTCCCTTCGCGGAGATATTGGTGGTCCGCCCCGATGGGAGCGTTACCGATGACGACGAGCCGGGCGAACTGGTCCATTCCGGCCCGCTGGTCGCGCAAGGCTATTGGCGCGATCCCGTCCGCACCGCCGAGCGGTTCCGGCCCGCCCCGAGCGCATCGCGCTATGGCGGCATGGCGGTCTGGTCCGGCGACACGGTGCGACGGGACGCCGAAGGGCTGCTCTATTTCGTCGGTCGGGACGACGCGATGATCAAGTCGGCCGGCAACCGGATCAGCCCGACCGAGATAGAGGAGGCCGCCGTTTCCGTCCCAGGCATTGCCGAAGCCGTCGCGCTCGGCATAAAGGACGACCGGCTCGGGCAGGCCGTGCGCCTGCTGATCCGGACGGCCGCCCCGCAAGCCGTGGAGGCGGTCGCCGCTCACCTCAAGCAGGAACTCCCCAACTTCATGCAGCCCAAGGACATCATCCTTCTTCCCGAATTTCCCCGCAATCCCAATGGCAAGATCGACCGGGTTGCTTTGGCGAAGGAGCATGGCGCGTGAAGCCCACCGGACCCATCCCGCCTTGGTTTACGGCGGAGGAAGGGATGCTGCTGATCGCCGGCTGCGGCGCGGCGGCGCTCGTCGATGAGGCAGGCGACACGCCGCTCTTCGCCTATGACATGGGGATTGTGGAGGCGCAGGTCCGCCGCTTCCGCGAAGCCATGACGGATGGATTGCATCTGCATTACGCCATCAAGGCCAATCCTTTTGCGCCTCTGCTCGCCCGCATGGCCGGACAGGTCGATGGTTTCGACATCGCGTCGGGCGGCGAACTGGACATGGCGCTGTCCGCCGGCATGGCTCCAGATCGCATCAGTTTCGCGGGGCCGGGCAAGCGGGATGACGAACTGGAAGCCGCCATTTTCGCCGGTGTGACCATCAATCTGGAGTCCGAAGGGGAGGGGCGGCGGGCGCTTGCGGCCGCCGACCGGCTGGGCAAGACGCCGCGCCTCGCGGTGCGGGTCAATCCCGATTTCGACCTCAAGGGATCGGGTATGCGCATGGGGGGCGGGGCAAAGCCCTTCGGCGTGGACGCGGACCGTGCCGCCGCGTTGGCGCGCGCGATGATCGACGCTGGCGCGGACTGGCGCGGCTGGCATATCTTTGCAGGTAGTCAGAATCTGGACCCCCTCGCGATCATCGAAACGCAGTCGGCCACGATTGCGCTCGCCGCCCGCCTGTCGGATCAGGTCGGCGCAGCCCCGCCGCTCGTCAATCTGGGCGGCGGGTTCGGTCTTGCGTATTTCCCCGGCGACACGGCCCTCGATATCCGGCCGATCGGCGTGGCGCTGGACAGCGAAATGGACAGCCTGCCGGATATTTTGCGCGACAGCCGCATGGCGCTGGAACTGGGCCGATGGCTGGTCGGGGAAGCGGGCGTCTATCTGACCCGCGTCCTCGACGTGAAGGTCAGCCAGGGCGAGACGTTCGTGGTGGTCGACGGCGGCCTGCATCACCAGCTCGCCGCCAGCGGTAATTTCGGCACGGTGGTGCGCCGCAACTATCCGATTGCCGTCGCCAACCGCTTCGGCGCGCCACCTGCCGCCGATCCGGTGACCGTTGTCGGCTGCCTCTGCACGCCGCTGGACCGGCTAGGCGACAAGGTTGCGCTGCCTACGGTTCGGGAGGGGGATTTCATCGCCATCTTCCTTGCCGGGGCTTATGGTGCCTCCGCCAGCCCTGCGGCATTTCTGGGTCATCCAAGTCCTCGCGAACTTTTACTTGGCTGATTTCACGCAGACTTAACTCCTAACGCTATTTTTACCCTTTGCCGGCAAGAAGAAGCCCAAAGCCTTGTGCCGCCAAGTCGCCGAACCAGAGTCGGTGGCGGTTCGCGCACGGCCCGGTGAAGGGGTTTGTCTATGCGTTTCCTGACGGTTTCCCGGCTTCTGATTGGCGCGTCGCTACCAGCGGTCGCGCTTTCGGGCTGCGCCTCGGGCGGATCGGGACCGCAATTGCCGCCTGCGTCCTTCGTCTCCACGCAGGAAGGTCCGGGCGAGGAATATGTCATCGGCCCGCTCGATGATCTCACCATCTTCGTCTGGCGCAATCCGGAACTGGGCGCGAAGGTTCAGGTGCGCCCGGACGGCCGCATCACCACGCCGCTGATCACCGACATGCCGGCCGTGGGCAAGACGCCCAAGATGCTGGCGGAGGATATCAAGCTGGCGCTGTCGCAATATATCGAAAATCCCCTCGTGTCGGTGATCGTCAATAATTTCAGCGGCACCTTCAGTCAGCAGGTGCGGATCGTCGGCGCGACCGAAAAGCCCGCCTCCATCCCCTACCGCGCCAACATGACGCTGCTCGACGCGATGATCGCGGTCGGGGGCCTGTCCGAATATGCGGCGGGCAACCGCGCCCGCTTGGTCCGCTTCGACAAGGAAAGCGGCAAGCAGAAGGAATTTCAGGTACGCCTGGGCGATCTTCTGAAGAAGGGCGATACGCGCGCCAACGTCATGCTCGCGCCCGGTGACGTCATCATCATCCCGGAGAGCATGTTCTGATGGCCGCTCTATATGACGAACTGCGTGTCCTGCTCCATGGCCTGTGGAGCCGCCGCTGGATCGCGCTGGCGGTGGCCTGGGGCGTGTGCATGCTCGGCTGGTTGGGCGTCGCGTTCATCCCCAACAGCTACCAGTCCAAGGCGCGGGTCTATGTGAACACCCAGTCGCTGCTGGAGGACAAGGTCGGCATCACCCAGGTCCAGTCGCAGCAGGATCTCGACCGGCTGCGTCAGACGCTGACGAGCGCCGACAATCTGGAAAAGGTGGTTCGCTCGACCGACTTGTCGCAATCGGTGTCCGGCCCGGCTGATGTGGCGGCGAAGATCACCAAGCTGCGTGAGAACATCACCGTCATGGCGCAGGCCGATCCCAGCATGATCGACATCAGCGCCGTGTCTGCCGATTCGAGCCTGTCGGACGGAGCGAACGCGCGCATCGCGCAGCAGGTCGTGCAAAAGCTGATCGACATCTTCCAGGAGGAAAATCTGTCCGGCGACCGTCGGGAAACGAAGCAGAGCCTGGCCTTCCTCGACCAGCAGATCGCCGTTCGCGGCAAGCAACTGGCGGCGGCCGACCAGCGCCGAACCGAATTCGCGCAGCGCTATATGGGCCTGCTGCCCGGCGCGGGATCGATCAGCCAGCGGATGGACGCCGCCCGCATGGAAATCAACCAGATCGACTCGCAACTGGTGCAGGCGCAAAGCGCACTGTCCGCCATGAACGGCCAGCTGGCGGGCACGCCGCAGAGCCTGCCGGGCGTTTCCGCCTCGGGCGGCGCGTCGCCGCTGGTGCAGGCGCAGGCGAACCTTGCCTCCATGCGCGCGCGCGGCTGGACCGCGAACCACCCCGACGTCATCGCCGCCCAGCGGGAGGTTGATAGCCTGCGCCGCACCGGCGGGGGTGGGTCCGCCGGTGGCGGCGGCACGCCCAATCCGGCCTATCTTTCGATCAAGTCGATGCAGGCCGAACGCGCTGCGACCGTGCAGGCGCTCGGCGCGCGCAAGGCTCAGCTTCAGGCCGATCTCAACGCGATGATGAGCCGCCAGGTCGACGAACCCGGCGGCGCGTCCGAACAGGAAAAGCTCGACAGCGACTATGCCGCGCTCAAAGTTCAGTATGACAAGCTGACCGCCGACCGCGAGGATCTGCGCCTGCGCGGCGAGGTGAAGACCGAAACCGGCGCCGTTCAGTTCCGCGTCATCACGCCGCCAGACATGCCGTCCGCGCCGTCCGCGCCGAACCGTCCTCTGCTGCTGCTTGGCGTCCTGGTGCTGGGCATCGGTGCGGGCGTTGGCGTCGCCTTCGCGCTCAGCCAGCTCAAAGGCACGTTCCCCACTGCCGCACGGTTGGAAAGGACTTTGGGCCTGCCCGTCGCCGGGTCGATCAGCGAGACGCTCACAGCCACACAGGTCGCGCTGGAACGGCAGCGGCTCAAATGGTTCGCGGGTGCCAGCGGTGGGCTGGCTGCCGCCTGCCTGCTGCTCATCGCGGTCGAATTCGTCCAGCGCGGCATGGCTTGAGATGGGCAGGGAAGCAGACAAGATGAACCAGCATAGCTCCATCAAGGGTCGCGGATCGCTGATCGAAAGGGCGACCGAGATATATGATTTCCAGGCCGCGCTGCGCGGTCGCGCCGCGCCTGCGGTCGATGCGCCGCCGATGATCGACCCGATGCCGGTTGTTGCCTCGGTGGAGCCGTCCGCTGCCGCCACCCCATATCGCGCGCAGGCGTGGACCGGTCCGGTCCAGCCGATCGATCGCATTGCCTTGGCGGAAGCAGGTTTCCTGCGCCCGGATGGTCCAGTCACGGCGATGAGCGAGGAGTTTCGCTTGCTCAAGCGCGATCTGTTGCCGCAGCTTCAGGGGCATCCGCGTGGCAACCGCATCCTCGTCTGCTCCGCCAACAGCGGCGACGGCAAGAGCTTCTGCGCGGTCAACCTCGCGCTTAGCCTCGCGGCGGAGAAGGACCGAGAAATCCTGCTGATCGACGCTGATTTCGGCAAGCCCGGCATTCCCCAGGCGCTCGGCCTTCAGGCTGGCCCCGGCCTCATGGACGCGCTCGCCGACCCGATGATCGCGATCGAGGACTGCGTGATCCGCACCGATATCGCGTCGCTCGCTGTGCTGCCGGCCGGCGCGCCCAGCAACAATGATACCGAATATCTGGCGTCCGCACGCACCGAACAGCTGCTGGGCCGCCTGACCGAAGGCCGTCCCGACCGCATCCTGATCTTCGATTCGCCGCCGCTGCTGGCGGCGTCAGCCGCGGCGGTGCTGGCCAGCCATGCGGCTGTCGCGCTGATGGTCGTGCGCGCCGACCGGACATCCGAAAGCACGCTGCGCGATGCTATCGGCATGGTGAAGGGCGGGGCGCAGGTTCGCCTCCTGCTCAATGCCGTGCGCTTCAACAGCGGCCGTCGCCGCTTTGGCGGCTATTATGCCGAAGGAGAAACCCGGTGATCCTCGCTCGGTTCTTCCTGGCGGGCGCGTCGCTCGCTGCGGTTGCGGCAACGCCTGCCATGGCCCAGTCGGGCAGCGACCGGCGCGTCAACGTGACGCCCTATCTCGGCATGGATCAGGTCGTGATCGCCCCCATCAAGGGCGAAGGCGACGTGCTGACCTATACCAACGTCGTGGCCGGGGTCGCGGCGGATGTCCACACCCGCCGGGTCGAAGCAGCTATCGACGTCCAGTACAACCACAGCTTCGGCTGGGGCCGACAGGCGACCGATCAGGACACGATCAGCGGCATCGCCACCGCCAACGTCAGGCTGGCGCGCGGCCTGGCGCTGCAGGCGGGCGGGCTTGCCACCCGCGCCCGCACGGACGGCTACAGCGGCGCCTTTGCCCAGCGGGGAAGCCTCTCGACGCAGGTCTATGCTGGCTATGTCGGCCCGTCCTACACGACCAGGCTCGGCGATTTCGACGTCAACGCGGCCTACCGCCTTGGCTACGCGCGGATCGATGACAGCACCCATCGCGATTTTGCCGGCGGGCAGCTCAGCGACGCCTTCGCCGATAGCTGGACGCACAGCCTGCTCGGATCGGTGGGCTTCGCGCCCGACACGCTCATCCCCGGCGTAGGTCTCGTCGCCAGCGCGGGCTATGACCGGGAAGACGCCAGCCAGCTTGACCAGCGGTTCGAGGATGCCTGGGGACGGTTGGACGCGACTGTGCCCCTGTCTCCGACCCTCGCGGCAGTGGGCGGCGTCGGCTATGAGGATATCAAGATCAGCCAGCGGTCTCCGCTGCTGGATGCGAACGGCGTGCCGGTCATTCGCGGCGGCCGCTATGTGACGGACGAAAGTTCGCCGCGCGCGCTGGTCTATGATTTCGACGATATCATCTGGGACGTGGGCGTCCTCTGGCGGCCCAGCCGCCGCACCAGCCTGGAAGCGCGGGTGGGCGAACGCTACGGCGGCATGACCTATCAGGGCAGCTTCAACTGGCAGGGCCGAGACAGCAGCTTCGCAATCGCGCTGTTCGACGGCATCGACAGTTTTGGCCGCATCATCACGGGCGACGTGGCCGCACTGTCCGGCAGCCAGTTCAATATCGCCCGCAATCCGTTCACCGGCGACATCACCGGCTGCGCCTTCTCGGCAACCGGCGGGGGCCAGTGCTTCAACGACGCGCTGGCTGGCATCACCGGCGCCAACTTCCGCTATCGCGGCGTGGCGGCGCAATATGCGTTGCAGCGCGGCCAGTGGGGCTACGGCCTTGGCTTTGGCTATTCGCAGCGCAAGTTCATCACCCCGAACGGCCAGACCGTCCTCATTCGCGGCTCGCGCGATCAGAACTGGTATGGCATCGGCACGGTGAGCTATGCGCCCAGCAATCGCGACAGCATCGACGTCGCCACCTATCTCAATTATTTCGATGCCAGCGGCAATCGGGAAGATGTGCTGAACTACGGCACGTTCGGCAGCTATAACCGCAACATCGGCCGCAACCTGTCCGCGTCCGCCTCGCTGGGAATCGACGGGGTGAAGGCGGACGATCTGGAAACGCTCATCAATTTGATGGGGCAGGTCGGCCTGCGCTACAGCTTCTGACGGCCGCCGGGGAGAAGACGAGATGTACGAGCAATTCTACGGACTGCAGGGCCGCCCTTTCCAGCTGACGCCGGACCCGCATTATTATTTCGAGAGCGCGACGCACCGAAAGGCGCTGTCCTACCTTGGTTATGGGCTTGCGCAGGGCGAAGGCTTCATCGTCATCACCGGAGACATTGGCGCGGGCAAGACCACCCTTGTCGGCCACCTGATGCAGACCATCGACCCGGCGCGCCTGACGGCGGTCAAGATCGTGTCGACCCAGGTCGAGGGCGACGACATGCTGCGGCTCGCCGCGCAGAGCTTCGGCCTTGCGACGGACGGGCAGAACAAGGCGGCGACGCTGCGGCAGATCGAGGCGTTCCTCTATGCGCAGGCGCGCGCAGGGCGTCGCACCCTGCTGATCGTCGACGAGGCGCAGAACCTTCCCGTCTCGGCCATAGAAGAGCTGCGGATGCTCTCAAACTTCCAGCTGGGCGGCCAGTCGCTGCTCCAGATCTTCCTGCTCGGCCAGCCCGAATTTCGCGACCTCATCAAGTCGCCGGACCTGGAACAGCTGCGCCAGCGCGTCATCGCCACCCATCATCTCGAACCGATGATGGAGCGGGAGATCGAGCCCTATATCCTGCATCGGCTGACCGTCGCGGGCTGGACCGGCACGCCGATCTTCACGCCGGACGCCTTTTCCGCGCTCTACGCGGCGACCTCGGGCGTGCCGCGCCGGCTCAATGCGCTGACCAGCCGCGTCCTGCTGCTTGGCGCCATCGAGCAGATTGCCGTGCTGGACGAGGATGTCGTAGTAGCAGTCGTCGCCGACATGGGGCTGGACATCGACGTGACCCCGACGCCGATGACGGTTTCGGCTTTGGACGAGGTGGAGGATATCGATGCCTCGGCAGGGCAGCATGTTGACGCCGTCGAGGACGCCAGCGATCATTTTGCCGACAGCGCGCAGGAAATCGCGAAGGAAACAAAGGGCAAACAGCCTGAATATCCCGCCACCTCCAACGTGGTGACGCCGCTCTTCCAGCGCCCCGCATTCGCCGCGTCCGAGCCTGTCTTGGACCGGGCGTCGGACGAGGACGAACGCGCCGACGATGCTGCATTTCCCGATGATGAGGCTGTCCACGTCGCTGTCTCTGAAGATGATGTCGAAGCGGCGGTCACTGTCTCGGACCAGGCCGACGCGCAAGTGGGGGAAGCTGTCCACATCGTTGTCGCGGAACAGGCCGAAACGTTGCGATCCGACATGCTGGCCGAGATCGAGGGGCTGCGAGCGGAAATCGCCTCCCTCCGCGCGATGCAGTCGCATGCGCCTTTCGCGCCGCCCGTCGCGTCCGAAATCGATCCAGAAGCGCTCAAGGGCTGCTTCGAACTGATCGAGGAACGGCTAGCCGCGCTGGAATTTCGTGCCGAGGAACAGGACAGCGCATTGCGCCGGGTGCTGACGCTGCTGGTCGACTGGGTCGAGCAGGAAGGACCGCACGCCGACGCGCAGGCCGTTGCCTGACAGGGCGGACGGTCCGATGCTCAACGCGCTCTCCGTCGATGTCGAGGACTGGTTTCAGGTCGGCGCGTTCGAGCGCACGATCGACCGCGCCGATTGGGACGGGCTGACGCACAGGGTGGAGGCGAACACCGACGCCGTGCTCCAGTTGTTCGACGACGCCGGCGTCAAGGCGACCTTCTTCACCCTGGGTTGGGTGGCGGAACGCTATCCCGCGCTCATGCGCCGCATCGTCTCGGCAGGGCACGAGCTGGCGAGCCATGGCTATGATCATGCGCGCGTCTTCACCTTCACGCCGGACCAGTTTCGTGCCGACCTGCGCAAGTCCCGCACCATCTTGGAGGACGCGAGCGGCCAGCGCGTGACGGGCTATCGCGCACCCAGCTTTTCCATCGATACACGGACGCCCTGGGCGCATATGATCCTGGCGGAGGAGGGCTATCGCTATTCCTCCAGCGTCGCGCCGATTCGGCACGACCATTATGGCTGGCCTGACTCGCCGCGCTTTGCCTGGAAGCCGGTGAAGGATGCGTCCCTCATCGAACTCCCGGTCACGACCGCGAAACTCGGCAGCCGCACCTTGGCGGCCGGTGGAGGCGGCTTCTTCCGCCTGTTGCCCTATGGCTTTTCCCGCTGGGCCATCCGGCAGGTGAACGGGCAAGAGGCGCGGCCGGCCATCATCTATTTCCATCCGTGGGAAATCGATCCGGATCAGCCCCGCGTTAGCGGCGCACCGCTGCGGTCACGGCTGCGCCATTATAGCAACCTTTCCGTCATGGCGGCCAAGCTGCGGCGGCTGACGCGCGACTTTGCCTGGACGCGCGTCGATGCGCTGGCGGACGCGGAAGCGGCGCGCGCGTCATGATCGTCGGGACGGGCGCCGATATGGCGATCACCACGCTGGACCTTGCCAATCCAGAACAGGCGTCGGCCGCGGACGCGTTCGTGCGCGCGCGTCCCGATGGAACGCCCTTTCACCTGACCGCCTGGCTCAGCGCCATCCATCGTGCGACCGGTCACAAGCCGTTGTTGCTGGCTGCCGTCGTGCCGTCGGGCAAGATCAGCGGCCTGCTGCCGCTTCATCACCTCAAGAGCCGGCTGTTCGGCAGCGCGATGATATCGACCGCCTTCGCGGTCGACGGCGGCATCCTGGCCGACGATCCACGTGCAGCCGCGTCGCTGGCCGCTGCCGCCCAGCAGATGGCGAGGGAACGTGGCGGCATACCCGTCGAACTGCGCGGCGGTGCCGCACCAGGAGAGACATGGGAACGGCGCGAGGGCGAGCATCTGGGCTTCGTGCGCCCGATCGCCACCGATGATGAAGCCGAACTGCTCGCGATTCCGCGCAAGCATCGCGCCGAACTGCGCAAGGCACTGGCCAATTCTTCGCTGACGGCGAAGGTTGGCCGCGATGCGGAATTTCTGCGCGCTCACTACCGCATCTACGCCGAAAGCGTCCGCAACCTCGGCACGCCCGTATTCCCCCGCGCCCTGTTCCGTTCGGTGCTTGAGGCGTTCGGCGACGATGCCGACATCCTGCTGGTGCTGGATGGCGACCGTCCTGTCTCGGCGGTTCTCACCCTCTATCATGCCGGCCGCGTCATGCCTTATTGGGGTGGTGGTTTGGCTGTAGCCCGCCAGCTTCGATCCAACGAACTCATGTATTATCGCCTGATGGCCCATGGCCGGGCGCGGGGCATGAGCCATTTCGATTTCGGCCGGTCCAAGGCGAACAGCGGGCAGGCGGCATGGAAGAAGAGCTTCGGGTTCGAGCCTCACCCGCTCGGTTATTATTGCTGGTCCCCCGATGGAGCCGCGCGGGACATCAGCCCCAACAACCCCAAATATCAGCGGCGGATCGACCTCTGGAAGAAGCTGCCTCTGCCCATCGCCAATCTGATCGGCCCGCCGATCGCGCGGGGTCTGGGATGAGCGGCGACATACTTTTCCTTTGCCACCGCATTCCCTATCCACCCGATCGCGGTGACAAGATCCGCTCCTATCACCTGCTGAAGCGATTGACGGAACTTGCCCCCGTCCATGTCGGCTCCTTTGCCGATGACGACCGGGACATGGGCTTTGCCGCCGCCATGGCGGGCGACACCGCAAGCCAGTGCGTGCTGATGCGAAACCGCTCTAAACTCGTCGCCGGGGTCGCAGGGCTGATCAATCGGCAGCCGCTGCTCGTATCACTGTTCGACGATCCGCGATTGCATCGCTGGGTAGCCGACACGCTTGCCCGCCATCCCATTCGCGCGGTCGTCGCCTATTCGGCACAGATGGCCCATTTCGTGCCACCTCTTCCCGAACACATCCGCTTCCTGATGGATTTTGTCGATTACGACTCCGCCAAATATGCCGCCTATGGCGAGACCGGCAGCGGCCCCATGGCCTGGGTCAACCGTCGCGAAGGTCGCGTCCTATTCGACTTCGAGCGACGCACGGCTGCCCGCGCCGATGTGAGCGCGTTCGTCAGCGAAGCCGAAGCATCCCTGTTCCGCAAGGCTGCCGGTTTCGGCCCGGACCGGATCGTGGCCATCGAAAACGGCGTGGCACTGGACTATTTCGGTCCAGCGGCGCCTTTCGACAGGATCGACAAAGGGGAGGGGCCGCTGCTCGTGTTCACGGGCCAGATGGACTATCGGCCCAATATCGAAGCGGTCGAGAGCTTCGCGCGCGATGCGTTACCGCTCGTGCGCGAAGCCTATCCCGATGCGCGCTTCGCCATCGTCGGACGCAATCCCTCGGCAGCGGTGCAGGCGCTCGCGGCGTTGCCCGGCGTGATCGTCACCGGCGGCGTGCCTGATGTGCGCGGCTGGCTGGCTGCGGCCGATGTCGTCGTTGCGCCACTCCGCATCGCGCGCGGCATCCAGAACAAGGTGCTGGAAGCGATGGCGATGGCCCGCCCGGTGGTGGCGTCGCCGCAGGCAGCCGAAGGCATCGATGCGCAGCATGGCGATCACCTGCTGGTCGCGGCCGATGCGTCGGGCGAAGCCGCCGCCATCGTCTCCCTGCTGGCCGATCGGAATTCAGCCGAAAATTTGGGTATGGCTGCCCGCTGTCGCATGGAGCAACGCTACCGCTGGTCCGCCACGCTGGCCGGATTGCCTGCGCTGCTGTTCCCGGACGCCGCTGAAATGGGTTCTCGCGCGGCATGATCGGAGGGGCGTTGCCTCTGGCCGGCGCGACCCGCGGCATCGATGGATGGCGGAGGCAACTGGCCGGGCTAGCCGTGGTCTCGGCCGGTATCATCCTGCTGTTCTTCCGCGACGTCACCAGCATGGTGACCATCTGGTGGAACGCATCGACCTTCGGCCATTGCCTCTTCATCCCACTCCTGATCGGCTGGCTGGTGCAGCAGAGATGGCCCACGCTCCGCCAGTTGCAGCCGGTCGCCTGGTCGCCCGGCCTCGCCTGGCTCGGCCTTGGCGCGCTGGCCTGGCTGGTGGGATCGGCGGCAGGGGTTGCGATGGTACGCCATGGCGCTTTGGTAATGATGCTGCAGGGTGCGGTGCTGGCCATGCTCGGCCCTGTCGTCGCGCGCGCATTGCTGTTCCCGCTCTTCTACGCCTTTTTCATGGTTCCCTTCGGCGAAGAGATCGTCCCGCCCTTGCAGTTGCTGACGGCGCGCATCGCCATGCTGCTGCTCGACCTCGCCGGCGTCCCCGCGCATATGGAGGGCATCTTCATCACCACCCCGACCGGCTATTTCGAGGTGGCCGAAGCCTGTTCCGGAGCAAAGTTCCTGATCGCGATGACCGCCTATGGCGTGCTGGTCTGCAATGTCTGCTTCAAAAGCTGGCTGCGGCGGGCGATTTTTCTGTGCGGCGCGTTGTTGCTGTCGGTGGCGGCCAACGGGGTGCGGGCGTTCGCGACCATCTGGGTCGCCCATTTGACCACGGTGGACGCTGCGGTCGGTTTCGACCATGTCGTCTATGGCTGGGTCTTCTTCGCGATCGTCATGGCGATTGTCATGGTCGCCGCATGGCCGTTTTTCGATCGGAAGCCCGGCGATCCCTGGTTCGACGCGGATACACTTGGCGCGAGAAAGGCGAAGGCCTCGGACAGTTGTACAGTCGCCGCCCTTGCCCTTGCGATTATCGCCGCCGCCCCAGCCTGGCTCGCGGCGACCGCCGCCACCGCCGATCCCTTGCCGCCGGCGCCCGCCTTGCCGGCGATCAATGCGTGGTCCCGCACCGAAGCTCCCCAAGCCTATCCCTGGAAACCACGCTTCGACGGCGCCGATATGCTGACCCGGGGCCGCTATCGCGACGGGCAGGGGCATGTCGTCGATCTCGCCATTGCCGTTTTCGACCGGCAGGAGGAAGGGCGCGAACTGGTCGGCTTCGGGCAGGGCGCGGCCGATCCCGACAGCCAGTGGGTATGGTCCTCGCCGGGCCGTTCCCCCGCTCAAGGACGGGGCGAGCAGATCACCGCGCCGGGTCCGGTCGTCCGCCATGTCGTCAGCTTCTATGTCGTTGGCCGCAACCCGCCCACTGGCAACCCGGCCCAGGTCAAGCTCGCGACCCTCAAGTCCCGGTTGCTGGGGCAGGACCAGCGTGCCGTCGCCATCCTCGTGTCGGCGGAGGAGGCGGAGGGCCGGCCCGCCGATGCCGCCATCGACGCTTTTCTGAAAGACTTGGGCGACGTTCAGCTTTTGGCTGACCGCGTCGCCGGCATCCGCTAGGGGGTTATGCCATGTGCGGCATAGCGGGCATCTTCCATCTCGAAACGGCGAAACCCGTCGATCAGGCGCGGGTGCGCGCGATGCTGGACGTCATGCCGCATCGCGGCCCGGACGGCAGCGGCATCTGGACCGCGCCGGGCGTGGGCCTCGGCCATCTGCGCCTCTCGATCATCGATCTCGGCGGCGGCGCGCAGCCGATGCTGACGGAAGACGAGAGCCTCGCCGTCGTCTTCAACGGCGAGATCTACAATTTCGCCGAGGTTCGCGCCGAACTGGAGGCGAAGGGCCACGTCTTCCGCACCCACAGCGATACCGAAGTCATCCTGCACGGCTACCGCCAATGGGGCGAGGAGTGCGTCCACCGCTTCAACGGCATGTTTGCCTTCGCCCTGTTCGACGCGCGGGCGCAGGCGTTGTGGCTGGTGCGCGATAGGCTGGGGGTGAAGCCGCTTCACTATGCGCTTCTCTCGGACGGCAGCCTGATCTTCGGATCGGAGTTGAAGAGCCTGCTCGCGCATCCGCTGCTGCGCCGCGCGCCGGACCTGTCCGCGGTTGAAGATTATATGGCCTATGGCTACATCCCCGACGATGCCTGCCTGGTCGCGGGCGTCCGTAAGCTGGGCGCAGGCGAGACGTTGCGGCTGGTGCGCGGCCGGCCTCTGTCTCAACCGCAACGCTACTGGGACATCAGCTTCGCCGATCGGTCGAAGGCGAACCCTCAGGCGCTGGAGGAGGAACTGGTCGCACTGATGCGGCAGGCGGTGCGTTCGCGTATGGTTGCCGACGTGCCGCTCGGCGCATTTTTGTCTGGTGGGGTCGACAGCAGCAGCGTCGTTGCATTGATGGCGGAAGCATCCTCCCGCGCGGTCAAGACCTGCACCATCGGCTTCGATGTCGCGAGCCTGGACGAGACCGCCTATGCCGATCGGGTCGCGCGCCGTTTCGCGACCGATCATCGCACCCGCATCGTCTCGCCAGACGATTTCAGCCTGATCGACACGCTGGCGGCCCATTTCGACGAACCCTTTGCCGATCCATCGGCTCTGCCTACGTATCGGGTATGCGAGCTGGCGCGGGAGCAGGTGACGGTGGCCCTGTCGGGCGACGGCGCGGACGAGGCTTTCGCAGGCTATCGCCGCCACCGTTTCCAGATGCAGGGGGAAAAGCTGCGCGCCATGATCCCCGTCTCCGTGCGCCAGCCGCTGTTCGGGACGTTGGGCCGCTGGTATCCCAAGGCGGATTGGGCACCGCGCCCGCTGCGCGCCAAGTCCACCTTCCTCGAACTCGCCGGGGAAGGCGGCGAGGCCTACGCCGCCTCGGTCGGCGTGACGCCTCATGCCCTGCGCCACCGCCTCTACGGCCAGGACATGAAGAGCCGCCTTGGCGCCTATCGCGCCGAGGATCGCTATGTGAAGGCGATGGCCGAAGCGCCCGCGCGCGACCCGCTCGACCGGGCGCAATATGCCGACCTGCGCATCTGGCTGCCCGGCGACATCCTGACCAAGACCGATCGTATGAGCATGGCCGTTAGCCTGGAAGCGCGCGAGCCTCTGCTCGATCACCGACTGGTGGAATTCGCCGCCCGTCTTCCGGTCCAGCAACGGATACGCGGCAACAGCGGCAAATATCTGATGAAGAAGGCGATGGAGCCCTTCCTGCCGCAAGACATATTGTACCGCCAGAAAATGGGGTTCGTAACGCCGATCAGCGCATGGTTCCGCGGCGCGTTGGCAGGCGAGGCGACAGCGATCGCGGGCGGATCGGCGCTCGCACGCACCGGCTGGTTCGATGCAGGCCGCCTTGCCAAGGTCGCCGCCGATCATCGCGCGGGCGTCGCCGACCATGGGCGGCTGCTCTGGCAATTGCTGATGCTGGACAAGGCGCTCGGGCGCATATTCGGGTCGTGACGGGATGTTACGCCGCGGCGAGTGACTGCATCCAGCGTCGCCCCTTGCCACCGGTCGCGCGCGGTGCCAACGAAACAGCTTCATGATGATGCAAGGCCCTTCCGTGACCGTCTCCAAGGAAATCGTGCGCCTGCGGCTTTATGCGCTGTGCCTCGCGGGCGACATGGCGGGACTGTTCTGCGCTTTCCTCGCGGCCAACTGGCTGGTGCTCGGCGCGTTGTGGGGGGAGCCCGGCAAGCCGCACGGCATCGTCATGTTCGCGATGGTCGCGCCGCTTTACGCCCTGCTGGCGGTGAAGGGCGGGGCCTATGGCATCAACACGCTGGACCGGGTTCGGCGCGGCATCTCGCGCGCGCTCTGGGCATTGGCGCAGGCGGCGCTGTTGATGCTGCTGATCGTCTATCTGGGCAAGATCGCCGAGCAACTGTCGCGTCTGACATTCATCACGGGCCTCGGGCTGGGCGGTGTGGCTCTGGCGCTGGTGCGGCTCGCGGTCGCCCGGCTCGCGGTCAGGCTGCTTGGCGATGTGCCGCATCTGACCGCCGTCATCCTCGACGGCGTGGATGTCGTAGCGGGCCGCCATGTCGAGCTGATCCGCGCCGACGCGGCGAACCTCCATCCCGAGCGGCACGACGCTGACATGGCCGCGCGGCTGGCGGCAGCGGTCGGCATGGCGGAACGGGTGATTGTCGCCTGTCCATTGGAGCGGATGGACGACTGGTCGGCAGCGCTCAAGTCGCTGTCGGCACGCGGCGAGATCGTTGTGCCCGAACTGCTCCGCTTCGCGCCTGCGCGGGTGGACGAATTTGACGGCCAGCCCACGATCATCGTCGCCGGCGGTCCGCTCCAGTTTCGCGATCGGCTGGTCAAACGCCTGTTCGATCTGCTGGTCGCCGGCGTCGCGACTCTGCTGCTGTCGCCCATTCTCATCGCAGCCGCGCTTGCCGTGAAGCTCACCAGCGCCGGCCCCATCCTCTTCCGCCAGCCGCGGATCGGCAAGGATGCGAGATCCTTTTCCATCTACAAGTTCCGGTCGATGCGGACGGAGGCGAGCGATCATCAGGCCGCGACGCTGACCCGGCGGGACGACGATCGCGTGACGCCGGTGGGTGCCTTCCTGCGCAGGACAAGCATCGATGAGCTGCCGCAACTCTTCAACGTGTTGAAGGGCGACATGAGCATCGTCGGCCCCCGTCCTCACGCCGCTGCCGCAAAAGCGGGCGACACTCTCTATTGGGAGGTCGATGCGCGTTATTGGGCCCGCCATTGCATCAAGCCGGGCATGACGGGCCTGGCGCAGGTGCGCGGCCATCGGGGCGCGACGGATCACCATCAGGACTTGATCGACCGGCTTCAGTCCGACCTGGAATATGTCAGCGACTGGTCGATCTGGCGCGATCTGCGCATCATCGTGGCGACGCTGGGCGTGCTCGTCCACCACAAGGCGTATTGACGCATGACGATCGATCTGTTCCTGGCAGCCATAGTGCTGCTTTGCCTGGTGGCGGTCGCCTGGCCCTTCCTCTTTTATCCTCTCATCCTGCGATTGCTGCCGTCCAGGCCGGAACATCCAGTCTCCACCGCGCCCTCGAGCGCGTCGCTTCTCTTCTGCGCCTATAACGAGGCGGCGGCCATGCCGGAAAAGCTGGCCAATCTGGCAACGTTGAAGCGGCTGCACCCCAGCCTTGAAATCCTCGCTTTCGATGATGGGTCCACGGACGGCACCGGCGACCTTATCGCAGCGCAGGGCGATCTCGTGACGCTCGTCCGTGGCCCCGGTCGCAGCGGCAAGGCGCACGGCATGAAGCAGCTCGCCGCGCGGGCGGCGGGCGACGTGCTCATCTTCACCGACGCCAACGTCCTGCTGGACGAAGAAGCGATCGGGCGGCTGCTGGCTCGCTATGCCGATCCGGACGTCGGTGGCGTGCTGGGGTCGCTGCATTATGTCGGCGCGGACGAGAGCGCCACCGCTTCGATAGGGTCGCTCTACTGGCGGATCGAGGAGCGCCTGAAGGATGAGGAATCCCGCACCGGCAATGTGCTGGGGGCGGACGGTTCCATCTTCTCGATCCGCAAACCCCTGTACCCGACTTTTCCCGACGGCGTGCTGGATGACCTTACCGTATCCATGGCCGTGATCTTCGCGGGCAAGCGGCTCGTAAAGGCGAGGGATGTCATTGCCCGCGAGCGATTGGTGACCGCGCGCCAGGATGAATATCGGCGCAAGGTACGGATCGCGGCTCGATCCTGGCACACGCACGGCCATTTGCGCCCACAACTCAGGCGGATGGCGGCGATCGACCGCTTCAAATATGCATCACGCAAGATCGTCCGCTGGTTCGGCGGCGTCTTCATCCTCATCGGCGCTGCAGCCGCCGGCGCGCTGGCGATGCGCCTGTCGCCGGTCCTCTATATGAGCGGCGCGATTGCGGTCGGCCTCGTCATCTGGATCGGCGTGCGGGCGAAGAGCGGACCCTTCGCGGCGCTGGTGGATGTGCTGATCGCCTATGCCGCGACGCTACAAGGCGTGGCTCGCGCAATGACGGGCCGCACGGTTACCGTGTGGAATCCGGCGAAGTCGCGCTGAGCGGCGAGCTGCCGACGTCCTGCCCCTTCACATAGACGCGTTTGCCGCCGATCCAGGTTTCCAGCACCTGCGTCTGGCGGATTTCGGTGGGCTGCGCGGCCGAAATGTCCCGGTCAATCAGCAGGAAGTCGGCGCGCTGCCCCACCGCCAGATTGCCGAACTTCTTTTCCGCAAAGCCCGCATAGGCCGCCTGCCGCGTGAAGCCGTCCAGCGCCGCCTCGAAGCTCACCCGCTGCGCGGGCATCCAGCCGCCGACCGGCTCGCCCTTTACGTCCTCGCGGCTCATGGCGACGGCGATGCCCGAAAACGGGTTGGGGCTCTCAACCGGCACGTCCGATCCGAACGCAAGCGGTACGCCATTGTTCAGCATCGTCTTCCACGCATAGGCGCCGGCAAGGCGCGCTTCGCCGAGGCGCGCCGTCGCCATGCGCCAGTCCGACGCCTCATGCACCGGCTGCATCGATGCGATGACCCCCAGCGGCTTGAAGCGCGGCAGATCGGCGGGATCGACGATCTGCGCATGTTCGATCCGCCAGCGCCGCTCGCCCTTGTAGGTGTCGTTCAACTCCTCAATGGCGTTCAGCACTTCGCGGTTGGCCGCGTCGCCGATCGCGTGGACCGCCACCTGGAAATTGTCCATTGCCGCGCGGCTCATGATGTTGCGCAATTGGGTATCCGGGATCATCGGCAGCCCGCGCTGGCCGGGTGCGTCGGCATAATCGGCGCGCAACCATGCGCCGCGCGATCCCAACGCGCCGTCGAGCAGCAGCTTGATCCCACCCATGCGCAGATGATCATCATAGAGCCAGGGCGTAGGTTCCGGCCCGGCGATGGCGATCATATTGTCGAGCCCGTAAGCGTAGGACATGATCCGCACGCGCAGCGCGCCGCGGTCCGCCGCGCGCCTGAACGCCTGCCAATCCTCGATGCTGGTGCCCATGTCGGCAATGCCGGTGACGCCTTGGGCCAGGAGCGCGCGCTGCGCCTTTTCCAGAGCGATGTCCCGGTCCTTGGGAGCAGGGGGCGGCACCACCTTCTGGATCAGGTCCATCGCCTTGTCGACGAACACGCCTGCCGGCTTGCCCGCGGCTATTTCGAAGCGCCCGCCCGCCGGTGCTTTGGTCGCTGCGGTAATGCCCGCGGCACGGATCGCCGCGCTGTTGGCCCAGCCGGCATGGCCGTCCACCCGTTCCAGCCATACCGGCATGTCGCGAATGGCCGCATCGAGTTCTTCTGCCGTCGGGAAGCGGCCAAGGCCCCATTTCTCCTGATTCCAGCCCGTGCCGATGATCCACTTGAGGCCCGGATTGGCGGTGACATAGGCGCGGATCTTGGCCTGAGCTTCGGCCAACGAAGTTGTTTCGGACAGATCGAGCGTGACGAGGGAGAGGCCATAGCCCATCACATGGCCGTGCGCGTCGATCAGGCCGGGGATCAGCGTCTTGCCCCCGGCGTCCAGCTTGAAGGTAGGACCTTTGGGGCGTTCCGGCCATGGCTGGCCCTTCTTCGGCTTTTTGGGCCTATATTCCGGTTCCTGATACCGACCCTGGATCAGCTTTTCGACCTTGCCCTCATCGTCGATCTGGAGCGCGCCGAAGCGGACGATCCGCCCGTTGGCGTCCAGCGCGATGCCGTTCACATTGTCGATCACGCCGGAGGCAAGGGCGGGGGTGGGCAACGCCATCATGGCGATCGCTGCCAGCCGGGATATCCTCATGCGCGCGTCATCCTGCGCACCAGCGAGCTGGTGTCCTGTCGGCCGCCGCCCATGGCCTGCACATCGGCGTAGAACTGATCGACCATCGCCGTCACCGGCAGGCTGGCGCCGTTTGCGCGGGCTTCTTCCAGAGCGAGGCCCAAATCCTTGCGCATCCAATCGACCGCGAAGCCGAAGTCGAAACTGTCCTGCGCCATGGTTTTCCAGCGATTTTCCATCTGCCAGCTTTGCGCCGCCCCGCCGGACACGGCGTCGAACACCTTGTCGAGGTCGAGTTCGGCTGCCTGGGCGAAACGCAGCGCTTCCGCCAGCCCCTGCAGCACGCCGCCGATGCAGATCTGGTTCACCATCTTGGTCGTCTGCCCCGCACCGGCCGCGCCGACATGGATGATACGGGCGGCATAGGCCTGCATCACGATCCGCGCGGCGGCGACCGCAGGCTCGCTGCCGCCGCACATGACGGACAGCTTGCCGTTTTCAGCGCCCGCCTGTCCGCCGGAGACGGGCGCATCGACGCTATGAATGCCGCGGCTCTCGGCCTCCACGAACAACTGCCGGGCTATGCGCGCCGAAACGGTGGTGTGGTCGATGAACAGGCTGCCTTCGCGCATCGCACGGAATGCGCCGTCGCGGCCCAATGTGATCTGCGACAGGTCATCGTCATTGCCGACGCAACTGATGACGATATCCGCCTCTTCGGCCGCTTTGGCAGGCGTGATCGCGACCGTGCCGCCATAGGTTTCGGTCCAGGTTTTCGCCTTGCCGATCGAGCGGTTGTAAACCGTGAGACTATGGCCTGCTTTCGCCAGATGTCCCGCCATCGGGCCACCCATGACGCCCAGACCGATAAACGCGATATTAGCCATAAGCCTCGTACATTTGCTGCGTTCGAACCGCCATAGGGCGAGTTTTCGACCAGTGCCAGTTTCTTCCGCCGCAATTTTGCTTTACGGCGCGCGCATGAACACGCTTGCCAGGATCGAAAGCGCTCTGCCGCTGCCCATCACCGTTGACGACGTTCTTGCGGCGCGGACCCGCATTGCAGGTTCGATCGTGAAAACGCCGACGCTGATCAGCCAGACGCTGTCGGACATGCTGGGGTGCAGCATCTATCTGAAGTTCGAAAATCTTCAGTTCACCGCTGCTTATAAGGAGCGCGGCGCGCTCAACCGACTGCTGCAACTGGACGAGGCGTCGAAGGAAAAGGGCGTGATCGCCGCTTCGGCCGGCAATCATGCGCAGGGGCTTGCCTATCATGGCAAGCGCCTAGGCGTTCCGGTGACCATCGTAATGCCTACGACCACCCCGATCGTGAAGGTGACGCAGACCCGCGGCCACGGCGCCACGGTCGTGCAATTCGGCGAGAAGTTCGACGACGCCTACGCCCACGCGCGCAAGTTGGAGGTGGAGCAGGGGTTGACCTTTATCCATCCCTTCGACGAGCCGGACATCATGGCGGGGCAGGGCACCGTGGCGCTGGAGATGCTGGAGGATGCGCCGCAGATCGACACGTTGGTCGTGCCGATCGGCGGCGGGGGCTTGTTTTCCGGCATGGCGACTGCGGCCAGGGCGATGAAGCCGGACATCCGGATGGTCGGTGTCCAGGCCGAGCTTTATCCGTCGATGTACAGCTTCATCAAGGGCGGCGATCTGGCCTGCGACGGCGACACGCTGGCGGAAGGCATCGCCGTCAAGCAACCGGGCGATATCACCCGCCGCGTGGTCGAACGGCTGGCGGACGAGGTGTTGCTGGTGTCGGAGCGGCGGCTGGAGGAGGCCGTCAGCCTGCTTCTGCAGATCGAGAAGACGGTCGTGGAGGGCGCGGGCGCTGCGGGCCTCGCGGCGCTGCTGACCTATCGCGAGCAGTTTGTCGGCCGCAATGTCGGGTTGGTGCTGACGGGCGGCAATATCGACACGCGCCTGCTGGCCAATGTGCTGTTGCGCGATCTTGCGCGCTCGGGCCGTCTCGCCCGTCTGCGCATCATCCTTCAGGACCGTCCCGGCGCCCTGTTTCATGTCGCGCGCATCTTCGACCAGGAAGCCGTGAACATCCTGGAGCTGTCGCATCAGCGCATCTTCACGAATCTGCCGGCCAAGGGCCTTAGCCTGGATGTCGAGTGCGAAACGCGCGACGGTGCCCATCTTCAAAGGCTTATCGCCGCGCTTCGCGAAGCGGGATATGAAGTCGCTCCCATTGAAGTCGCATGAAAGCCGATGCCCTGCAATTTTCGTGGTAAATGCCCTTTTCAGCCGGGCGACGTGACGCCATAAACCGACGATGGACGCAATGAGGATGAAGATGGAATCGGAGGGCGGGGCATGACCGCGCCGTTTCGATTCCCCCGTTTCTTCGTCACCAACCCCAGTCCTTGCCCCTATCTTCCGGGTAAGAACGAGCGGAAGGTCTTCACGGAATTGAGCGGCGACAACGCGTCGGAACTCAACGACGCGCTTGGCCGCATCGGGTTCAGGCGCAGCCAGAATGTCGCCTATCGACCCAGTTGCGCTGATTGCTCCGCCTGTGTGTCGGTGCGCGTCCTGGCGAAGCAATTCCGGCCCAACGCAACCCAGCGCAAGGTGCTGCGCCGGAACAGCGACCTGCATGTCACGGCGTGCAAGCCATGGTCCACCGAGGAGCAGTATGCGCTTCTTCGGCGCTATCTCCAGGCCCGGCATCCGGGCGGCGGAATGACCGAAATGGACGAGATGGATTTTGCCGACATGGTCGAGCAAACCCCGGTCGACAGCTATGTGATCGAATATCGCGAGCCCGATGCCGATGGCCGTCCGGGCAAGTTGGTGGGGGCATGCCTCACCGATCGTCAGGGTGACGGCCTGTCGATGATATACAGCTTTTTCGATACCGAGCTGGAGCATCGTCCCGGCCTGGGCAATTATATCATCATGGACCATCTGGTCCGCGCGGCCGCCGCCGGCCTGCCTTATGTCTATCTCGGATACTGGGTGGAAGGGTCGCAGCGGATGCAATATAAGGTGCGCTACCAGCCGCTGGAAAAGCTCGGTCGCCATGGATGGGTCCGGTTCAATCCGGAGGATCAGGACGCGTCGCGGCAATCGCACGCGCAGCACGAACAATCGCTTCCTACAGAACTGGCGGCCGTTCTTCGACGCTAATCCAGGTTAGCGGTAACTCCGCCGCAGCGGTATGAATTTCTTTAACTCCTTGCGCTAATTTCCGCAGTTGGTGAGGACCAGTGCGGAAGGATTTGGGCGGCTCATGGACCGCTTGGCAGATCATCGATTTTCCGGAATGCGCAGCGCGCTGGATACTGGCCTCTGTTTTCCAGATGCGCTGCTGCCGGCGAATGACCTGTCTACATTGTCCCGGTTGGATCGGCCGCCGCCGCTGTGCTGGTCGGCTGATCGCCGAGGTCGGCTGATTTTACTGGAGCAGGGGTGCGCGCATGCGCGGACTTGTTTCGCTGCGGACCCTGCCGGACTGGGCTGGATGACGCTGCTGACCGCGGAGCATCGACGGAATGTGCTGCACGCCGCGTTGGTTCAAACGCAGGATGAGCCCCTGCTTGTTCAAATCCGCGGCTATAATGAGCGGCGGCGCTGGTTCCGCGTGAAGCTGGAACGGGTTGACGAACCCGACTCCTCAATTTGCTGGCGCGGCACCCTGGAACATATGGAGGACTGCAACGCAGCCGGCGATTTGTCAAAGGCTCTGGCGGAAAGCCGGGAGCATTATCGCTGGTCGTTCGAACTCAGCCCGCAGGTGCCGTGGACGGCTGGCCCGGACGGCAGCATCCAGGAAGTTGGACCGCGCTGGTTCGAATTGACCGGCATGCGCCCCGACCAAGCACTCGGTACTGGCTGGATCGGCGCGCTTCATCCCGATGACATGGAACGGACCATCGCCGTCTGGACTGGCAATCTTGTCAGCGGAGCGCCGGTCGACATCGAATATCGCGTCCTGCTGCGGGATGGAGGATATCGGTGGATGCGCGCTCGGGCAGCGCCCAGGAAAGACGCGGACGGCCGGGTGGTCCGCTGGTACGGGACGCTGGAGGACGTGCATGCCGAAAAGCTGGCGCGCAGCGCGCTCAGCGAGAGCGAGGAACGGTTCCGACTGGCCATCCAATCGGCGCGTCTGGGCATCTGGGATTTCGATTGCACAACGGGCGTGCGGACATGGTCGGCCGAGTTTCGCAACATGCTGGGCATTTCCGCCGACCAGCCCGCGACGACCGAACTGGCGCTCAGTCTGGTGCATCCTGAGGATCGCGACCGGCTCAAGCAAATGCTCGATGCGGTCGCGCAAGGAACGGTGCCGCTCCATTTCGAGGCGACCTTGCGCATTCACCGCGCCGACAATGGTGCCCTGCGCTGGATCAGGAGCACCGGGTGGACGACCCGAACGGATGGCGGCGCACTATCCCGCATCATCGTGACCTACCTCGACGTCACTGAAGAGCGGAACGCGGAGGAGCGCATTCGATGGGCGGCGACCCATGATTCCATGACGCGCCTGCCGAACCGCACATTGTGGCAGGCCTCGCTGGAGACATTGGCGGCGAAGGCGCACAAGCAGGGCAACCGGTTTGGGCTGCTGATGCTGGACGTCGACGATCTGAAGAGAACCAATGATGCGCTGGGTCATGATGCGGGAGACGCACTGCTCTGCGCTTTTGCGGAAAAACTCTCTGCTGTCGCGCCGGCCGACGCCGTGCTTGGTCGGCTTGGCGGCGACGAATTCGGCCTGATCGCGCCGACGATCGACAGCCAGGCCGGGCTTGAGTCCTTGAGCCGTGATCTGATGGAGGGATGCCGGACTCCGGTTGCCCATCAGGGTCGCCTACTGGAATTCGGTGTCAGCATCGGCGGGGCGATCTTTGGCGATCATGCGGATCGCGCGGACGATTTGCTGAAGGCGGCGGACCTGGCCCTCTATGCCTCGAAGCGCGGCGGACGCGCCCGGCTGACGATGTTTCATTCGGAGTTGCGGGCCGAAGCCCAGCAGCGCACATCCATGATCCATATGGCGCGGGAGATCGTCGCCGACCGGCTGGTCGTGCCTTACTATCAGCCCAAGGTGGATATGCGCACCGGCCGCCTGCTCGGGTTCGAAGCCTTGCTGCGATGGCGTCACCCCCGCCTCGGCATCCAGTTGCCTGGCGCGATCGCCGCCGCGTTCCTCCATAGCGAGCTGGCGGTGGCACTGACCGTGCAGATGCTCGAAAGCGTCACGGCCGACCTCAGGTTCTGGTTACGCAAAGGTCTGAATCCGGGCCGCGTGGCGATCAACGCTTCCCCCGCCGATTTCGCACAGGGTGATTTTTCCGATCGCGTCCTGGATCACCTGCACCGAATGGACATTCCGGCCGCGCATTTCGAGATCGAAGTCACGGAAAGCGTGTTGCTGGACAACGGTGGCGATCAGGTCGCGCGCGCCATGCGTCACTTCGCCGATGCCGGCGTCAGGCTGGCGTTGGACGATTTTGGGACGGGTTTTGCATCCCTCAGCCATCTGAAACAATATCCGGTCGACGTCATCAAGATCGACCGCAGCTTCGTCCAGGATGTGGAGCGGGACGAAGGCAATGCCGCCATCGTCGATGCCATCGTGAAGCTTGGCGGCAGTTTCGGCATGGAAGTGGTTGCCGAGGGCGTTGAGACGCGTGTGCAGGCCGACCATCTGTTGGCGCTCGGCTGCATGGTGGCCCAGGGCTATTATTTCGGACGGCCGCTTCCGCTAGAAGCGACCCGCGCCCTCATCGCCGCTCAGGAATGAACTATTTGCAGCGGCAATGCCGGACGGTTCTGCCCGGCGCCAACTTCAGATAACGGACCTTCTTGGTGAGGTAGGTGGTCGTGGTCGTCGTCGTCGTCGCGGGTTGTACGGTGACGGTAGTCACGATAGGTGCCGGGTAATAATAGCCGTTCGCTATATATCCGCCCGCAGGCGCCCCCATGCCCGAGTTCGACCAGTGCGGCAGTCCGTCATAGGGCGGCGTGTCGTACTCAACGCCTGCGCCCCGCACTTCGCCTTCAAAACGCCCTTCATACGTGCCGCTGACCTTCCGGCCGTCGTCCGTCGTCCATGTGCCGGTCCAGCGCCCCTCAAAATCATTCTGGCTGGTGACGCCGTCATCGACATAATCATCATAGGCCGCGCCGGGCCGCTCGCCTTGCGGCGGCAACGCCCGGCCCCGGTCCTCCGCCTTGTCGATCGCCGCGCCGGCAACAGCACCGACCCCTGCGCCGACCAGAGTACCCAAGGTGTGATTGCCACGGCCGGCAATGCGGTTGCCAGCGATCCCGCCTACCACGGCGCCGACCGCCGCGCCGCCGCCGCCATTGTCGCGGCGCGGTTCGCCTCCATACCCGGCTTCATCCGGCCCGTAGCCGCCTTCATAGCGATCCCAGTCGATGCCGGTGCGGTAGTCATACACGCGGCCCCAACGGTCGGTCATGACGGCATCGTCATAGTAGCGCGACCAGCCATAGCCATAGGCTGGCGCAGGAAGACCATAGGCCCTGGAATTGGCGATATAGTAGTTCGGGCTGACCCAGTATCGCGGCAGGACATATCCATAGACAGGGCGGCGATAGCCGTTCCATCCGCCTGGCGCGCGCCACCCGGCATACCAGCGGCCATTATGGCGCGGACCCCACCGATGCCCGCCGGTCCATGCGCCACCGGCGGGACGCGACATTCCCGTCCCCATATGCGCCGGGCCGCCCGGTTCTGCACCGGCGGCAGCGGGCAGGAGGGTCGCGCCAATCAGCAGAAGGCCCGCAATCCTCATCGTCGATGCTCCCTCGATTCCGCGCGCTTCAAGGCAGGCGGTTCAACTCCCTAACGCGACGTTTAGCATGTTGATCCGGCGTGCGTCACCCTGCGGCGGTTGCACCTGTCCCGAAACGGGGCGATGGCAAATCTTCGGTTGCCGCTTAGATCAGCGAAGGCGCGCTGCGACCGCCGCCATCAGCTTCTCCAGCGCCAGGGCATCGACCGCGTCGAAGCGCGCGGGCAAGGGGCTGTCCAGATCGAGCACGCCGATCAGTTCGCCTTCATGGATGATGGGAACCACGATTTCCGAAGCGCTGGCGGCGTCGCACGCAATGTGCCCCGGAAAGGCGTGCACATCTTCAACGAGCTGCGTCGCGCGCGTCGCGGCGGCAGTGCCGCATACACCGCGGCCCAGTGGGATGCGGATGCAGGCGGGCTTGCCCTGGAAAGGCCCCAGGACGAGTTCTCCTTCCACCATCCGGTAGAAGCCGGCCCAGTTGAGGTCCGGCAGGAACTGCCAGACAAGCGCCGCCAGATTTGCCATATTGGCGACCGCATCGGGTTCCCCCGCCGTCAGCGCTTTGGCAGCTGACAGAAGATCGTCGTGGAGGGTCTGCTTGTCGGCCGTATCAACGGGGGCAAAATCGTACATGGCGCGACATATAGGCGCTGGATCGCGTCAGAACCATAGCGCTTATCAATCCAGCCGCACCTTGCCGCGTCCTTCCTTGACGGAGCTCCTGGCCTTCTTCGCATCGACCCGCCTGGCCTTGGCTGCCTTGCCGGGCTTCGTGGCGATGCGCCGGGCATCGCGTTCATGCGCTTTCGCGATCATCTCCGCCAGCCTGTCTCGGGCATCCTGGCGGTTGGCTTCCTGCGTGCGAAACCGATTGGCCTGGATGACGATTTCGTTGGCGGACGTCAGTCGGGAACCGGCGAGCGTCCTGATCTTGCGATAGGCGTGGACCGGCAAGCCGAGCTTGAACAGGTTGACGCGCAGTTGGACGGCGGTCGCGACCTTGTTCACATTCTGGCCGCCCGGCCCCCCGCCGGTGATGAAACGCTCTTCCAGCGCGTCTTCCGGGATTTCAAAGTCCGGCATCGTCCAGCATCTCAGGGCCGAAACCGGCAGCAAGGAAAGTGGCGGGCAGTGGCGCAGTGGCCTCCGCCGGCGGCTTGCCGCCGCGCGGAACGCTGATGAACCGGCTGTGCAGCAGCATGGGGCCAGCGCCATCGCCATAGACGGGGTCGCCCGATATGCCAAAGCCAAGCCCGTGTTCGGCATGGACGCGGATCTGATGCGTGCGGCCTGTTTCGGGGGTGAAGGCGATCAGCGCGCGACCGTCGCGTGCCGCCAGCTTGCGCCAGTGCGTTACCGCGGGCTTGCCCGCCTTGGCCGCGATCATGCGCCAGCCCTGGCTTGGGCTGCTGACCTTCTTGAGCGACAGGGCGATCGTGCCTTCCTCTTCTTCCGGTACGCCGCCGACAACGGCAATGTATCGCTTGGTTACAGTTCCGGCTTCGAATGCGCCCGCGAACCGCTTGTGCGCCTTGGGATTGCGGGCCAGCAGGAGGCATCCGCTGGTGTCGCGATCCAGTCGATGCACCGGGAGAGGCCAGCGCTGGAAGCCGAACGTCAGCGACGACAGATGATTTTCGAGCGACATCGATCCGTCGCGCGGGGCATCGACCGGCAAGCCGGCGGGCTTGTCGATGATCAGCGCCTCTCCATCAATGAACAGCACATGGTCGGTCAGCAAAGGCAAAAGGATCTTCCGATCGAAGGGGGGAATTGACGTTGGCCGGCCATCCTATAGGGCAGGGTGGCGATGGACAACAGAGGGCAGGGCAGGCCGCAGGCGCAATTTCGCCTTGACTGGGTCGATGTCGCGCGCGGGATCGGCATCGTTGCCGTCGTGGCAGGCCATGTGTGGACGCACGGTCCGGTGCGCGACGCGATCTACTCCTTCCACATGCCGCTGTTCTTCCTTCTGTCCGGCATGTTGTCGCGGCCGCACCCGGTGGGCGCGTTCACCAGGCGCCAATTGCTCGGTCAGATGCGTCCCTATGCGGTCTATCTGATACTGCTCGTCTGCGTTGATCAGATTGTCGAGCGGATCAAGGGGCAGCGGCCCGTGTTCGACCAGTGGCCGGAAGATATCCTGCCGATCCTGCTGGGCGGGTCGTGGTTGCGGGGGCCTTATACCATTTTCTGGTTCGTCCCCTGCCTCATGATAGCGCGCATCCTCTTCAATCTGGTGTCGGCGCGACTCCCCGATCCGCTGGATCGGGAATGGACCCTTCCGCTGATAGCGATGGCGATCGCCTCCTGCGTGTCAGGATGGGCGAGCGCGTCACCGCTTGGGCTGATCACGGTCCCGATGGCGTTCATTCTACTGTGGATCGGCGCTGTCTGGCCGCGCATCCGGTGGCGGAACTGGATGGTTCTGCCGCTGCTCGCTCTTGCTCTCTGCGGGCTAGGGGGACTGTTTCCGACGCTGAACATGAAAGCGGCAGATTATGGTTGGCCCCTTCTGTCGATTGGCGCGGCGGTGGCGACATCATTTCTGACATTCCGGCTGTCAGCCTTGATAGCACCGGGTGCGGGGTTGCTCGCCGCCCTCGGCCGGGCTTCGATGGTGATCATGTACTGCCATGTGGCGGTGATCCACTACTTGACGCCTTACCTGTCGAAATATGCTTTGTTCGCGGTCGCGCTCGTTGTTCCTTGGGGGCTGTGGAAGGCCATAAGCTGCTCGCCAAAGGCAAGCCGCTGGCTGCTTTAGGATGGGGCAAAAAGCCCGGTGCCAGCAGCGAAGGCACCGGGCTTCTGCAATTTACGAAGACGCTCGGATCAGCCGTGCAGCTTGATCGCCGTCTCCGCGATGCGGCGGCCCTGGTAGCGCGCGCCTTCAAGCTCTTCTGGCGCGGGCTGGCGGCTGCCGTCGCCATCAGCGATGGTCGTCGCGCCATAGGGCGCGCCGCCGCGGACCTTGTCCACGCCCATCTGTTCCGTATGGCCATAGTCGAGGCCGACGATCACCATACCGAAGTGAAGGAGGTTGGTGATGATGGAGAAGAGTGTCGTTTCCTGCCCGCCATGCTGTGAAGCGGTCGATGTGAACGCGCCGCCCACTTTCCCATTCAGCGCGCCGCGCGCCCATAGGCCGCCGGCTTGGTCGAGAAAAGCCGCCATCTGGCTGGACATGCGGCCAAAGCGTGTGCCGGTGCCTATAATGATCGCGTCATACTCCGCAAGCTCCGCCACGGTCGCCACTGGCGCGTCCTGATCCAGCTTGAAGTGGGCATTCTTGGCCACTTCAAGCGGCGCGGTTTCGGGCACGCGCTTGATGTCGACTTGCGCGCCAGCAGCAGCGGCGCCTTCAGCCACTGCCTTCGCCATCGTTTCGATATGGCCGTAGGACGAATAATAGAGAACCAGCACCTTAGCCATGTTTAGTCTCCTCGAAAAGTCGTTGGGGGAAGGAAAGGGGGCCGCCCGCATGGGAGAAGGGGGTGCGGACGGCCGCGGCCGCCCCGAAGTTGGGCGGGGCAGGCCGGTCAGGTCAAAGGCTGTCGACGAGCACGATCTCCGCGTCCTCGATCGCCGTGATGGTGATCGGATCGCCGCCGATGATTGCCGCTCCATCGCGCGCTTCGAAAGTCTGGCCATCTATCTCGATGCGGCCAGTCGCTGGGACCATATAGAGATGGCGGCCGGGCGCACTTTCATAGGTTACGCTCTCACCGGCTTTGATCGTGCCGCCCAGAAGGCGGCAGTCGGCCCGAATGCGCAGTGCCTCCCGATCGTCATCGTGCCCGCTGGCAAGAACGACCAGCTTGCCGGACCGGTCGCCCTTGGGGAATGGCTTGGCACCCCAACTGGGCTGACCGCCCCTGACGGATGGCATGATCCAGATTTGGAAGAGCGTGGTGGTTTCATCCTCCAGATTATATTCCGCGTGGCGGATGCCGGTGCCGGCGGACATGACCTGCACGTCTCCGGCGGCGGTGCGACCCTTGTTGCCGAGGCTGTCCTGATGCGTGATCGCGCCAGTGCGGACATAGGTTATGATCTCCATGTCGGCATGGGGATGCGGCGGAAAACCGGATCGCGGAGCGATTTCATCGTCGTTCCAGACCCGGATCGCACCCCAGTGCATCCGCTCTTCGTCATAATAGTCGGCGAAGGAGAAATGGTGGCGGGCGTTGAGCCAGCCATGATCAGCATGGCCCAGCGACGCGAAAGGGCGGCGCTCGATGCGGCTCGCGGTGGTCGTGGTCATTATCGATCCTTTTCGTTGCGGAAGCGGCAGCTTCCACCTTGCGTTTCTACAATTTAGTCCTCAGGATTGTTTCATAAACAAGCCGGTATGAAACGGATTGTTTCTTTATGCGCCTACCTGATTTCGAGGCATGGGCCATGTTCGCGGCCGTGGTCGAACACCGGAGCTTCACCGACGCGGCCAAGGCTCTGAGCGTGTCCAAGGCTACGGTGTCCAAGGCGGTGACTCGGCTGGAAGAGCATCTTGATACCAGTCTCTTCAACCGGACGAGCCGCCGACTGTCGCTCACGGAGAGCGGCAAGCGTCTCGCCGACCACGCGCGACGTATCATGGCCGAGGGGCAGGCGGCGGAAGAGGCGGCGAAGGACGAGACGTCGGAGTTGTCCGGCGTTGTAAGGCTTGGCGCGCCTATGACGTTCGGCCTTCTGCGTGTCGCGCCGCTGGTGGCGGAATTCACCAAGGCCAATCCCCTGGTGGACGTCGACCTGCACCTGTCGGATGCGCGGATCGACATCGTCGAAATGGGGCTCGACGCCACGATACGCATTGCCGACATGCCTGACAGTTCGCTGCGCGCGCGCCGACTGTCCGACGTCACCATGCATGTGATCGCCTCGCCCGCCTATCTCGACGGGCGGGGACGGCCCCGACATCCGTCCGACCTGTCCGCGCATGACTGTCTTTGCTATTCCAACGTGACGACCCCGGACGTCTGGCGCTTTGCAGGGCCGGGTCAGCAAAATGTCGCGGTGCAGGTGCGCAGTCGCCTTACGGTCAACAGCGGCGAAGCCATGTTGCCCGCCTTGCGGCAGGGTGTCGGCATCGCCCGACTGCCCGACTTCATTGTTGGAGAGGCGCTGGCGAAAGGCGAACTGGAAGAGATTTTGCTGGAATGGAGACCGCCGCCCTTCGGCCTTCATCTCGTGACGCCACCGTCGCGCCTGAGGCCCGCCCGGGTAGAAGCCCTGCTCGATTTCCTGGCGCGGCATCATGGCTGCTGATGCGAGAAAATTATTCGCTTCAACACAAGGACCGCGGGCGTTCTAGCCTCGTTTCGCAGCCGATTTAATATTGACTCATCAAGGAATGTTTCGGCCTCAACTGTTCGTAAATAGATTCGAAACTGCACGACTCGCCTATTCCTGCCGGTTAGCGAATAATTAACCTTTGTCCTTCAGAAGTTTTTTGGTTAATGAATTTGAACGCAAGCCGTTCTGGTGGGTGAACGGGACTGCGACGGACAAGGGGCTTCACATGCGCGTGCTGCTGATCGAGGACGAACCGACCACCGCCAAGGCGATCGAGCTTATGCTCACGACCGAAGGCTTCAACGTCTATACCACCGACCTTGGCGAGGAGGGTTTGGACCTCGGCAAGCTCTATGATTATGACATCATCTGTCTCGACCTGAACCTGCCCGACATGCACGGCTATGACGTGCTGAAAAAGTTGCGCGCGGCCAAGGTCCAGACGCCGGTTCTGATCCTGTCGGGCATCAGCGAAATGGACAGCAAGGTCCGGTCGTTCGGTTTCGGTGCGGACGATTATGTGACCAAGCCTTTCCATCGCGAAGAGCTGATCGCGCGTATTCATGCGGTTGTCCGCCGGTCGAAGGGCCATTCGCAGTCGGTGATCCGCACCGGCAAGTTGTCGGTCAATCTCGACGCGAAGACGGTCGAGGTCGACGGCAATCGCGTCCACCTGACCGGCAAAGAATATGCCATGCTGGAGCTGCTCTCGCTCCGCAAGGGCACGACGCTGACGAAGGAAATGTTCCTGAACCACCTGTACGGCGGAATGGACGAGCCGGAATTGAAGATCATCGACGTTTTCATCTGCAAGCTGCGCAAGAAGCTGGCGCTGGCGTGCGGCGGGGACAATTATATCGAGACCGTCTGGGGTCGCGGCTATGTGCTGCGCGATCCTGACGAGCTGCCGGAGCAGCAGGCCAAGGTCGCCTGACACCCTCTTCTTCGGAGATTCATGATGAAAGGCCGGCGTCGCATCGACGTCGGCCTTTTTTGGTTCAGATCGGTGCCGGCCCCGCTCGTACCCATGCAGGCGCGAGCGGGAACTACGCTTTCTCGTCAGAACTCGAGATTCAGCCTTCCATAATAGAAGCCGCCGCTAATGCCGTACGGCGCATAGGCGTTGTACAGGTTACCCGCGACCTGGCTGGCGGGCTTGAGCTTGGAAGGATAGGTGTTGAGCAGGTTGTTCGCGCCCACCGAGAGCTTGACCCCCTTGGTGAGTTTCACCCCGGCTTCGAGGTCAAGGATCACCTTGGGATCGACGACATTATCCACAAACTGCGCGGTGCAGGTGGAAGAAGCAGGCGTGCAGGCGACCCAGTCTGACGTGACGAGGCTGGTGGCGCCAGCCCGGGCATAGATTTTGCCGTAGCGCGTCGCGCGCAGATTAAGGTTGAACGCGTCCTTTTCCCACAGGATGTTGGCGATGAACTTGTCGCGTGGCGTGCCCTCCGACAGGTCGCCCTGGCGTGCGCGGCCGATAAAGGCGACGCCTGCCCCGCCGGTGACGGGTGGGTCGATATGGGTGAACTTCGTCCGGTTGAAGTTGGCGGAGAGGCTGATCGTCGCCAGCCCCATGTCGCCGAGGCCAGCGCGGTATGTGCCCACGATGTCCAGACCGCGGGTGCGCGTGTCTGCGGCGTTGGAGAAGATCAGCGCGCCGAACACTTCCTGAATTCCGTTGGCGCGCAAGATGTTGACGACCGCCGGGCCCTGCAACGTCTCGCTCAGCAGGATGCGGTCCTTCACCTTGATCTGATAGGCGTCGACGGTCAGGTTGAGGTTGGGCGCCGGGGTCAGCACGATCCCGGCCGAGAAATTGGTGGACTTCTCGGGCTTCAGCGGAACAGCGCCCAGGGCGCGGGCAGCGGGACTGTCGACGGGAAGCGCCTGTACCGGACGGAGCACATTCTCGCCATTGATGACGACGCCGATAGTGGATGCGGAGGCATAATGTTGCTGCTGGAGCGTGGGAGCGCGGAACCCGGTGCTCGCCGTGCCGCGCAAAGCGATGCCACGCACCGGTTCGATGCGGATCGACGCCTTGCCCGTATCGGTAGTGCCGAAGTCGGAATAATCCTCGTGCCGCCCGGCCAAGCCGAACTCAACGCCTTCTACGATGGCGCCCTCAATGTTTACATAGGCGCTCCAGTTGTTGCGGCTCCATTTGCCCGATCCTTCCGGTGGAAAGCCGCTGACGCCCTGTGATCCGATGCCGGCGGCAAATTGCCCTGCAAGATGATGGCCCGCCGGGAAGCGGTAGCCGCCATTGATATAGGAGGCCGGTTCGCCCGGCCGGATGTGGAACGTGTCTTCGCGATATTCCGCGCCGACGGCGAGGGCGACCGGCTTGGCCAGACCCAGGTCGAACTCCTTTGTCAGGTCGAGGTTCGTCACCCACTCGTCGAACTGGATGTTGCCCAGATACATGGTGGTCGGGCTTGCCGTGCCGAGCGAAGGGTTGAGCGTGGTCGTCTGGCTGTAACCGACCTTGTCCCGCGCATAGCTGCTCGACAGATCGAAATTCACGCCGCTGCCAATCTCGCCCCGTAATCCCAGCGCGACCTGATAATCCTCGTCCCGGACATGGATGCGCGGAATATAGCCTTCCGGATAGGTGGTATAGATATTGTTGTTCGCGGCGGGCAAGCGATAGGTCAGCCAGCCGGCGGCATGGCGCTTGGAAGCGGTGCCGAAGCTGTAGAGCTCGAACGCGTCACCGACCGGCAGCATGGCGTCATAGCCGATATTGCCCCCGATCACCTGCGGCTGGCCATATTTGGCGCGGTAGCGGTTCACGCTGGTATTGCGCGGATCGGCGACGCGGTTCACCGAAGGATACCAGGCGTTGAGGCCCGTGCAGTTCGCCGGGCCGGCGCAGGCGATGGGCGAGCCCGCGACGACCGTGTTGTCCTGCAGCACCGCGTCGCCGGAGATATGCACATAACCGCCATCGGGGCCGAGCGAGAAACCCTGGTCAGCCTGAATGCGGCCCTGCCATCCACCATTGTCGGCCGTGCTGCCCAGCGTCAGCGCTGCGCCGCCGGACGTGTCGTTCTTTAGGATGACGTTGACCACCCCGGCGATCGCGTCCGAACCATATTGGGCCGACGCCCCGTCGCGAAGCACTTCGATCCGGCTGATGGCGTTCCCGGGGATCAGGTCCAGGTCCGGCGGGGATTGTCCGTTCTGCACCGACCCGTTGATGAACAGCGTGGCGCTGTTGTGACGCCGCTTGCCGTTGACGAGCACAAGCAACTGGTCGCCGCCCAAGCCGCGAAGCGACAGGGTGCGTACCGCCCAACTCGCCCCGGCACCGTTGTTGGACACGTTAATAGATGGGACGAGCGTGCCGAGCAGGTCTCGCACCGATTGCTTGCCGCTCGCTTCTAGATCCTTCTGGCCCAGCACGTCGATCGGCGCCAGGCTTTCGGCAACCGTGCGGGTCGTGGTGCGCGTGCCTGTCACGATGATGGGGGTCGAATCCTCCACTGGTTCAGGCGCGGGTGCCATGCCGACCGCCGTGCCCGTCGCGCCTGGAACGCTCGCTTGCGCAAGCTGGAGTGCCAGCGGATTTCGCCAGGCTACGCCACGATTAGACGGAACGGCAAGGGCTATGACGCCGACGCCTGCTTCCGACGACCGCAATTCCGTGCCTGCAAGCAGGCGGGAGAGCGCCTGCTGCGTCGACATCCACCCCTGAATACGACGGCTGCGGATCGATGCGACTTCGTCATAGGGGAAGAGGATGCGGACCCCCGATTGGGTGGATAATTGCCGAAGCGCGCCGCTCAACGGTTGGACATGAATGTCGAACCGGTGGCGCTGGCTTAGGCTGGCGTCGGTCGACGGCGCCGCGAGAAGTTGACTGGGCGAAGCAAGGCATATGGCGAGGGAAACCCCCGCCAGCAATTGGCGCATCGGCATTGTCTGTTCCCCTGATTGGTGGCGGCCTTCAAGCCGCTCAATGCCCCAAAACGAAGTTTAGGAGACATTCCGCTACAGCGAATGACAGTTTGGCGACATAAAATGTTGCCAATAGCCTTATGAAGATTTCAGCAGCGGCTAGAGCCGAGGCAACGTGACGCCTTGCTGTCCCATATATTTGCCCGCCCTATCGGCGTAGCTCACCTCACATGGTTCATTGCCTTGGAGGAAGAGGAACTGACACGCCCCCTCATTGGCGTAAATTTTGGCGGGCAGGGGAGTGGTATTGGAAAATTCGAGCGTGACATGACCTTCCCAGCCTGGCTCCAGTGGGGTCACATTCACGATGATGCCGCAACGCGCATAGGTGGATTTGCCAAGGCAGATGACCAGCACGTCCCGGGGCACCCGGAAATATTCCACCGTGCGGGCGAGCGCGAAGCTGTTGGGCGGGATGATGCAGACGTCCGTCTTGCGGTCCACGAAACTGTTGGCGGCGAAATCCTTGGGATCGACCACGGCGCTATCTACATTGGTGAAGATCTTGAATTCGTCGGCCACGCGGGCGTCGTATCCGTAGGACGACAGGCCGTAACTGATGCATCCGTCGCGCTTCTGATTTTCGACGAACGGCTCAATCATGCCGGTCGACTGTGCCTGTTCGCGTATCCACTTGTCGGAAAGAATGGCCATATGTCTCAGCTCTTTGTCGTGGGGCCAATACCGAGGTCGGCAGGGCCAAAGGCATAGGGAAGCAGGTCGGCGACGCGAAGGTCGAGGATGCGGTCACCACTGGGAGTCGAGCAGTAGATGGAAAGGGTGCGCCCGGCCATCTGTTCGGCTTCGTTCATGATCTGGCGGCAGCGGCCGCAGGGGGTGACGAGCGCCTGTTCCTCGGCGTCTATCGCACCCCCAACGACTGCAACTGCTTCCACATCGGCAAGGCGGCCCCGCGCGTTAACCGCTGCCAGTGCCACCGTTTCAGCGCAGAGCGACAGGCCATAGCTCGCATTTTCGAAATTGCACCCGACCACGAAGCTGCCATCGGTCAGCCGGACGGCAGCCCCGACTGCAAACCGGCTATAAGGCGCATGTGCGTTGGCCATGGCCTCGCACGCGGCGGCAATCAACTGTCTCACTCGTTGTTCATCACGCATCAGGGCGCCACCACATTCCATCGCACCGGGCCGTTGGCTCCGTCGATATGTCGCATGTCCGTGGCTGTCCACATCACCCATGATCGCGACGCATAATCGGGCGGAAAGAAGTTCGCGTCCAGCCACAATGTCCGGTTGATGCCCGACCCGACGTCGTAGACCTCGTCGAAATCTTCCGTGACGTTGAGCAGCACGGGCTTTCCGGCATGGCTCTCGACCAAATTGACCAGCGTGTTGAGGTCAGAGAGCAACTGGTCGCGCCGCGGGCGTGTGCCGCAGGCAGGATCGAAGGCCAGGCGGATGGCGGGCGGCAAGGCGGCGTTGTCCCGCGGCACCGTGGTCATGAACGTCGTTCCCTGGTCGGTCGGACTGCGGCAAAGGCTGTAGTCCATCAGTGCGCCATATCGTATGCCCACGCCTCGCGCGCCTCGCCAGTTGGCGGCAAAGGTCGGATCACGGCCGCCATTGCGGCCAGTTGCGCCGATATAGGCAAAGTCCGCGCCTTGTGCTGCCAGCGTTCCCCAATCGACATGGCCATTGCCGCCGTCGATGGTCACGCCTTGTACGGCGTAGTCGGCTCGGTCCGGTGCCCATGCGCGAGTATAGAGCCACAGCGCCGCAATCAGCACCGCGATCACCGCCAGTCCCGCCCCCATGCGGACCAGCATGCCCCCGAATGTCGTGACCCTGATGAGCCTACCCCTTGATGTGCAACACGCAGATCAGCGTGAACAAGCGCCGCGCCGTATCGAAATCCACTTCTATCTTCCCTTCGAGCCTCTCTCTCAGCAGCTCGGCAGCCTCATTGTGGATGGCTCGGCGCGCCATGTCGACGGTTTCAATCTGCTGGGGCGAGGCGTTGCTGATGGCCTGATAATAGCTGTCGCATATGGCGAAATAATCGCGGATCGGCCGACGAAAGCGGCCAAGACCCAGGATGACCGCTTCCAGAGCGCTGCCGTCTTCCCGGCTGATCTCTATCACCAGCCGTCCTTCTTCTACCCGAAGCAGCACCTTATACGGGCCCGCATAGCCATCCGCATGAGAGCGCTGCGGTGCGAAGCGGTTGTCTTCGAGCAGATCGAAGATCGCGATCCGCCGCTCCTGCTCGACATCCGCATTCCGCCACAAAATCGTGCGCTGATCGAGCTGAATGTCTATGATGCGGGGATCGGCCATGATGGAGCGATCAGTCAGTGGGACGGTGCGCCATGAAATGCAAGTGGGACTTATCCACAGAAAGCTTTCCTCCGGCCCCCTTGCGCGCGCGGGTGCAGGGGAGGAAAGAGAGCGCATGGTCGAACTTCTGAAAATCACGCCGCCCGAGGCGGGGGGCACTGAATTGCCCCGCAATGTCGAGGCGGAGGCCGCGCTGCTTGGCGCGATCATGATCGACAACCGCATTGCGGAAGACGTGCAGCTCAAGCTCAAGGCGGAGCATTTCTTCGAGCCGCTGCACGGGCGGATCTATGACGCGATCATGCGACTGTTGGACAAGGACATGGTCGCCAACCCGGTTACCATGAAGCCCATGCTGGAGCAGGATCCGGCGTTGAAGGAATTGGGCGGTGCTGCCTATCTGGCGCAACTGACCGGCAACGGCGCCGCGCTGATCGGCGCGCGCGATTTCGCCAGCCAGATCTACGACCTTGCCCTGCTGCGACAGCTGGTCAGTGTCGGCAGGGAACTGGTTGAAAATGCTCTAGATACCAGTGAGGACGTCAACCCGCGCGAGCAGATTGAGGCAGCCGAGGTCGCGCTTTACAAGGTATCGGAGGGCGAGGGCGAAACAGGATCGGTCAAGAGCTTCCTGGCAGCCTCCACCATGGCGGTGCAAGTCGCCGAGCGTGCGCTGAACAGCGGCGGCCATGTCTCCGGGATCACGACGGGCATCAATAGCCTCAATGCCAAGATCGGCGGTCTGCACAATTCGGATTTGATGATCCTGGCCGGCCGTCCGGGCATGGGCAAGACCTCGCTCGCCACCAACATCGCCTATAATGCCGCCTCCCGCTGGGTCCGGGATAATGCCGACGGGATTCCGCCCGAAAAGAATATGGGCGCGAAAACCGCTTTCTTCTCGCTCGAAATGTCCGCCGATCAGCTGGCGACCCGCGTCCTTGCCGAGCAGTCGGGCATCAGCGGCGAGGCCCTGCGCATGGGCAAGATCAGCCGCGCCGATTTCCAGAACCTGTCGCGCGCGGCGCGCGACTTGCAGGAACTGCCGCTCTATATAGACGATACGCCGGGCCTCACCATCGCGGCGCTGCGCACCCGCGCCCGCCGATTGAAGCGTCGTCATGACATCGGCTTCATCGTCGTGGATTACCTCCAGCTGTTGCAGGGTACAGGGCGCGGCAACGACAATCGTGTCAATGAAATTTCCGAAATCTCGCGCGGTCTCAAGACGTTGGCGAAGGAACTTCATGTGCCGGTGCTGGCGCTGTCGCAGCTAAGCCGCGCAGTGGAGCAGCGCGAAGACAAAAGGCCGCAACTGTCAGACCTTCGCGAATCCGGGTCGATCGAACAGGACGCCGACATGGTCTGGTTCGTGTTCCGAGAGGATTATTATGAAGCGGCAAAGGAGCCTAAGGTGGAAGACGAAGCCGCCTATGCCGCGTGGCGGGAGAATATGGATCGCATCTACGGCAAGGCGGAAGTCATCGTGGCGAAGCAGCGTCATGGCTCCACGGGACGCATCCGTATGAAGTTCGACGCGAAGATCACGCGTTTCTCCGACCTTGCCGATGACGGCTATGAGGATTTGAGCTACGAATGAAGGCAAGGCCATTCCCCGGTGGTGCCGGGGAATGGCGGTTGTCAACCCTGCGCCGCCCTGGCGCGATCGGCGACACGTTTTTCCAGCATCGACAACGGCATCGCGCCTTCCTCAAGGATGGCGTGAAACTGCTTGATATCGAACGATTTTCCAAGTTGCGCCTGGGCGGCGGTCCGCGCCTTGGCCCAGACTCCATGTCCGACCTTGTAGCTGGTCGCCTGTCCCGGTTGAGTACAATAGCGCTCGACCTCCCGCTGGCAGCGCGGGCGGGCGAACCCGGTGGTCTGGACCATATAGTCCGTCGCCTGTTCGCGGCTCCATTTCTTGGCGTGAATACCGGTATCCACAACGAGGCGCGCGGCGCGGAACAGGAAGGACTGGAGGTAGCCGGCGCGGTCCAGCGGTGTCGCATAACCGCCCAGCTCGTCGGCCAGTTGCTCGGCATAGAGCGCCCACCCTTCGGTATAGGCACTCATGAAGGCCGTTTTGCGCAGCATAGGCACGTCGCCCGCGGTCTGCGCCGTCGAAATCTGAAGGTGATGGCCCGGCACGCCTTCATGGTAGGTGAGCGAGGGCAAGCCATATTTCGGCCAGTCGCCGACATCCTTGAGGTTGATGAAGTAGATGGCGGGCCGCGACCCATCGAGCGCGGCGCGGTTATAATAGCCGTTCGACGCGCCATCCTGAATTTCCACAGGCACCGCCCGGATTTCCAGCGGCGTGTCGGGGATGGTGGCGAAGGCCCGCGGTAGCTTCGCCCGCATTGCGTCGACGTCGCGATTGAGCTGCGCCAGCAGTGCCGCCCGTCCTTCCGGACTGTCGGCGTAAAGCTGCGAGGGATCGACGTTGAGCGCGGCAAGCCGTTCGCCGATCGTGCCACCACTGCGTCCGGCACCCTTGAGGATGGCGTCCAGTTGCGCGCTGATGTCGGCCACCTGCTCAACACCCATGGCGTGAATCTGGTCGGCGGTCAGGTCCGTGGTCGTCGCCTGTTTGAGCGCCGCCGCGTAGATTTCATTGCCGCGGGGCGTCCGCCATACGCCGTCGCCGGCCGCGGTCTTGCCTTTCAGCGCTTCAATGGCGGCGATCTGCTCGTCCAGCGCTGGATAGATCGCCTTTTCCACGATCGCTGTCGCCTGCGCCTGCCAGTCGCCGGCGATATTCTTGGCGGCCGCGCGTTTCATCAGCGACTGCACGATGGAGCTGTCCGCCGCAGGCTGCCCGCGCAGTTTCTTCAACTGGCCCAACGTCAGATCGAGCGACCAGCCAGGCGCAAGATAGCCGCGCGCGGCCTCGTCTCGCTGCAGCGCCGTATCGGTCCGCAAATTGCGAGCGAGGGCGTTGAGTCGGGCAATATAGGCATCGCAATCGGCTGCCGCGTTGATCGTGTGCGCGGTGTTGAGGAAGTCGGGCGTCTGGAAATAGCTGCCGCCCTGTTGGAAGATGCGATAGGGGCGCTGGACGCTGTTGAGCCCGAATTTGGCGGGCACGGTCTGCTGATCCAGCGAATAGAGGATGACGTCCAGGTTGAGCCGCTGTGCGTCCGAAAGGCGTGCGTTCTTGTAGCCGTCCAGTTCCTGCAGAGCCGCCTGAGCGGCCGCCACCTTCTTCATCGTTCCGGATTTGCTGTTGTCGTCCAGCTGGCTCTTGGCTCCGGCGCGCCCGCCCTTGTCGAGCCCGAGGCTGGTGACCATCGTGGGAGACAGGTCGAGCTGCCGTTCGAAAATGGCGGCGAAGGTTGCCGATAGCCGCGCGTCGTCCGCGCCGGCGGTCTGGGCAAGGGCGTGCGGCATGGCACCCGCTATCGCAACCGCGCCGGTGCTGGTCAGAAATTGGCGGCGATCCATGGGCGACTCCCTTATGTCTTTGGAAACAGGGAGCGAGTCTATCGCGCGTCCGCCATGGTCCGTCCAGCACCTTGCAACTCTATTGCGAAGCCTGAATGGATTGGCCGATCAGAATACCGGCTGGTTTGCCGGGTCGTCAGGATCGACTGGGGTAATCGGCGTGACGGGAGAATGAATACCGCACTCCACCTTGTCCCAGCCGCGCCACCGTCCCGCACGCGGGTCTTCGCCCGGCAGCACTTTCGACGTGCACGGCTCGCACCCGATCGACAGATAGCCCTGCGATTCCAGCGGGTGGCGGGGCAGGTCATGTTCGGTGAACCAGGCTTCCAGGTCGGCCTTCGTCCAGTCGCCGAGCGGATTGATCTTGAGGCGCCCGTCCTCGACCTCGAACCGGGGAAGGTTCTGCCGCGTCACCGATTGAAAGGCTTTCCGTCCGGAAATCCAAGCGTCCAATCCGGCCTTCGCCCGCTTCATGGGCTCGACCTTGCGAATCTCGCAGCAGCCATCGGGGTCGTAGGACCAGCGCAGCCCCGTTTCGTCCTTTGCGGCGATGACTTCGGGAATAGGCGAAACCGTGCGGCTGTTGGTGAAGCCTAGGCGCTTGATCAGAAGATCCCTGTAGTTCAGCGTTTCCGCGAACATCTTGAGCGTATCCACGAAGATCACGTCAACCGTCGGATCAGCCTTCGCCACGAGATCGAGCAGCACGGCGCTTTCGGTGCCGAACGAGGACACGACCCCAACCTTGCCGGCCAGACCTTCGGCAAAGACAGTCTTCAGCATGGTGAGGGCATCCACGCCTTCGAAGCGCGCGTTCAACGCGTCCGCATCCGCCTGAGTGAAGGCAGGGCGGGCATCGATGACGTCGATCCGGCGGGCAGGATCAGCCATTGATTTTCTCCGGATGGCGTTTGGCCCATACGGGCTGACGGCCATCGATGCTTTTCTGATAAACGTCGGCGTAGCGGCTGAGCGCACGCGCCACCGCTTCATCGTCCAGCGCCTTGTCAGGATGGAAGCTGTCGAAGCCGCAGCGGCGCATGGCGTTGAGCTGATCGACCAGCACGTCGCCCACCGCGCGAAGCTCGCCCTGATATCCCGCCTCGCGCAGGATACGGGCAGCGGAATAGCCACGACCGTCACCGTAAACGGGGAAGTTCACCTCGACGAGCGAAATCCGGTCGAGATGCGGCAGCAGTTCGCGTGCGTCCTCGCCCGGCTCGATGCGAACCGCAGTGGCGTTGGATTGCCCGGTAAAGGATTCGACCGTCACCGCCGGTTCCTGCGCCGTTTCGCCATCGCGGAAGGACAGGAACTCAACCATAGATCGCCTCCTTGAAGGGCTTCATGCCGATGCGGCGGTAGGTGTCGAGGAAGCGCTCGCCCTGTTCGCGCTGGGCGAGATAGATGTCTGTCACCTTCTCGATCGCATCGACCACCCCGTCTTCGGAGAAGCCAGGTCCGGTGATCTGGCCGAGCGACGCGTCCTCCGCACCCGATCCGCCGAGCAGCAGCTGGAAATTCTCCACGCCCTTACGGTCCACCCCCAAGATACCGATGTGGCCGGCATGATGGTGGCCGCAGGCGTTGATGCAGCCGCTAATCTTGAGCTTGAGCTCGCCCAATTCCGCCTGCCGCTCCGTATCGGCGAAACGCCGCGCGATTTTCTGCGCCAGCGGGATGGAGCGCGCATTGGCCAGGGCGCAATAATCCAGCCCAGGGCAGGCGATGATGTCGGTGATGAGGTCGAGATTGGCTTCCGCCAGTCCCGCATCGTCCAGCGCCTGCCAGATGGCGTGGAGATCCGCCTTCTTGACGTGCGGCAGGACGAGGTTCTGCGCATGAGTGACGCGGATCTCATCGAGTGAATAGCGTTCGGCCAGGTCCGCCATGAGCGCGATCTGATCGGCCGACGCGTCGCCGGGGATGCCGGTCAGCGGTTTCAGGCTGATGTTGACGATCGCATAGCCGGGCACCTTGTGCGCCGCGACCTGACGGTCCACCCACAGAGCAAAGGCAGGGTCGCTCCGGTCGATATCTTCCGCAAGTCCGGTTTCATAGGCGGGCGGCGCGAAGAAAGCGCGAATGCGGTCGAGTTCCTCAATGGGCGGGTTGAGCCCCAAGGTCCGCATGTGCGCGAACTCTTCCTCGACCTGGCGCTTATATTCCTCGACCCCTAGTTCGTGGACCAGGATCTTGATCCGGGCCTTGTACTTGTTGTCGCGGCGGCCATGGCGATTGTAGACGCGCAGACAGGCCTCCAGATAAGAGACAATCTCATCTTCGCCCACAAAGTCCCTGATAAGCGGGGCCACCATGGGGGTCCGTCCCATACCGCCGCCGGCATAGACTTCCGCGCCGATCTGGCCGTCCCGCGCGACGAGCTTCAGGCCGATGTCGTGCAGCCGCATGGCGCTGCGATCTTCATCCGATGCGATCACCGCAATCTTGAACTTGCGCGGGAGATAGGTGAATTCCGGGTGGAAGCTGGACCATTGGCGCAGCAGTTCGGCCCAGGGGCGGGGGTCCGTTACCTCGTCGGCAGATACGCCGGCATATTGGTCCGACGAGATATTGCGGATACAATTGCCGCTGGTCTGGATCGCGTGCATCTCCACGCTTGCCAGTTCCGCCAGGATGTCGGGCGCGTCGGCCAGCTTGATCCAGTTATATTGGAGGTTTTGACGCGTCGTGAAATGGCCGTAGCCCCGGTCATATTTTTCCGCGATCTCGCCCAGCTTGCGCATCTGCCGAGCGGACAGGGTGCCGTAGGGAATAGCGACGCGCAGCATATAGGCGTGCAATTGAAGATAGAGGCCGTTCATCAGGCGAAGCGGCTTGAACTGATCTTCAGTAAGCGCCCCCGACAGGCGGCGCTGCACTTGATCGCGAAACTCCTCCACCCGTGCGTCTACCATCGACTGGTCATAGCTGTCATAACGATACATGGCTCAGATCACCCAATTGCCGGCATCGGCGTCGTTCGGTTTGATGGTCAGGTCGGGGCGCACGGTCGGCCCCAGCGCGCGAATGCGGTCCTTGATATGGGCCGGCCGAATGCCCTGTTCGGTGAGGGTGGCGTCGATCACATAAGCGCCAACGACGCGCAGCGCTGCTTCCTCCGACCGCGCCAGATCGTCGCCATGCTGCCCGACATCGACGCCGTCATTCACCTGGCGCGACCAGCCATCGCCTGCCCACCAGATGACGTCCCCCGTCACCAGATCATTGCCGGTCAGTATCTTCACGAACCTATCTCCGAACCAAATTCCTGCGACCAGCCGGTCAGAACATCCTGCGCGATGGCATGGGCTGCGACCTCGCCGACCACGATCAGCGCCGGGCTCTTTACCTGCTCCCGCTGCACCATGTCACCAAGATCGGCGAGCAGCGTGCGAAGCGACCGCATGTCGGCCCGCGCACCATTTTCCAGCACGGCGACCGGTATCGACGGCGATACCCCATCGGCAATCAACTTGTCCGCGATGTCGGCCGCCGTCGCCACACCCATATAGATGACGAGGGTACGGCCTTTCCCCGCCAGTCCAGACCAATCCTGTTGACTAAGGCCCTTGCACTGACCGGCGACGAAACTGACTGCGCTTGACGCCTGCCGGTGCGTGAGCGGGAGCTGAGCCTGCGCCGCGGCCCCCATCGCCGCGCTGATGCCCGGCACGATTTCGACCGGTACGCCGGCCGCTCGGCAAGCGGCCGCTTCTTCGCCGCCGCGCCCGAATATGAAGGGGTCGCCACCCTTCAGGCGAACCACCTTCCGCTGCTCCCGCGCCAGTTCCACGATCAACGCGTTGATCGCTTCCTGCGGCATGGAATGGCGGCTTCGCTGCTTTGCCACGGAAATGAGATCGGCATCGGGCGATGCCAATGCCAATATCTCCGCCGAGACCAGGCCATCATGAACGATCACGTCCGCCGACGCGATCAGGCGCGCGGCCTTGATCGTCAGCAGGTCCGGATCGCCGGGGCCTGCGCCGACGAGAAAGACTGTAGCAGGTGCAATATCAGCCATGGTTGCCACATGGCGAAAGCGGCGGGGCAGTTCAATTCAGAATGGGTATGGCGGCGGTAAGGAAAAGTTTTGGCCTTCAATCGCCCATGGCGCTGACGTCTATGTCCTTCAGGCCCAGGCTGATGGCTGCGCGTGGAGTCTCGATCTCGGCGGACACTACCGGATAGGCGCAATAGTCGGCGGCATAATAGGCGCTGGGCCGGTGATTTCCGGATATCCCAGTACCCCCGAACGGGGCGTTGGACGCCGCGCCGGTGGTAGGGCGGTTCCAGTTGACCAGTCCCGCGCGAACGTTCGACCAGAATTGATTATATTGTTCCGGCGAGCCGCCAATCAGCGAAGCGGAGAGGCCATAGCGCGTATTGTTCGCTTCCTCGATTGCCGTGTCGAAGTCGGAGACGCGGATGACCTGCAGCAGGGGGCCGAAAAGCTCCACATCGGGCCGCTCCTTCATTGCTGTCACATCGATGATCGCCGGTGATAGGAAGGGGAGCCCCTTTTGCGGGCGTACCATATGCTTGATCGGCTTGCCGCCGTTGCTCATCAGGTAGAGGAAGCTCTCGGTGAGGCCATCCGCCGTCTGATTGTCGATCACCGGCCCCATATAGGGTGCCGGATCGGCATGAGGATGATCGACGATGAGCCGGTCGGCCAGTTTCTTGACCTCTGGAATGAGCTTGTCCGCGATGCTGTCCTTGACGATCAGCCGACTGGCGGCGGTGCAGCGCTGACCGCTGGTCATGAAGGCGGACTGGACTACGATCGTCGCGGCGGCATGAAGCTCCGGCGTTTCCCAGACTATGATCGGGTTGTTGCCACCCATTTCCAAAGCCAGGATCTTCGCGGGCTGCCCTGCGAATTGGCGGTTGATGGTGATCCCGGTCTGCGCGGAGCCGGTAAAAAGTATGCCGTTCACATTGGGATGGACGGCCAGGGCCTTGCCGATTTCGGGGCCGCCCTGCAGGAGCCTCATCGCCTCTGCGGGCACGCCGGCCTCATGATACAGACCAACCAGCATCTCACCCACCGCTGGCGTCTTTTCCGATGGTTTGAAGACCACGGCATTACCGGCCAGCAAGGCGGGGATGATATGCCCGTTTGGCAGGTGCGCGGGTGAATTATAGGGACCGAGTACCGCCATGACGCCATGGGGCTTGTGTCGCACCGACTGACGCGCGCCCAGATTGGCTTCCAGGCGACGTTGGCCGGTGCGTTCCGAATAGGCTGCAACGCTGATATCCACCTTGCCGATCACCGCGGCGACTTCGTTGCGGGCGTCCCACAACGGCTTTCCGGTTTCGCGCGCGATCAGGTCAGCCAAAGCCTCTTCGTGGCGGCGCACGACGTTGACGAACCGGCGGAGCGTCTCGATCCTGTACGCGATGGGCTGGGCTGCCCATTTCGGCCACGCGCGTGTTGCACGGTCGACCTCTTGGTCCACATCTCCCGCTTGGCCCTGCCATAACAGGGTGCCGGTCGCAGGTTCATGGGACAGCAAGTCAGCGGGCATGGGCCTGATATGGCGGAAAATAGTTAAAGATAAAATGACCGTCCGGGTCGCCCGAAAATGCAAAAAGGCTCTTCATCGACATGAAGAGCCTTTTTACTTGAGATTTAGTGCGGATTAGTCGCCGCCATTATCCTTTACACCAACGGTCGGGACATCGATCTCTTCCTTCTTGGTGCCGACGACCACTGCCTTGGAATCCACGTCCACCTTGGGCAAATCGCCGCCTTTGACGCTCACCTCGGGCATATCGCCGCCCTTCACGTCTGCCTTCCAGAAACCGGTGGCGAACAGCAGGCCAACGACCGCAAGTGCCAAGATTGCGATAATAGCGATGGTGCGTCCAGCGCCACCCCGCCGCACAACGACGCGGTCTGCATAGGGATCGTTACGTACATCAACCATGACACTCTCCTACCCGTTTCAAGCGTTTGGAACGGGCGCGGAGCGCTATTGTTCCTTCCACCAGTCGAGACGGACGGGCGAGGATCGGCAGCCCTCAGGGTAAAGCTGGTACAGCGCCGAGCGCGTCGCCCATGCGCCGCACGGCCGCCACCTTGTGATGCAGTGGAGACCAATCGTCCCGCTCGTCGATCGCGCTCCAGATCGCTTCCACTTCATCGATATGCATGGAGCAGGGCGTGTGATCTGACCAGTAGGGATGATCCCGCGCACCCGCGCAGGGGGTGAACTCTGCCATGGCGTCCCGGAGTGCGCTCCATGCAGCATCGCCATAGGCAGCGGAATCCAGCGGATGTCCGCCACGCCAATCATGAAAGAAGCGGTCGATCGGCGTGTCCGTCAAAATCATGCCGCGAACGGCTGCCTCAGTCATCCCGCCAGCGTCGCCGCCTGCCACACCAAGCCGCCAGCAAAAGCGACGCTGAAGGGCGTCGGCATAAAGCGACGGAAAGCGCTCAAGGCTCTCGACCAAGGGTTCGGCTTCCGTGATCGTTCGCAGGCTGACGGCTAATTGCGCGATGTTCCAATGGATCGCTTCGGCCTGCCGCCCAAAAGCGTACAGCCCGGCGTGATCGAAGTAAGCCGCGGTGAAGCCCGGATCCCAATGCGGTGTAAACCGCCACGGACCATAATCGAAGCTTTCGCCTGTGACATTGATATTGTCACTGTTGAGCACGCCATGGACGAAGCCCGCCACCATATAGCTGGCCGCGAGATCGGCTGTGCGCTCGACAACATGGTCCAAGAGTTGCGCCGCCGGATTGTGTCCTGGATGCTGCCCGTAAAGACGGGTCAGGCTGTAATCCACGAGACGCTCAAGAAACGGCCCGTCACCATGGAAGGCCGCACGCTGGAAGGTGCCGATGCGGATGTGAGAGTGACTCAACCGGACCAGCACCGTCCCACGGGTGGGCGACGGCTCGTCGTTGCGCTCCAGTGACTCGCCGGTCTCTATAAGGGACAAGGTTTTGGATGTGTTGACGCCCAGCGCCTGCAGCATTTCGGTCGCCAGTATCTCACGAACGCCGCCCTTTAGCGTCAGCCTGCCGTCGCCGAACCGGCTATAGGGAGTCTGGCCCGATCCTTTGGTGCCCAGATCGAGGAGCCGGCCTTCTCCATCCCGCAATTGCGCGAACAGGAAGCCGCGCCCGTCACCGATGTCGGGATTATAGTGACGGAACTGATGGCCGTGATAACGCAAGGCCAACGGCTTGGGCAAACTGCCCTCCAGCGGCGAAAAACGCCCAAAATGAGCGATCCACTCCCTATCGTCCAGGCCTTCCAGCCCGACGGATGCAGCCGCTGCGTCGTTTCGATACCGCAGGATCGTCTGCGGGAACGTCGCAGCCGCGACCGGCGCTGCGATGTCGGGCATCAGCGCATCGATTTCGGTCGCCGGGCGGTAATTGGCGGCTTGCAGGGTCTGGCTCATACGGCGATATGGGGTGTGGGCATCCGAAGGATCAAGCTTGAGCGGCTATAAAGACGGATATTGGTGGTCGCCTGATGGCCTGCGGCTTCATTACCGGGACTATGACGGTGGTGACGACAGCCGGCCGCCCTTGCTCTGCCTGCCGGGGCTGACGCGCAACGCACGCGATTTCGAGCCATTGGCTGCCCGACTTGCGGGTTCGTGGCGGCTCATCTGCCCCGATATGCGCGGGCGCGCCGAGAGCGCCTATGCCAAGGACGCGATGACCTATGTCCCGCTGGTCTATCTTCAGGACATCACCCGCCTGTTAGCGGACTTGGCCATTACGCGGTTCGTCGCGATCGGCACCTCACTGGGTGGCGTCATCACGATGTTGATCGCCGCCACGCATCGGGAATGGCTAGCCGGGGCGCTGCTCAACGATGTGGGCCCGGTGCTGGATGAGGGCGGGCTGGCGCGAATCCGGTCTTATGTGGGCGTGGGACAATCGCACCCGACTTGGGTTCACGCGGCGCGCGCCCTGGCGGACGCGAATGGGGACGTCTACCCCGGCTATGATCTTGAAGACTGGCTGGCCATGGCGAAGCGGCTCTATCGCCTGAACAGCGGGGGGCGGATCGTGCTGGACTACGACATGAAGATCGCCGAGCCGATCCGCGCCATGGGCAGCGAAGCAGGGGTGGACATGTGGCCGGTGATGCAGGCGTTTCGCGACATCCCGACGCTGCTGCTGCGGGGCGCGCGATCCGACCTGCTGAGTGATGCGACCGCGCGCCGGATGGCGTCTGAGATCGGCGACAGCGCCGAGCTTGTCACCGTGCCGGAGGTTGGTCACGCACCCACGCTGGCCGAGCCGGAAAGCGCGGCCGCCATCGATCGGCTGCTGGCGCGCGTGCTGCATGGCTGAACAACCCTATATTCTCCACGTTCACGGCAGTTTCTCTCTCGGCGGCAAGGAGGCTCGGGCGGTTCGCTTGATGAACGTCTGGGGAGACCGGTTGCGGCACAGCATCATGAGCGCCGATCCCGAGGCGATGAGCGCGCGCGACGCGATCGATCCCGCCGTACCGGTTGATTTTCCGGAAGGTCCATCCTTTGCCGGCAAGCCCGGGCTTGCGCGCTATCGCGACATCCGGGCTTTCCTGCGCCGCTATGACCTAGTCCTCACCTACAATTGGGGCGCGATGGACGCGGTCATGGCTCATCGCCTGGCGACAAAGCAGCGCGGCTTGCCGCCCCTGATCCATCATGAGGACGGCTTCAATGCCGATGAAGCCAATGGCCTGAAGACCAAGCGAAACTTGTTCCGCCGCGTGGCGCTGCAGTCGGCGCATGGCATGGTGGTGCCCTCCGCCAGGCTGGAAGAAATCGCGCGCGCAATCTGGAAGCAGCCGGCGGACAAGCTGCACCTCATCCGCAACGGCATAGATGTCGCTTCCTACGCCCGTACGCCAGCGAGCGACGCCATCCCCGGCCTCATTCGCTCGCCGGGCAAACTGCTGGTCGGAACCTTAGCGGGATTGAGGGCGGTCAAGAATATCCCGCGCCTGGTTCGCGCGGTCGCGCCGCACCGTAACCGGCTGCAGCTGGTCGTCGTAGGGGAGGGGCCGGAGCGGGAAGCTATCCTTGGAGAGGCTGCCGCGTGCGGGCTCAGCGACATCCATATGGCGGGCTTCATGGATCGGCCCTGGCGTTTCATGGGACTGTTCGACATTTTCGCTCTCTCGTCCGACAGCGAGCAATTTCCTATCTCGCTGGTAGAGGCGATGGCAGCCGGCCTACCTGTCGCGTCGATGGATGTCGGCGACATCGCCAACATGGTGGCGCCGGAAAATTGCCCGTACATCGTTCAGGACGAAGCGGGACTGGCGAATGCGCTGGCGGAGATGGCCGAGAGCGCCGATCTCAGGCTCCGCTTGGGCAAAGCAAACCGCTTCAGAGCCAGCCGGGATTTTACCGAAGCCGGCATGCTCGAGGCATATGCCGCGCTCTACGGACAAGCTCTGGCCAGCCCCATGATTTTGCGATAGGGCGCGCGAAAATTCGTCATGGTCGACAAATGCTGCTATAGGCGTGCCTTTATCCGGTCGCGAGGCCGGGCTGTTGTTGCAGGAGAAGTCGTTGTTCAAGGGGTTGAAGCCCATCGTCTATGGTGGCCGCGAAGTGTGGCCGCTCGTTGAAGGCGGAAAGGGCGTTGCGGTTTCCAACCATGCGAGTTCGGGTGCGTGGGCCGCGGCGGGCGGCATCGGCACGGTGTCAGCCGTGAATGCGGACAGCTACGACAGTTTCGGCAACGTCATTCCGCAAATCTACCATGGTCGCACGCGTCGTGACCGGCATGAGGAACTGATCGCCTACGCCATCGACGGCGCGGTTGAGCAGGTGAAGCGCGCGTTCGAGATTGCTGGCGGCAAAGGCGCGATCAACATCAACGTGCTGTGGGAAATGGGCGGGGCGCAGCGCGTCCTGCACGGCGTGCTGGAAAAGACGAAGGGCATGGTCTCGGGCGTCACCTGCGGCGCGGGCATGCCCTATAAGCTCAGCGAAATTGCTGCATCCTATGGGGTGTCCTATCTTCCCATCGTCTCGTCAGGACGCGCCTTCCGCGCCTTGTGGAAGCGCGCTTACTCAAAGGCTTCGGAATGGCTGGCCGCAGTCGTCTATGAGGATCCGTGGCTTGCGGGAGGACATAACGGCCTGTCGAATGCCGAAGACCCCCACGCGCCGCAGGATCCCTACCCCCGCGTCCGTGACCTGCGCGCCACAATGCGCGAAGGCGGGATTTCGGACGATGTGCCCATCGTGATGGCTGGTGGTGTCTGGCACCTGAAGGACTGGAACGACTGGATCGACAATCCTGAACTGGGCGCGATCGCCTTCCAATTCGGTACCCGGCCGTTGCTTACGCAGGAAAGCCCCATACCGCAATTGTGGAAAGAACGGCTGATGCAGCTGGAGCCGGGCGATGTCCTGCTTCACCGCTTTTCGCCTACCGGCTTCTACAGTTCCGCGATCCGGAATCCGTTCCTGCGGCAGCTGGAAGCGCGTTCGGAACGCCAGATTCCTTTTAGCACCGAGCAGGCGGGCGATCACACCCATCAATTGGATGTGGGCGTGAAGGGCAAGAATTTTTGGGTTACGCTGGGCGACCTCACGCGGGCGCGCGAGTGGGTGGGACAGGGCTTCACCTCAGCGCTCAAGACGCCGGATAACACGCTCGTCTTCGTCAACGAGGAGGAAAAGGCGGAAATCCGGAAGGACCAGACCGACTGCATGGGCTGCCTGTCGCAATGTGCCTTCTCCAGCTGGATGGACAGCGAGACCAATTCGACCGGCCGCCTTGCCGATCCGCGGAGCTTCTGCATCCAGAAGTCGCTCCAGGAAGCGGTGCATGGCGGGGATTTGGACAAGAACCTGCTTTTCGCCGGACATGGCGCATACAAATTCAAGCAGGACCCCTTCTATTCTAATGGGTTCGTGCCGACCGTTAAGCAATTGGTCGATCGGATACTGACGGGCGACTGATGGCGGCGGACATTCAGGGACTGGCGGTGCTTCATTATGGTGCCGCGGATTTCGACATTGTGCGGCCCGGACAGTTCGTGCTGTGCGCCGTGTCCGGCGCGCGTATCGACCTTGAGGATCTGCGTTACTGGAGTGCGGAACTGCAGCAGGCCTATCGCGGACCGCAGGAAGCCACGCAGGCTCTGGTTCGCAATTCGGCAGGCTGAACGGCAGGCAGCTCGCACAGGCACTTGCAATGTTGCGAATATTGAACTTGCAACTTTGCAATTTTTGTTTTGCTCAAGCTGCGCTATCTTTCTTTGCGAGGTGACGAAGAGCACCCGCATGTGGAAGGATGGTGCCCGATGTCCCGGATCGATATCTTCGGCGATCGTGTTTGCATAGTTTCAAGCCTGCTCATCGTCGGCTGGTTTCTCTACAGCATCATCGCCTGAGTAGGTCGGTCGGCCCGATCCTGTTGCCGGCGTGCAAGCCCGCCTGCTCTGCTCCCAAGCAAAGCTATTTGGACTTCTCCCGAGAAATGCCTGATCAGGGCGTTGAGCTTAATGTGCTCCGCGGCTTTTGAAGGATGTCAGCTTGCTCCGCGTCACCAACGGCTAAAGCGCACGGTTCCGAAGCGACAACGCCAGGTTTCGTGTTCCCCTACCAAGGAGAAGACGATGATCCGCCATGGTTCCAATGCCCGTCGCCAACGCGACCTCCGGCCTGACCGGCACATATATCTGCCCCATTCGTCCTGGACGGCCCGCGAACTTTTCAACAAGTCAGATCGGGCGATCGAACCTGACGATTTCTGGGCACGTCTCGGACTGTAACCGCTCGATCAACGAAATACGACGGTCTTGCCCCTGTTGAGCAGCACGCGCCGGTCGGCCATCCAGCCGACGGCGCGGGCGAGCACCTGCGCCTCGATATCCCGCCCGATGCGGATCATGTCGTCAGCACTGGCGCGATGATCGACACGTTCGACCGCCTGCTCGATGATCGGACCTTCATCCAGATCGGCCGTGACGAAATGCGCGGTAGCACCGATCAGCTTCACCCCACGGTCATAGGCCCGGTGATAGGGACGCGCGCCCTTGAAGCCGGGCAGGAAGCTGTGGTGGATGTTGATGCAGCGTCCGGCGAGTCGTTCGACCATTTCTTGAGACAGCACCTGCATGTAGCGGGCGAGCACCAGATAGTCGGACCGGGTGCGCTCGAATATGTCGAGCAGGGCCGCTTCCTGCGCGGCCTTGTCGCCATTGGCGGGGAGTTCATGATAGGGAATGCCGTGCCATTCCGTGATCCGGCGCATATGGGGATGGTTCGACACCACGCCCATGATGTCGATCGCCAAGGTTCCGGTCTGCCACCGGTGCAGCAGGTCGGCGAGGCAATGCGATGCTTTCGATACGGCGATCAGCATGCGGGGGCGATGGTCGGCGGCGGTTAGGGACCAGTCCATCGTAAAGGCAGACCCTACAGGCGCGAAATCGGCGCGCAGCGTGTCCGTGTCCGCCACGCGATCATTGGTTGCCTCGAACGCGACCCGCATGAAGAACAGGCCCGCTTCGCGGTCGGCATATTGCTGACTGTCCGTGATGAACCCGCCGCGTTCCGCCAGGAAACGACTGACTGCTGCGACGATGCCGATGCGATCCGCGCAGACCAGGGTCAGAACCCAGGATGGAAAAACAGACATGGTCACGGCCGCCTCCGCATATAGTGCGCCGCCCGCCGATGCCCTATGATGTCGGGATGTTCAACCCGTTGACCGGCACGGCTTCCACAGTTTCTGCTTCGAAGCTGGCAATCGGATACGCGCAATAATCGGCCGCATAATATGCGCTGGGCCGATGGTTGCCGGATGCGCCCAATCCGCCGAAGGGCATGTTGCCCGCCGCACCGGTGGTCGGCCGGTTACGGTTGACCACACCCGCGCGGCTTTCCTCCACCATGCGCGACCAAAGATATTCGTCTTGCGATACAAGGCCCGCCGAGAGGCCGAAAGCGGTTGCGTTCGCCGCCTGCATCGCGGCGTCGAAATCAGGAACGCGAATGACCGACAACACAGGGGCGAAAATCTCTGCGTCGGGCGTGTCTATCCCGGTCACGTCGAACATGGCGGGCGTCACGAAGGCGGCGCTGCGGCTCTCGATGGCCGAGAAGGGCAGGATGCTCCTGGCTCCTCGCGCTACCAGATTGCCAACGGCTGCATGCGCAGCGGAGGCAGCATGTTCCGACACCAGCGGCCCCATGAAGGCCTCTCCCGCATCGGTCCAGGCCGCGACGGGTAGCCGCGCCGCCATGGCCGCCGTCGCCTCGACGATCGCATCCCCGATAGCGCCATCGGGCACGATCAGGCGACGGGCGCAGGAGCAACGCTGCCCCGTCGTGATGAAAGCCGAGTTGACGATGATCGATGCGGCGGCTTCGGGGCTATCCCACGCGATCAGCGGGTTGTTGCCGCCAAGCTCCAGCGCCATGATGACATGCGGGCGATCCACCAACGCCCGCCTCAGCGCCGAACCTGCACCCGCCGATCCGGTGAACAGGAGCCCGTCAATGTCCGCCGAGACGAGTGCTTCGCCGGTGGCTCGGCCGCCCTGTATGACTTGGAGCACATGCTTTGGCAGCCCTGCCGCCAGCCATGCTTCCGCCATGGCCGCGCCGGTCGCGGGCGCGATTTCGGACGGCTTGAAGATGACGACATTGCCGGCGATCAGCGCTGGGACGATATGGCCATTGGGCAGGTGGCCGGGAAAATTATAGGGGCCAAGCACCGCCATCACGCCGTGCCCGCGATGGCGCAAGACGGCGCGGCCGAACGCCATGTCGCTCTGCCGCTCGCCGGTGCGCTCGGCATGAGCCTTGACCGACACCTCAACCTTGGCGATCATCGATCCCACTTCGGCATCGCTTTCCCAGAGCAGCTTGCCGGTTTCGCGCGAAATGAGTTCTGCCAGCGCGCGGCGGCGTTCCTGAAGGATATCCGCATAGCGGCGCGCTATGGCAATCCGGTCGTCCGTCGGTTGAGACCGCCAAGCGGGCAGGGCGCGACGAGCTGCCGCCACGGCATCGTGACAGTTTTTCGCCTGTGCAACCTCGCCTTCCCAAACCAGTTCGCCCGACGCAGGGTCAAAGGATTGCAGCAGGTCCGTCATCGCGCCACGCTCTCCTGCATAGCGGTCATCGCGAAAATACCCGTTGCGTTCCCGGTGTCGAAGGCGAGATCAAGCCGTCCGGTTTCCGGATCGAGATCACGGCTGATGAATTCGAAAAAGGAACCGGAAACGGAGCGGCTTTCGCCATCGGCAAAGAGGCGCTCCACCTTGTCGGCGCGGAAGGCAGTCTGACGGACGCGGCCAGTGGCCGACACTTCCAGCCTGTCCTTCATGGGCCAGTCCTCGCTCTTCAACCGCTCGGCGAGCGTCGCGACATCATCGACCCTGTCGGTGGCGTGATTGAACGCATTGCCTTCCGTGGCAATCCAGGCGGCTTCGTTGGATCGGGACAGAAGCAGTTGATAATCTTCCCATGTGGGCGGTTCGTGCTGGCGGTCGAACGCCGCGACGATGGAGGGCAGGGCGCTTACCGCGTCAGCGAAGTAGACAGGTTCTTGGGCCCGATAGCGCACCAGGACATCCCTGGCCTGACCGGTGAGCGGATCACGAGACGTTCCGAATACCCGCTCGGCGACGTCCCCGAATTCGGCATCGAAGCGATCCACATGAAGTTCCGACAGGAAGAATTGCGGGATGATGGCGGGATGATCCAGATGACGGTACGCCCGGCCGGTCATCCTCAATCGATCGAGCGGATAGACTGCCGCCATCTCGTATCCGAGCGGTATCAGAATCCGGGTGAAGGCGTCTTCCCCAGGCGGAAGATCGCCGGTCGGGCCGGCCGGGAACCGCACCGTACGCAGTGCCCCATGATCGAAAAATACCCTCTTCCCGCCTGCGAGCACGTCGGCGACGTAGGCTGCGCCGCTCGATACCCGATCAAGCAGGTCGTGGAACAATGCGACGTTGAGCGCCATGGCAAAGGCGGCGCGCGAAACGGCTTCGCCTTGTTCCGCCATCAATCCGCCGTCAATCGCCAAGGCAGCCAGCGTCCTTGGGCCGGCTTCCTCTCCCAAATTGGCGACAACCAGCGCCTCTATATGACCCATCTTTCCTTCACCGTAACAGGTTCGACCATGGCCGTCCTTATTGCAGCATCAGGACACTTTGCCAAATGCCGACCGGTTCAGCGCGGCATGAAGAAGGGCAATCGGGTCACATCTTCCTGGGCATGCAGTCGGACCCGGCAGCCTTGATCGAGCCGCACAAGCGTGCCGCTTCGGCAGCGCTTGAAAGGGGGCCGGCCTGAAGGCGGGTCACTGCTTGGGCCTTGACCAGATAGAGCTGATAGGCGGAAAGCCCGCCGACCTTCTTCGTCAGCTGGCTCCATAAGGTTCGAGCGCGGCTCTCCTCGCTGAAGGCGCCCAGCTGGACACGCCAGTTGCCGGATGAAGGCGGCACTGGGGTCTTTGGCGTGGCAGCTGGCTGAGGCTTGGGCGACGCGGGCGCGTTCGCCGCGCTCTGCGGCGCGGGCCGGGACGGCTTCGATGATGCCGCCATGCGCACCGGGACCGGAGCCGCTTCCGTATTGACGCTCTTGCCCGTCTGGAGGCTGGCGGCAAGCGCTACACCCCGCCTCCGCTGGTCCTCCGGAATATATTTTTCCATCTGTTCGAGGCTCGCCGTGGCCTGCGACAAGCCTGCGGCCGACGCGCGGCTCATCAACGCATAGGCGCGGACCCAATCCTTGCCGATGACGTCGCCGTTGAACAGGGACGTGCCGACGATATATTGCGCGCGCGGTTCGCCACGAGACGCGGCGCGCTCCAGATAGGGGATGGCTCCGGCCCGGTCGCCTTGCTGGAACATCAGCAGGCCTAGACTGTCCTCGGCACGCAGATGTCCCTGTTGCGCCGCCTTGCGATACCAGCTGATGGCGGTTGGCATGTCGGACTGAACGCCCCGGCCAAGCTTGTAAGCCTGACCGAGATTGAACTGCGCATCCGGGTCGCCCGCCTCCGCCAGGGGACGCCACTCGGCGATCGCCTTCGCATAGTCGCCCTGCTGCCAGGCATCTACGCCGGTCTTGACGTCAGCCTGCACTGGCGCGGTCAGGCCGGTCATAGCCGTCGCCGCAAGGATCACTGTCAACCGCTTCATGCGCCAAAGCTCCCGCGCCTCATGACATCCAGCAACGCCCTACGCCATCAGAGTTAATGTCGCGTTAGCGCCAATGCGTTCCGCGCCGGCATGATGGCTCAGTTGGTCTTCGCCTGCAATTAACCAATTTTTAGCCGCAGTCGTGCGACTGCGGACGTACCTGAATTTTGGTGGGGGACGCGCGTGCGGATTTTGGCATTGGCATCGCAGAAGGGGGGATCGGGCAAGACGACCCTGTCCGGCCATCTGGCTGTTCAGGCGCAACTGGCCGGCGCTGGCCCGGTGGTGCTGATCGATATCGATCCGCAAGGGTCGCTTGCGGACTGGTGGAACGAGCGGGAAGCGGAATATCCCGCCTTTGCGCAGACCACCGTTGCCCGCTTAGGGGCCGATCTCGAGATTTTGCGGCAGCAGGGCTTCAAGCTCGCCGTCATCGACACGCCGCCTGCGATCACCATGGCCATCCAGAGCGTCATATCCGTTGCGGAACTGATCGTTGTTCCGACGCGGCCGAGCCCCCACGACCTGCGCGCCGTGGGCGCTACGGTGGATCTGTGCGAACGGGCGGGCAAGCCGCTGATCTTCGTCGTCAATGCCGCCACGCCAAAGGCGCGCATCACCTCCGAGGCAGCCGTGGCCCTGTCTCAGCATGGCACGGTCGCCCCGGTGACATTGCACCACCGGACGGATTTCGCCGCATCTATGATCGACGGGCGCACCGTGATGGAGGTCGATCCCAAGGGTCGCTCGGCAGCTGAAGTGCAGGCGCTGTGGACCTATGTGTCGGATCGGCTTGAGAAGAATTTTCGCCGCACGGTGTTTTCCGTGCCCCATGGCAGCCTCGGCACCGTCGCCGCCCGTCCGACCGGCGGGGGCTTCGGCCGCCGCGTGATCAGCCAGTGAAGGAGGCGCGCATCATGGCCGAACCCAAACCGCTCGCTTCCCTGACCTCCGGCTTGCTGGCCCGCAAGGGTGCCGCGCAACCGGCGATGCGCCGTCCGATGCTGGGGTTCGGTCGGGCGCCGGGCGGGATGGCGCAGGACGATCTTGGCTGGAACGACATGGGCTTTGACATCGAACCCGCGCCGTTGCCGGTCGAAGACGCTGTCGCCCCGATCGGGCTGACGCCCATGGCCGCTGCCGTGACCGAGCCGCAGGTTATCCAGCAGCGCAAGACGCTGGCGCGGCGACTGGCGGGAAGGACTGCTGTCGCCCCGGCCCCTACGCGGTCGCGAAAGGCGGCCTTCACCTTGCGTCTGGACGCCGATCGCCATCTGCAGCTTCGCCTCGCCTGCGCTGTCAGCGGACGATCGGCGCAGCAGATCGTGACGCAAGCGCTCGACGATTATCTCGATGATCTGCCGGAAATCGACCGGCTGGCTCAACAGCTGCCAGCTGTTGGCGACGGTCAATAATGGAAGTGGGTAGGAAGATGAACCGCAAGACAATCAAAAGCGTGACGCTTTCGTCGCTGCTCGTCGCCACCACGATGGTCGGCTGCACCGGGGCGGCTTTCCGCCCGTCGGCTGCGGTTGTTGAGCCCAGGGGCGATGCCGCCAAGTCAGCCGGCGCAGCGGAAAGGGCGCTGGCCGACCGAAATGGCGGGAAAGCGGTGGAGGCGGCGGAGACCGCGGTCCGCCTCGACCCACAGAACGCGACCTATCGTCGGACGCTGGGCCGTGCCTATCTGCTTGCCGGCCGTTTCGCTTCGGCCGAAAGCGCATTTTCGGATGCGATTTCGCTGGGCGGAGGCGATGCCGGTAGCTTCGTCAATCTGGCACTCGTGCAAACGGCACAGGGCCGGGCGGATGCGGCTCGCGAGCTGCTGGCCGCGCATGCCCACACCATTCCTGCCGGCGACTACGGCCTCGCCATGGCGCTTGCTGGCGATCCGGCTGAAGGCGTACGCATCCTGTCCGCCGCGATCCAGGATCCGTCCGCGACCGTGCGGACGCGGCAGAACCTTGCCTATGCCTATGCTCTGGCAGGGCGGTGGAAAGATGCGCGCATGGTCGTGGGGATGGATATGGAGCCGCTTGCGGCCAACAAGCGCATTTCGGACTGGGCGCAGATTGCCGAGCCTTCGCTTGCACCGCTTCGTGTCGCCGCGCTGGTGGGCGTGACCATCAACCAGGCCGACCCCGGCCAGCCGGATGCTTTGGCGCTGGCGGCACCTGCGTCGCCAGTCGAGATGGCTGGTGCAGCGCGCGAACCTGCGATGCCAATTTCGCCGATGCAAATGGCGGAGGAAACGGCCGGCCAGCAGCCGGTGCCGGTCATCCAGGCACTGCCTGAACCGGTCAGGGTCGCGGCCTATGGTTCAGAGAACCGCCTCAAGATCCGTGCGGCGGGCAGCCGCATGCCCGTGGCGCAGATGCAGCGCGCAGCCTTCATGAGGCCGGTGGGTACAAGCGCCAGCCAGTGGGTGGTTCAACTCGGCGCCTATGATAATGCCGCCGTCGCCAAGGAAAAATGGTTCGCCATGGCAGGCCGCAACACGACCCTGGCCGCCTTTCCGGTGCTGACAAGCGAGGCGACCGTCAACGGCCGGGCCTATCACAGGCTGGCCATCAGCGGATTTGGCGACAGGAACGCCGCCACCGCCATGTGCCGGACGATCCGCAGCCGGGGCGGGCAATGCTTCGTGCGCGAGACCGCGCCCGATGCGACGCCACAGCGCTGGGCCTTGTCGGCACGGGGACGCCAGTTCGCCTCGCGCTGAGCTTGAATTTCACCATGAACAACCGGCATGGGGATCGGCGGCCGGAGGCGTTTCGCCCTGCGGCATCTCATGCGCGCCATGGTTCATCTGGCTATGATCCATCGTCTGCGCCTGCGCCGGCAGCGCAACGCTGAGCAGCGTTATCGCCAGAGCGCGCCTCATGCTTCGGCGCTTTCATGCCGGACGGTCACGACCCGCATCATCCCCGCATGCATGTGCATCAGCATATGGCAGTGGAACGCCCAGTCGCCGATCGCATCGGCGGTAAGGNTTCGGCCGCTTAAAGGACTGGCGCCGGGTCGCCACGCGCTACGATCGATGCCCCACTACGTTCTTCTCGGCCATCGCGCTCGCAGCCACCGTCATCTTCTGGCTGTGATCAACGAGTCCTGACCCTAGAGCAGGGCTTCTTCGTGCGCCCGACCATCTTTTCCGATGTGACCGCCGCCATGCGCATTGCGCAGGAGGAGATTTTTGGGCCAGTCCTCGTCATCATCCCCTATGACGATGTTGATCAGGCGGTAGAAGTCGCCAACGACACTATCTTCGGCCTCGGCGGTCATGTGCAGGGAACGGACCTCGATCAAGCGCGCGCTGTCGCCCGCCGCATCCGCACCGGGCAGGTGCATATCAATCACCCCGCCTGGGACTCGCATGCCCCCTTCGGCGGCTACAAGCGCTCTGGCAACGGGCGCGAATATGGCTCCTTCGGTTTTGAAGAATATCTTGAGGTGAAGTCCATCCTCGGCTTCGCCTGACTGCCCGCTTTCTGGAGATTCGTTCCATGCCCGCCCCGCTGCGTTTTATCGAGTCCTCGCCCGCGCTTCCGGCTGAGGCCGATGTCGTCGTGATCGGCGGCGGGATCATCGGCGCGTTCACATCCTATTATCTGGCGCAGCGCGGCTTCAAGGTGGCGCTGGTCGAAAAGGGCGTGGTGGGCGGCGAACAGTCGAGCCGTAACTGGGGCTGGTGCCGACAACAGAACCGCGACGAGCGCGAACTGCCGCTCGCTACCAAGGCGCTCGACCTTTGGCAGGCGTTCGGCGAGGATACGGGCGAGGATACGGGTTTCCGCCGCTGCGGCCTCTTCTACGTTAGCAACAATGACGACGAACTCGCCACTTGGGCGCGCTGGGGCGACTATGCGCGGTCGGTGGGGGTGGCGACGCGGATGCTGTCGTCGGAAGAGGCGACCCGTCATGCCAACTTCACCGGCGAGCGGTGGAAGGGCGGGGTCCATTCGCAAAATGACGGCATCGCCAATCCGGGCCTCGCCGTGCCGGCGGTCGCGCGGGCGCTGATGCGGATGGGCAGCACGGTGCATCAGGCCTGCGCCGCGCGGGGGATTGAAACCAGCGGCGGCGCGGTGAGCGGCGTCGTGACCGAGCGGGGCACGATCCGGACCCGGCTGGTGATCCACGCCGGCGGCGCCTGGGCATCTTCGTTCATGCGCCAGCTGGGCGTCGATTTTCCGCAGGCAACGGTGCGCCAGACGATCCTGGCCGTGGGCACGAGCGGACTCAACCTGCCCGACGCCTTCTACACCCAGTCGCTGTCCCTCACCCGGCGCGACGATGGCTGCCACACGCTGGCGATCAGCGGCCGGGCCAAAGTCGATCCGACGCTGCAATTCCTGCGCTACCAGCATAAATTCCTGCCGATGTTCAACAAGCGCTGGCGCAGCTTGTCGCCGGGCGGATTGCACGGGGTGCGCGGTCGGCATGAGGGCCTGTCGCGCTGGAAACTCGACGGCCCGACACCGATGGAGCGGGTGCGCATCCTCGATCCGCTCGCCGACCCCAAGACGGTGCGCCTGACACTGAAGCGCGCCGCCAGGCAGATACCGGCGCTGGGCTCCGTGCCCATGGTGGCCTCCTGGGCAGGCTTCGTCGACAGCACCCCGGACGGCGTGCCGGTGATCGGCGAAATACCGCAGATTCCAGGCTTCATTTTGGCGGCGGGCTTCAGCGGTCACGGCTTCGGCATCGGTCCCGGCGCGGGGCATCTGGTGGCGGACATCGCGTCAGGCGATACCCCAATCGTCGATCCCCAACCCTATCGTCTGTCTCGCTTCGGCGGCGGCGGGAAGATTGACGTTTCGGAATTTTGATGCCCCGCATATTCGTGCCGTGGGACTTCCCCGATTCACAATATTGCGCCGGAGGGTAATGCGATTTTGAGGTAATATTTCCGTAACCGGCCCTAGCTTGATCTGTAACAAGAGGTGGAAAGCCACCCCGGCAAAGGCTTCCGCGGAAGGGCCTAAAAAAGGTCCGCCCGGGCATAAGAGCCAGCCCCCCGTTTCGCAGGCATCAGGGAACAGCGATCTTACAAGGGGTACCACATCATGCGAATGTCATCGGTCAGCCGTCTCGGCTTCCTTGCCGGTTCCGCCGCCATCGCCCTCTCTGCCATCGCTCTGTCCGCCGCGCCCGCCGCGCTGGCGCAGGCGCCGGCCGAGCCCGCCGCCGAGAGCGACATCCTTGTCACCGGCCTCAAGCGGCAATATTTCGGCGACACGCCGGTCAAGGAAATCCCGCAGGCGGTGCAGTTCCTCGAAGGAAAGCTGCTCGACGACCTCAACATCACTCGCCTCGACACCGCGCTCGAACTGGCGAGCGGCGTGTCGCGGCAGAATAATTTCGGCGGCTTGTGGGATAGCTTCGCCATTCGCGGCTTTGCCGGCGACGAGAATTTCCCGAGCGGTTTCCTGGTCAATGGCTTCAACGGCGGGCGCGGCTATGGTGGCCCGCGCGACGCATCGAACGTCGAGCGCGTCGAGATACTGAAAGGCCCCAACTCCGCGCTGTTCGGGCGTGGCGAGCCGGGGGGTACAGTCAACATCGTGACCAAGAAGCCGACCTTCAAGGAAGGCGGCAGCTTCTCCGTATCGGCAGGGCGCTGGGAAACCTACCGGGTTGAGGGCGACTATAATCTGCCTCTGTCGGACAGCGTGGCGGTGCGGATCAACGGATCGTCCGAGCAGGCTGATAGCTTCCGCGACACGGTTGAGACGCAGAAATATACGGTTACGCCGTCCCTCCTGGCGAAGCTGTCGGACGCCGACATTTTCACCTACGAACTGGAATATGTGAACCAGGAAGTGCCCTTCGAGCGCGGCGTGGTGGCGATCCCGACCGTCAACGCCAACGGCTCGATCAGTTACAATCTGGGCGCAGTCCCCAACAGCAGGTTCCTGGGCAATCCCAATGACGGCCCGACCAAGGTCGAGGTGCTGGGCCATCAGGCGCAATATCAGCATGATTTCAGCGAGGATTGGACGCTGATGCTGGGCGCTGGCTACAAGGACACAACGTTCGAGGGCTTTTCCAGCGACGCGGAACTGGTGCTCGGCCGCCAGCGGCTCGACAATGACGGCCGCACCCTTTCGCGCCAGCGCCGCTTCCGCGATTACAGCACCACCCACATGGTGTTCCGGGGCGAGATCAGCGGCAAGCTGAACACCGGATCGATCGTCCACAATGTCCGCATCGGCGCGGACTGGGACAAGTTCAAGATCAAGACCTTCCAGACCCGCTACCGCCCGAGCGCGGCCGACCAGTCCTATGCGATCGACATCTTCAACCCCAACTACAACATCCCCGCGCCGGTCCCGACCACGGTGATCCAGAATGCGACCGAAATCCAGAAGGCCTGGGGCATCTACGCGCAGGATCAGGTGGAGATCACCGAGCAGTTCAAGGTGCGGTTCGGCGGGCGCTATGATGATTTCAGCCAGGACATCGCCAATCGCGCCAATGGCACGAACCCGCAAAAATCCTACACGAAATTCAGCCCGATGGCGGGCGTAGTGTTCGAGCCGAGCCGCAGCCTGTCCTTCTACGGCAGCTACGGTAAGGGATTCCGTCCGAATAGCGGCGTGGGCTTCGACGGCCAGCCCTTCGCGCCGGAAATCAGCGAATCCTACGAAGTCGGCGCGAAGTTCGTGACGCCCGATGGGCGCATCACCAGCACCGTATCGCTCTACAAGATGAAGAAGGACAATGTGCTGACGACCGATCCGGCCAATGCGGGCTTCTCCAAGCCGGTCGGTTCGGCCAAGAGCAAAGGCATCGAGTTCGACCTCAATGCCAAGCTGCCCGCCGGGTTCGAGCTGTTCCTGACCTATGCCTATACCGACGCCGAATGGGCAACGAACGCGCTCGATCCCAATTTCGGGTTCCAAATCCGGAAGGGCGATCCGCTGATCAACATTCCCAAGCATCAGGGCAACGCTCTGCTGTTCAAGAATTTCTCGGTCGGCGATCATGAAGCGATGCTGGGCGCGGGCGTCACCCATGTCGGCCGTCGGCTGGGCGAGACGGCGACGACTTTCTTCCTGCCGAGCTACACCATCGCCAAGGTGCTGGGATCGTTCAACATCACCGACCAGATCAAGCTGTCGGCCGATGTGAACAACATCTTCAACAAGAAATATTATGCCAGCTCCTATGCGGCGCTCTGGATCGCGCCCGGCACGCCCCGATCGTTCAGCGTGCGGGCCAGCTTCAACTTCTGATAAAGCGCCATGCCGCCGACGTTGTTGCGCCGGCGGCATGGCTTCAGTTTATAGGCGCATTCCATGTCCCGGCCGCAATGGCTCCGCCTTCATCGCTATGCCGGCCTTATCATGGCGCTGTTCCTGCTGGTGCAGGCGATGACCGGGGCGCTACTCCTCTATCGCGGGCCGGTGGAGCGGTTGCTCGATCCGGCGGGTCAGGCCAGCAGAGGCCATGGTCCGATCCTCAGCGCGGGACAGGCGATGGCGCTCGCGAGCGTGGCGATTCCCGGTGCACGCGTGACGCGCCTGTTCGCACCAGACACGAGCCGATCGACCTGGTTCGCGCACATGGCGCGCGCGGACGGCGAAGCTGTTTATGCGACGGTCGATCCGGCGGGCGGGGCGGTGCTCCGTGCTGGCGGCCTCTCGCGCTTCCCGCTAGAGGCGGCGCTACAACTTCATTACCGGCTCCTATCCGGCCGTGCCGGTATGGCCGTTATAGCGCTGAACGGGCTTGCTTTGCTGCTGATGGCGGGCAGCGGGCTTGCCTATTGGTGGCCGAAACGCAATCCGGCGAAGGCGCTGGCGGTCCGCTGGAGCCTGTCGCCCCGCCTGGTGCTGCGGCAGGCGCACCGCACGCTCGGGGTCGTCGCGGCAGCTTTTCTCATCCTGCTTTCCGCGACGGGCTTTCTCCTCGTCTTTCCCGATCTTTTCGCCAGCGGCGGTAGCGCGCCTCCGGCTGTCGTGACGGCTGCTCAGGTCGATCGCGAACTCGCGCTCGCGCAAAGCGCCTTTCCCGGCGCGGCGCTACGAGACATCAGGATCGGCAGCAACCGGCTGACCGTCAACTTCCATGCGCCCGAACGCAATGCACGCGCCGTCCATGTCGTCGCTGTCTCGCTCGCCGGGGCGCACATCGTCAGCGCGAAACCCGCGCAGGCCAGCCGCGCGCTCTGGATGCCGCTGCTTCCGATCCATAGCGGCGAATTCCTCGCGCCAGTTGGCCCACCCGTCTGGCTGGTCGTCGCCTTGTCCCTCGCCGCTCTGGCGATCAGCGGCCCGATCATATGGTGGCACGCCACCGCCCAGCGCCGCCGCATCCCCCGAAAGGCTCCCGCATGACCCTGCTCTATACCTCCGATCCTGCGCGCGGGCAGATCTGGCGCGACATTTTCGCTGCGGAGGCGCCCGACGTCGGCTTCGTCGCGCCGCCCACACCCTATGATCCCGCCACCATCCGCTATCTCGCGGCCTGGAGTCCGTCGGCGGACCTGATCGCCAGCCTCCCTAACCTGGAAGTGCTCTTCTCCATCGGGGCGGGGGTGGACCAGTTCGACATGGAAAGCCTGCCGCGGCATGTCGATGTGGTGCGGATGATCGAGCCGGGCATCGTCGCCGGCATGGTCGAATATGCGACGATGGCGGTACTGGCGCTGCACCGCGACCTCATCCCCTATCGCGCCGCACAGGCGGAGCAGCGCTGGGCACCGATCAAGCTCGTGCCGGCCGAGCAGCGGCGGGTGGGGGTGATGGGTCTGGGGCAATTGGGCAAGGCCGTGCTTGGGGCGCTTCGTCCCTTCGGGTTCGCGCTGTCGGGCTGGAGCCGCTCGCCGCATGACGTGGAGGGCGTCGCCTGTCATAGCGGGACCGACGGACTGGACGCGTTTCTGAGGAACTGCGGCATCCTCCTCTGTCTGCTGCCGCTCACCCCCGACACGCGCGGCATCGTGTGCCGCAATCTTCTCGCGCGCCTTCCCAAGGGCGCGATGCTGGTCAACGCGGGGCGGGGTGGGCATCTTGTGGCGCAGGATTTGCTCGCCCTATTGGACGAAGGGCATATGTCCGCGGCCATGCTCGACGTGACCGATCCCGAGCCGCTGCCGCCCCGTCATCCTTTCTGGCATCATCCGCGCATCCTGCTTACCCCACATGTCGCCAGCATGACCCGCGCGGACAGCGCCGGGCGCGCACTCATCGCCAATATTCGCCGGCATCAGGCGAACGAGCCGATGGACGGGGTTGTAGCGCGAGGTAGGGGCTATTAGAGGCTGAAGCCGAAGCCGATCACCGCCGTGGTCGCCTGCCCTGTGTCGCCCTGCTCCTCCGCCAGCCGGCGCGTGCCGCCCACCAGCCGCTCGTGCGCGACGCCGATGTAGGCGTTGATCTTGGGCCGCAGCCGATAACGTAGCCGCACCGACCCTTCCACCTCTCCGATCCCGGCGCGCACGCCCTGTTCGATCCAGCTGCGCGCCGCCCATCCCGCCGCCACCCGCGGCTCGATATAGAGTTTCTCGGCGATCGGCATGGCGTAGATCACCTGCCCCTCGCCGCTCAACCGGCCTCGGTCGGACAGGAAGATATAGGTTTCCCAGCTCAGGCGCGTGCCGACCGATCCCTGCGCACCGACGATCGCATGGGTGTCGCGCGGGGCAGGGGTGATGTCGTGGCGGACCCCGGCCAGCCAGGTCAAATTGCCTACCGTACGACCATAGAAGACGCGGATTTCGGACTGGTCGATCTGCGCCGACAATGGCCCTCCGCCTGTTGTGACCAGCATCAGCTGGTCAGTCGCGTCGCCATAGGAGAATGTTGCGTCCCACAGGAAAATGTCACCGCCCTTGTCGGCGCGCATTTCGATGAGGTCGAAGCCGCCGCTCAGCGTTGCGCCGCCGTCCACATCCTGTGCCCGCGAGGGCGTCGCGAACAGCGCCGCGCAGACGAGCAGAAGCCGACATGGACTTGAAACGCGCAGCATCGACCCCTTTCCGTTCGCGCTGAAGCTAGGGCCATGCGCGCGGGGCTATCGTATAAAGCTGCGTCTTCGTCGCCGCGAATGTAATGAAATCGGGTCAGGCGGCGGCATGTTGTGCCGCGGGGGTCAGAACCAGAAGCGGACGCCCATGACGAGGCTGGTTGCGGAGGCCCGGTCTCCGGCGGCGTGGGCGTATCGCGCGGTGTCGCCGAGCTTGCGTTCCCAGTTGATGCCCACATAGGGGGCGAATTCGCGCGCTATCTCGTAGCGCAGCCGCAGCCCCAGTTCGATGTCCGACAGGCCCGACGCGACGCCGATTTCGGGCACATCCTGCGCGGCGAGATTCACCTCGACCGCCGGTTGCAGGATCAGCCGCTGGGTGATGCGCTGGTCATAGCTGCCCTCCAGCCGCAGATGCGCGTCGCCTTTCTGCGACACGAACAGCTGCCCCTCGACCTCGAACCAGTAGGGGGCGAGGCCTTCGATCCCGATGGTGGCATAGGTGCGCTCAGGCTGCGGGCGGAAATCCTGCCGCACGCCGCCGACGATGTTCCACCAGGGATCGATGGCGCGGCTGTAGAGTGCCTGCACCTCCGCGTTTTCAAGCGCGCCACCGATGTCGCCCTCCCCTTCGGACTTGATCGCGAGCCGATTAACGTCGCCGCCGATCCAGCCTTCGCCTTCCCAATGATAGCCGTCGATGCCATCCTGCGCGCGATATTCCAGACGGTCGATCATCAGTTGGGAAAAGATCATGCCGCCGCTTTCCTTGACCATTGCGGCGCGGGCGCGGGCCATAACGACGGGATCGTAGAGCGCGTCGGCGGCATGATCGGTCGGCACGGGCGGGGGCGTGCCATTGGGAACGGCGCTGTCCGTATCGCCCATCGCGTGACCGGCATGGGGATCGGCGGCCGGAGGCGTTTCGCCCTGCGGCATCTCATGCGCGCCATGGTTCATCTGGCTATGGTCCATCGTCTGCGCCTGCGCCGGCAGCGCAACGCTGAGCAGCGTTATCGCCAGAGCGCGCATCATGCCGCGGCGCTTTCATGCCGGACGGTCACGACCCGCATCATCCCCGCATGCATGTGCATCAGCATATGGCAGTGGAACGCCCAGTCGCCGATCGCATCGGCGGTCAGATCGAAGCTGACCTTGCCGCCCGGCAGCACGTTGACCGTATGCTTGCGCGGATTGGTCGCCGCGTCCTCGCCGGTCACGAGCTGGAAGAAATGGCCGTGGATATGGATGGGGTGGGGCATCATCGTGTCGTTGATCAGCGTCACGCGCACCCGCTCCATATGGCGGAAGGCAATGGGTTCCGCCCCCTCCGACAGCTTCACTCCGTCGAACGACCACATATAGCGCTCCATGTTCGCGGTCAGGTGAATGTCGAGCGCGCGGGTGGGCGGGCGCGTGTC
>NZ_JBHTLS010000004.1:0-2450 GCF_042678845.1 Sphingobium olei | reverse complement strand
CCGCGGCGCGTTCAAGCGTTCCAATCATCGGGATTCCTTTCGATTTTAGGATCACCAGTCGTGGACAGGCAGATCATCCGAGCGGTCACCGTCGCAATCGAGCAGAAGGAACTGGAAGCTCCGGCTTCGGCCGAACGCCATCAGGCGCAGCAGGTCTGCCGGCAGTTGCGTCTGGCGCGCTTCGTCGAGCGAACGGGTGGGAATGAACCAGCCGTAGACGGAGGCGGCGATGTCGATCGGCCGCTCGGTCGGCGGCCAGGATGCCCAGCCATCGAGAAGGCCGGCGGTCTGGACCGTCAGATGCGCGGTCGAGAGCACGCAATAGCGTCCGGTTTCCACCGATTTCGGAGCGAGGCTTGTGTGGAAAAGCGGCGGCGTGACCTGGAGTAGGTCTTTGGCGCATCCGTCCGAGGGGTGCCCGTCGAAATAGATGGCAATCACGGTTTCATCGTCCAGCGTGACGGGATCGCGCTCGTCGCCAGTTTCTTTCCACCACTCGCGGCACCAGGCGGCGATTTCCGCGTCCAGAGATGACTCATCGATCGCGGCATGAATATTGGTGCCGTAGCGGTGCTCGATAGCGGCGGCATGAAGCTTGACCGGCCAGGGCAAGGGCGATCGTTCGATGTGGTCCTCGGCGCTGTGGATTGCCGCGATCAGTTCGCTGCGCGCAGAGTGTGCGAGGTTCTCGGGATATTCGATGGCCGAGCGTATCCGCGCCAGCAGAGCGAGGTGATCGTCGCGGCCGGCGATATCCGTCGGTCCCGGCGATGGCTCTTCCCCCATACCGGTCGGCCAAGCCTGTTCAGTGTCCTGTCCGGCCGCATCGGAACGCAGGACCGGGTGGTGCGGATGGGACCAGTCGACGCTTTCGGCCAGCCATCGGCCGATATAGGCCCAGTCGAGACCGAAGGGGCAATCGTCATCAAGGCCCTGCAATGCCCGTTCGACCGTAGCGGTCCAGCTGAGTATGATGGGACGCAGGGTCTCAGCCCCAAGCCTGTCGAACGTTCCGCGGATGGCCAGGGCGCGGTCGAGCGCATCGGGTTCGGCGGCAGGCCGATCACGCAAAGTCAGGACCGCCTCCCATAGGCAGGCGGCGATTTCGAGATGAAAGGGGGCATAGCGGGTCATGGGCTCAATCCTGCTTCAGGCTGCGCGGCGGTGATTGTTGCGACAAAGGCCGAGATCGGTGGCGATCAGCGTTTCGATCCTGGGTGCAAGGCTATCGAAGGCAGCATTGAAATCGATGCCGGAGACGCGATGGCGGGCCTCGCCAGGCTCATGGTCGAGCAGAAGCATCGGCGGAACGAGACGCGCGGTCATTTCAGGGAAAATGGCCTGCAGGATGATGGCCTCGACACGGCGCGACACGAGGTTGAGGCGCGCGGCCAGGCCGCAATGCACGGCGAGATAGCGCTCGAACCAGCGGCCTGGCGCCAGCACGTCGGCGAGCCGGGTACAGGGCTGCCGGCCCGCCGGTGTCGGGACATGAAGAATGACAACATGGTGCCGACGGTGGAGAGCAAGCTGGTCCAGCGGGACCAGGACCCGATAGCTGTAAAGCGGAGCCTGCCCGCTGATGCGGGTCCTGCAGGTGATCATATCCATCGGGCATTTCCTTCATATGCGTGCGCAATACTGCTCGCGGTTTCACGCACGCCCCCTCCCCCCTTCGCTTCGTAGCCCGGTCGTGAAGGCGGTCTGTATGTCCTTGAAGAAGGGGCCCGATCTGGCTGAAACGGATGTCAGCTCTCTGGCTCGCCACCGCGACAAGTTGCGTTGTCGTAGATGGGCCTGTCTCCCGGTCGCCATGGGATGGGATTCCAGATACGGCCATTGTAGCTGATGCGGCCGACGACGATGCCCTCCCGGATGAGCTCGGCTTCCGGGAATGCACTGGCGCCAAGACCAGTCTGATCGCGGCGTTCGCAATAGTGGCGCGACGCTTCCGCGAGCGTTTCCACCATGATGTCTGGATATCCGGCTTGCCTGACGATCAGGGGCAACCGGTTTTGCTGGCCTGGTTCCATATTTGGGCCTTTCGCGTTCGGGCGCATGGCCGCGTTCCTCAAGGGCAGGACATCATGGGCGGGGCACGTCATAACGAGGGTCGCACCTCGCCTCGCCCGGATAAAGGCCCATCGGATCGGGCAGAAGGAGTTGGACGACGGCATATTCCTCATGGCCAAGAAGGCGCCCGACCTGGATAGTGAATGCGCTGCGCGCCGCCGCCCCGGCAAGGCGCGGACGGATCGGGAAGGCGCCGCCGATATCGATATCCTTGTCGGGCACCTGGTCCGCCTGACGCATTCGCCGACCGACTTCGTTGAGAACCGATGCCATCAGGTGCGGCGCGAAATTGCCGATGATCAGCAGTTCGGGCAGGCCGAGGCGGGCGTTGCCGATCGTGTAGGCGAAGCCCGCCGTGTCGGCGTCGGGGAAGATTG
>NZ_JBHTLS010000003.1:0-3832 GCF_042678845.1 Sphingobium olei | reverse complement strand
CCGCGGCGCGTTCAAGCGTTCCAATCATCGGGATTCCTTTCGATTTTAGGATCACCAGTCGTGGACAGGCAGATCATCCGAGCGGTCACCGTCGCAATCGAGCAGAAGGAACTGGAAGCTCCGGCTTCGGCCGAACGCCATCAGGCGCAGCAGGTCTGCCGGCAGTTGCGTCTGGCGCGCTTCGTCGAGCGAACGGGTGGGAATGAACCAGCCGTAGACGGAGGCGGCGATGTCGATCGGCCGCTCGGTCGGCGGCCAGGATGCCCAGCCATCGAGAAGGCCGGCGGTCTGGACCGTCAGATGCGCGGTCGAGAGCACGCAATAGCGTCCGGTTTCCACCGATTTCGGAGCGAGGCTTGTGTGGAAAAGCGGCGGCGTGACCTGGAGTAGGTCTTTGGCGCATCCGTCCGAGGGGTGCCCGTCGAAATAGATGGCAATCACGGTTTCATCGTCCAGCGTGACGGGATCGCGCTCGTCGCCAGTTTCTTTCCACCACTCGCGGCACCAGGCGGCGATTTCCGCGTCCAGAGATGACTCATCGATCGCGGCATGAATATTGGTGCCGTAGCGGTGCTCGATAGCGGCGGCATGAAGCTTGACCGGCCAGGGCAAGGGCGATCGTTCGATGTGGTCCTCGGCGCTGTGGATTGCCGCGATCAGTTCGCTGCGCGCAGAGTGTGCGAGGTTCTCGGGATATTCGATGGCCGAGCGTATCCGCGCCAGCAGAGCGAGGTGATCGTCGCGGCCGGCGATATCCGTCGGTCCCGGCGATGGCTCTTCCCCCATACCGGTCGGCCAAGCCTGTTCAGTGTCCTGTCCGGCCGCATCGGAACGCAGGACCGGGTGGTGCGGATGGGACCAGTCGACGCTTTCGGCCAGCCATCGGCCGATATAGGCCCAGTCGAGACCGAAGGGGCAATCGTCATCAAGGCCCTGCAATGCCCGTTCGACCGTAGCGGTCCAGCTGAGTATGATGGGACGCAGGGTCTCAGCCCCAAGCCTGTCGAACGTTCCGCGGATGGCCAGGGCGCGGTCGAGCGCATCGGGTTCGGCGGCAGGCCGATCACGCAAAGTCAGGACCGCCTCCCATAGGCAGGCGGCGATTTCGAGATGAAAGGGGGCATAGCGGGTCATGGGCTCAATCCTGCTTCAGGCTGCGCGGCGGTGATTGTTGCGACAAAGGCCGAGATCGGTGGCGATCAGCGTTTCGATCCTGGGTGCAAGGCTATCGAAGGCAGCATTGAAATCGATGCCGGAGACGCGATGGCGGGCCTCGCCAGGCTCATGGTCGAGCAGAAGCATCGGCGGAACGAGACGCGCGGTCATTTCAGGGAAAATGGCCTGCAGGATGATGGCCTCGACACGGCGCGACACGAGGTTGAGGCGCGCGGCCAGGCCGCAATGCACGGCGAGATAGCGCTCGAACCAGCGGCCTGGCGCCAGCACGTCGGCGAGCCGGGTACAGGGCTGCCGGCCCGCCGGTGTCGGGACATGAAGAATGACAACATGGTGCCGACGGTGGAGAGCAAGCTGGTCCAGCGGGACCAGGACCCGATAGCTGTAAAGCGGAGCCTGCCCGCTGATGCGGGTCCTGCAGGTGATCATATCCATCGGGCATTTCCTTCATATGCGTGCGCAATACTGCTCGCGGTTTCACGCACGCCCCCTCCCCCCTTCGCTTCGTAGCCCGGTCGTGAAGGCGGTCTGTATGTCCTTGAAGAAGGGGCCCGATCTGGCTGAAACGGATGTCAGCTCTCTGGCTCGCCACCGCGACAAGTTGCGTTGTCGTAGATGGGCCTGTCTCCCGGTCGCCATGGGATGGGATTCCAGATACGGCCATTGTAGCTGATGCGGCCGACGACGATGCCCTCCCGGATGAGCTCGGCTTCCGGGAATGCACTGGCGCCAAGACCAGTCTGATCGCGGCGTTCGCAATAGTGGCGCGACGCTTCCGCGAGCGTTTCCACCATGATGTCTGGATATCCGGCTTGCCTGACGATCAGGGGCAACCGGTTTTGCTGGCCTGGTTCCATATTTGGGCCTTTCGCGTTCGGGCGCATGGCCGCGTTCCTCAAGGGCAGGACATCATGGGCGGGGCACGTCATAACGAGGGTCGCACCTCGCCTCGCCCGGATAAAGGCCCATCGGATCGGGCAGAAGGAGTTGGACGACGGCANATATTCCTCATGGCCAAGAAGGCGCCCGACCTGGATAGTGAATGCGCTGCGCGCCGCCGCCCCGGCAAGGCGCGGACGGATCGGGAAGGCGCCGCCGATATCGATATCCTTGTCGGGCACCTGGTCCGTCTGGCGCATTCGCTGGCCCACTTCGTTGAGAACCGATGCCATCAGGTGCGGCGCGAAATTGCCGATGATCAGCAGTTCGGGCAGGCCGAGGCGGGCGTTGCCGATCGTGTAGGCGAAGCCCGCCGTGTCGGCGTCGGGGAAGATTGCGAAAATATGTTGGCCCGCCCTGTCGATGTTGGATTGAATGACGGCCGTGCTGGTCGTGAGGATGGTCATGATGGGCTTCCAATTTCCTGATGCGAGCCGGCGTCGCCTCGTTCGGGACAGGTCAGTAGTGCGGGACCGCTGAGGCGAAGCGGCGCAGCATTGCCGCCATATGTTTGCGCAAATGCGCCTTGTTGGAGATGATCGCTTCAGGTCTGAGCGGTTCGCCCTGCGGGGTCATGAAGCCGGTTGCGGACGTTCCGTCTTTGAGTTCGACCACGATGTGGTGGCCGCGCGGCCGAGCTCGCCCTGCATAACGGGCCGTGAATTCGCCAAGACGGCCGGAGAGCCCCTGGGCGATCTTCGTCCAGCAGATATGACCGCCGGCCTTGGTTTCGCCGGCATCCAACCCTCGATCGAGCCACACGCGCAGCTGGCCGCGTTGCTGGATCACGGAGTTTCGTGTTCTCTCCATGGTGCGGCATAGCGGAAGCAAATCGGCGTGACGGTCGATCCAGTCGAGATCCGCGCCATGCGCGACAACCAGAAGATCATCAGGATCGATATCGGCGAGCAGGACAGGCAAGGAGCTGAGCGCACGCGCCGTTTCGGCGTTGCAGACACTATTCCATAGGCGAAATCCCTGTCCGGGAAGAGCCAGAATGGCTGTCATCGCCTGATGACCTGGCCGGGACTGGAGCATGGCGGGAAGGTCAAGACCGGTGTCCGCCGCGGTGGCCTCGCCTAGGATCAGCAGGCGCCTCGACCATCGCGTGGGGCGCGGCGCGTCCGTGGGGAGAGGCCAACTGCTTGGGAGCGGCCGGGACAACGGCTGGCCAGGGGCGCTTCGTGCCTCACATGGCATCGCGGCAGCAGCAGCATAGGCACGCCTGGCCGCATCGAACGGGTCGTCATAGCAGCCTCCCGCGTCGCGAAAGCCCTGAGCGTAGGCACGCTCGAAAGGATCAGCGTTCGCGCCACTCGGGGTATGGAAGGATCGGCGCGGCTCCCAGCCTGAAAGTGCCGCAATAGTGCCGTCCCCATATTGAACGGCATCGTCCCAGTCATATCCATGGCGGATCCGGGCCTGCAGGATGACATGATCGCGCGTGTCGGCGCCGCCGGCGGCCACACGGCGCTCGATAAAGGCGAAATTCCGGCGTTTCCTCTCGCGTTCGCCCTCCTCGTAGATGGCGTCGTTGAGAGGACGGAGCGCTGCGACCCGTTCACGAATGCGGGCCATCCGGTCCTGCGCTGGCGCCTCATTTGGAAGATCCGGGAAGTCAGCCCAGGCGCGAGCCAGTTGCTCTGCATGATGCTCAGGGCGACCCCGCGCGATCCAGCATCGCGCATCGGCGGGATCGAAGGCTGTCGAGGCTTCA
>NZ_JBHTLS010000002.1:0-3379 GCF_042678845.1 Sphingobium olei | reverse complement strand
CGCGGCGTAGTCCTGCAAAGCTGCGGAACATTTCGCCACGTCCTTCACATTATTCTATAGGGTGTCGAGCCATCCCATCAGATTGGCATCTCGCTTCCACGAAGGTGGCACGTTGCTCGCCGCCGGGGCGCCAACCTGTTCCAGCGCCTTTCGTTTGGTCTCCAGATTGGCCTGAGCATAGTGATTGGTCGTATCGAGACTGACGTGCCCGAGCCAACTGCGGATGACGGTGATATCGACCCCGGCGGCAACGAGGTGGACGGCGGTCGCGTGCCGGAAGCTGTGAGGCGTAACGTGTTTTGACTGGAGGGTCAGCGTCGATTTCGCGGCTTGTTCCACGTAGGCGTTGAGCTTGAACCGCACCCCTGACGCCCCTAGCGGTTCACCGTATCGATTGACGAAGATCCGCTCATCGGGCGCACGGGGCTGTCGCTCCAGTAGCTTCCTGAGCAATGCCACGGTTTCTGGCCAGAGCGGGCAGATGCGTTCCTTGCGCCCCTTGCCGTAAAGACGCACGAAGTTCGGTGCATCGAACCGGATTGCTTCGGGACAGAGGTCAAGCGCCTCTTGGATTCGCGCGCCACTGTTATAGAGGAACGAGAGCAGTACATGGTCGCGCAGCCCTTCGAGTGTCGATCGGTTGGGCTGGGCGAGGATGGCCTCGACCTCCTCGGGCTCGAGGTAGCACGGCGCGGAGGTGGGCTCCCGCTTCAACGGAACAGCCAGGACCTCTGAGCACTGCGCGATGTATTCCGGATTCTTGTCCGCCACGAAGCTGAAGAAGCTGCGGATGGCGGCCAGTCGGCAGTTCCGCGTGCCGATCGTGGTCTTGCGGCCATGCTCGGTATGATGAAGGAACGCGCGCACCTCGCCGGCCGAGACGTCGGTGAGCGTCAGCCGCGCGACCCCGCAGCCTTTTCGCTCCGCGACGAACCGAAGCAGCAGCCGCCAGGTGTCGCGATAAGAGCGGATCGTGTGGATTGACGCGCTGCGCTGCTCGGCCAGCCACTCCTGGAAGAACGCCCGCAACAACGCGGGCAATGGATTGCCTTTCCTCATGGCCGCGCCTCCGTGACAAGGCACGGGGCGCCGAGCGCGCGGAACCGTTCACTGGCTTCCTGCAACAGATCCTGCGTGACGGTGATGTAGACCAGCGTGGAGTGGAGATCCCGGTGCCCCATGTAGGTCGAGAGGAAGTGCAGTTTTTCCTGAGGGTTAATGCCGGACCGGTACCACTGGAGGATGCGGTTCACCACCATCGAGTGACGAAGGTCATGGACCCGCGGCCCGGTCCGGCCCGAAGCGGGCTTGAGCCCAGCACGGCGCATGACGTTGGTAATCATTGTCGTAACCGCCTCGGGCCTGTAGCGGTCATTTAAGTGGGCATGCCAGAACAGCCCTGATTTCGGGTTCTGTGGGCCGCCAGCGCGCCGCCTCGCATCGATGTACGCGCGCAGTTCGACCGCGACACTGTCGGATAGAGGCAAGATCCTGGTCTTGTAGAACTTCGTTTCCCGGATCGTGATCGTGCTTGATTGCAGGTCCACGTCACCAAGATCGAGCCATGCCAGCTCGCTTCGCCGTAGCCCGGCACAATAGGCCAGCATGATCATGGTGTAGAGGGTCAACGGCCGCAGCGGAGCGTCCGGCGACGGATAAGTCCGTGCGGTATCGAGCATACGCCGAACGTCAGCCGGGCTGAAGATATGCGGTTGCCGATGCTCCCGCGCTACTTCCCGCTCTGGCCGGGGATTGAAGCGCTTTGGCGGGATAGTCGGATCGAGGCGGAACCGCGCCTTGGTCAGGATGCGCGCCAGCTTCTGGCATTCAGCCGCGTGGTTGCGGGTCGGCTTGGCAGCCGCCCAGCTCGCAATCATTGCCTCAAGTGGTTGCTCCGCGAGGTCGGGACGGGCCTGAAGGAACCGATCGAACCGCAGCAGCCAGTGAGCCTGCGCTTCATATTGATATCCCCGGCTGCGCATCAGCATGACATGGTCTTGCATGAAGTCACCCAGCACGCTGCCGAAGGGCGCAGGCCGTCGTAACGCGGCCAAGGATTCGTCGGGATTCGGGGAAGCCAAGGCCCGCCAGATCGGCTTGCTTTGCTTGACGTTGTACCGACGGCGAAGTGCAGCAACAGGGTTGTCGGCGATCAGCCCGATTTCGACGAGGTGGTCGAGGAAGCGGTCGACAATGCAGACCTGATTGAGCAGCGTCGACAATCGCCAACGTTTTTGCATCTCCTTCAGCCAGGCGTCGAGCATCTGCCGGTCCACCGCCGGATGCCGGCGGGCAACATCTTCGAAGGTGCAAAGGAACCAGCGATATGTCGGTACGCTTCCCGGCCGGAACTGCGATTTTACCAGGAAGGCGTCGACGACGGTGCGATCGGGATCGTGCCAGGCGCTCATGACAGCACCTCCATTCCAGGCACCTCGAGTGCCACGGCTCGGAGATCATCTGTTGCCAGTTTGAGATAAGTATTGGTGGATTCGGTGGATCGATGCCCGAGCACGTCGCCGATGATCTTTTGCGGGACCGATGCCCGCAGCATTTCGACCGCACGTGCGTGGCGGAAGACATGCGGCCCCCGCTTTCCTGCTGGCACTACGCCTGCGGCGGCCAACCGACCGCGGATCATGCCGTACAGGTTCGTCATTGCGATATAGGGTGCGCAGGATCGGACGAAGATTTCCCGCACTTCAACCTGGGGCCGCCCAAGGCGCAGATAATCCAGCAGCGCTTCACCAACAGTCACCATTAGCGGCATGTACGAGTACGCGTTGGTCTTGGTGTGGCAGATCCGGAGGGATTCTGCGCGCCAGTCCACGTCATCGAGCCGAAGGCGGCATATCTCACCTTCGCGCAGCCCATACGTGGCAAGCAGCTGAAGTATCGCATAATCGCGTAGTCCGCGTGGCGATCTGTCCTCCTGCGTTGTCGCCAGAACCGCGGCGATTTGGCTCCTTTCCAGCGTCGACGGCACATCTTCGTAGGCATAGAGCATGGGGCCGATGATGTGTGGCGTCAGATCGGTCGGGATGCGACCCGTCCGATGCAGATGGCGAACCACCGAACGGAGACGCTCAGCGACATCGGCCAATGATTTGCGCCGTAAACCAGGCGCGCGCATGTCCATGTAGAGATCGATGTCCACGATGCTCAACGTTTCGAGGCTGGCGGCACCGGCCCGGTCGAACTGCCATCGCAGGAAGTTTCGCGCCTCCCACATCAGCGCCGCAATGGACGCGCTTGCCAAACCGCGCTCCTCGCGCAGCCATGCCTCGTATTCGCGGCAAATTTCATGTCGATGCTCGTCATCGGGACCGATCATTTCTGCGTCCGGGGGCCAATTGCCTTGAGCAAGCCGGAGGAGCTT
>NZ_JBHTLS010000001.1:0-3774 GCF_042678845.1 Sphingobium olei | reverse complement strand
CGCGGCGTAGTCCTGCAAAGCTGCGGAACATTTCGCCACGTCCTTCACATTATTCTATAGGGTGTCGAGCCATCCCATCAGATTGGCATCTCGCTTCCACGAAGGTGGCACGTTGCTCGCCGCCGGGGCGCCAACCTGTTCCAGCGCCTTTCGTTTGGTCTCCAGATTGGCCTGAGCATAGTGATTGGTCGTATCGAGACTGACGTGCCCGAGCCAACTGCGGATGACGGTGATATCGACCCCGGCGGCAACGAGGTGGACGGCGGTCGCGTGCCGGAAGCTGTGAGGCGTAACGTGTTTTGACTGGAGGGTCAGCGTCGATTTCGCGGCTTGTTCCACGTAGGCGTTGAGCTTGAACCGCACCCCTGACGCCCCTAGCGGTTCACCGTATCGATTGACGAAGATCCGCTCATCGGGCGCACGGGGCTGTCGCTCCAGTAGCTTCCTGAGCAATGCCACGGTTTCTGGCCAGAGCGGGCAGATGCGTTCCTTGCGCCCCTTGCCGTAAAGACGCACGAAGTTCGGTGCATCGAACCGGATTGCTTCGGGACAGAGGTCAAGCGCCTCTTGGATTCGCGCGCCACTGTTATAGAGGAACGAGAGCAGTACATGGTCGCGCAGCCCTTCGAGTGTCGATCGGTTGGGCTGGGCGAGGATGGCCTCGACCTCCTCGGGCTCGAGGTAGCACGGCGCGGAGGTGGGCTCCCGCTTCAACGGAACAGCCAGGACCTCTGAGCACTGCGCGATGTATTCCGGATTCTTGTCCGCCACGAAGCTGAAGAAGCTGCGGATGGCGGCCAGTCGGCAGTTCCGCGTGCCGATCGTGGTCTTGCGGCCATGCTCGGTATGATGAAGGAACGCGCGCACCTCGCCGGCCGAGACGTCGGTGAGCGTCAGCCGCGCGACCCCGCAGCCTTTTCGCTCCGCGACGAACCGAAGCAGCAGCCGCCAGGTGTCGCGATAAGAGCGGATCGTGTGGATTGACGCGCTGCGCTGCTCGGCCAGCCACTCCTGGAAGAACGCCCGCAACAACGCGGGCAATGGATTGCCTTTCCTCATGGCCGCGCCTCCGTGACAAGGCACGGGGCGCCGAGCGCGCGGAACCGTTCACTGGCTTCCTGCAACAGATCCTGCGTGACGGTGATGTAGACCAGCGTGGAGTGGAGATCCCGGTGCCCCATGTAGGTCGAGAGGAAGTGCAGTTTTTCCTGAGGGTTAATGCCGGACCGGTACCACTGGAGGATGCGGTTCACCACCATCGAGTGACGAAGGTCATGGACCCGCGGCCCGGTCCGGCCCGAAGCGGGCTTGAGCCCAGCACGGCGCATGACGTTGGTAATCATTGTCGTAACCGCCTCGGGCCTGTAGCGGTCATTTAAGTGGGCATGCCAGAACAGCCCTGATTTCGGGTTCTGTGGGCCGCCAGCGCGCCGCCTCGCATCGATGTACGCGCGCAGTTCGACCGCGACACTGTCGGATAGAGGCAAGATCCTGGTCTTGTAGAACTTCGTTTCCCGGATCGTGATCGTGCTTGATTGCAGGTCCACGTCACCAAGATCGAGCCATGCCAGCTCGCTTCGCCGTAGCCCGGCACAATAGGCCAGCATGATCATGGTGTAGAGGGTCAACGGCCGCAGCGGAGCGTCCGGCGACGGATAAGTCCGTGCGGTATCGAGCATACGCCGAACGTCAGCCGGGCTGAAGATATGCGGTTGCCGATGCTCCCGCGCTACTTCCCGCTCTGGCCGGGGATTGAAGCGCTTTGGCGGGATAGTCGGATCGAGGCGGAACCGCGCCTTGGTCAGGATGCGCGCCAGCTTCTGGCATTCAGCCGCGTGGTTGCGGGTCGGCTTGGCAGCCGCCCAGCTCGCAATCATTGCCTCAAGTGGTTGCTCCGCGAGGTCGGGACGGGCCTGAAGGAACCGATCGAACCGCAGCAGCCAGTGAGCCTGCGCTTCATATTGATATCCCCGGCTGCGCATCAGCATGACATGGTCTTGCATGAAGTCACCCAGCACGCTGCCGAAGGGCGCAGGCCGTCGTAACGCGGCCAAGGATTCGTCGGGATTCGGGGAAGCCAAGGCCCGCCAGATCGGCTTGCTTTGCTTGACGTTGTACCGACGGCGAAGTGCAGCAACAGGGTTGTCGGCGATCAGCCCGATTTCGACGAGGTGGTCGAGGAAGCGGTCGACAATGCAGACCTGATTGAGCAGCGTCGACAATCGCCAACGTTTTTGCATCTCCTTCAGCCAGGCGTCGAGCATCTGCCGGTCCACCGCCGGATGCCGGCGGGCAACATCTTCGAAGGTGCAAAGGAACCAGCGATATGTCGGTACGCTTCCCGGCCGGAACTGCGATTTTACCAGGAAGGCGTCGACGACGGTGCGATCGGGATCGTGCCAGGCGCTCATGACAGCACCTCCATTCCAGGCACCTCGAGTGCCACGGCTCGGAGATCATCTGTTGCCAGTTTGAGATAAGTATTGGTGGATTCGGTGGATCGATGCCCGAGCACGTCGCCGATGATCTTTTGCGGGACCGATGCCCGCAGCATTTCGACCGCACGTGCGTGGCGGAAGACATGCGGCCCCCGCTTTCCTGCTGGCACTACGCCTGCGGCGGCCAACCGACCGCGGATCATGCCGTACAGGTTCGTCATTGCGATATAGGGTGCGCAGGATCGGACGAAGATTTCCCGCACTTCAACCTGGGGCCGCCCAAGGCGCAGATAATCCAGCAGCGCTTCACCAACAGTCACCATTAGCGGCATGTACGAGTACGCGTTGGTCTTGGTGTGGCAGATCCGGAGGGATTCTGCGCGCCAGTCCACGTCATCGAGCCGAAGGCGGCATATCTCACCTTCGCGCAGCCCATACGTGGCAAGCAGCTGAAGTATCGCATAATCGCGTAGTCCGCGTGGCGATCTGTCCTCCTGCGTTGTCGCCAGAACCGCGGCGATTTGGCTCCTTTCCAGCGTCGACGGCACATCTTCGTAGGCATAGAGCATGGGGCCGATGATGTGTGGCGTCAGATCGGTCGGGATGCGACCCGTCCGATGCAGATGGCGAACCACCGAACGGAGACGCTCAGCGACATCGGCCAATGATTTGCGCCGTAAACCANCAGGCGCGCGCATGTCCATGTAGAGATCGATGTCCACGATGCTCAACGTTTCGAGGCTGGCGGCACCGGCCCGGTCGAACTGCCATCGCAGGAAGTTTCGCGCCTCCCACATCAGCGCCGCAATGGACGAGATTGCCAAACCGCGCTCCTCGCGCAGCCATGCCTCGTATTCGCGGCAAATTTCATGTCGATGCTCGTCATCGGGACCGATCATTTCTGCGTCCGGGGGCCAATTGCCTTGAGCAAGCCGGAGGAGCTTGGCGATCGCGGTGCGGGGCAACATGTGCCAACGCGCACTGGGAGGCCGACCGTACTGGATCTCAAAATCCTGAACCGCATAGCCAAAATACTGATCGACCTGCTGCGGCGTCACAGTCTCGACCTGTATATCGCACTCGGCCAGATAATCGAGAAACGCGCGGGCGTAGAGACGGTGGTTCGCCACGACCACGGGATTGTAATTCTGTGTGGTGAGCGAATTCGAGAGTTCGGTGATCAACTCGTCATGCAACTTCAACATGATTGCCTCCTCAGCTGGTCCAGGGACCGCCGAGGTTCGCAACCAATATAATGCGCAGCAACTGCGCACACTATCATGGGAATTCGCCGGTTACGCCGCGCTCCTCCGCATTACCGCTTCCTCGCGATAAG